>NZ_JCACKA010000072.1:5554-103486 GCF_059505145.1 Mojavia sp.
ACCACAGGTACAACAGGCACAGGTACTGGCACCACAGGTACAACAGGCACAGGTACTGGCACCACAGGTACAACAGGCACAGGTACTGGCACCACAGGTACAACAGGTACAGGTACTGGCACCACAGGTACTGACAGCTTTGGTACTGGTACTACTGGTACTACCGGCACGGGCACTACAGGCACAGGTACCACAGGTACAACAGGTACTGATACTACAGGTACAGGCACCACAGGTACAACTACAGGTGGCACTACATTGCGAGGAACTAACGATGTGAGGGGCGATCGCGGTTCCAGTTGGGGTTGGCTAGGTTTGCTGGGTCTAGCTGGTTTAGCTGGTCTAGTTCCTAATCGTGAACAACCAAAAGCTTATCGTGACCCTAATCAAACAACAGGTTCTGGGTCTAGATATTAAATCGCTGAAGTTTTTTGATTAGCCTCTAGAAATGAGGCGATATTGGCTTGTTACTCCCATCTGCAAAGCCCTCACTGTACAAGTACAAGTGAGGGCTTTACTTATTGAATTATTATTAGTAGGTGCGATCGCCTGTGAAGTTTTAAAATGTACTAAGCCGCCGAAATTTTAATTAAGCATAAGAAGTAACTTTACCTTCGTATTCTTTTTGGGCAGTTTCTGGTAAAGACGGACGCAGGCACAGATAAATTAATGGGCCAAACAAAGGGATAAGCGCTACTGCCCAAAAAATGCGGCTGTCCTTGAGACCTCGACGTGCCATATCATCATCAAATAATGAAGTCACTGGAAATATCAGGCACATTAAACAGAAGTCCAGGCTGATGAGGTGAACAAAAGGCCTAGAAAAAAATTGCTGAACGTAGTCTTCCCAGTTTCCGGCAATTCCTGCATAAGCCAGTAGGCAAATTGTAGCAAATAAAAGGTTAATTCCTGTGCTTCGCTGCTCCAGAATGGAAAGCCACTTATCTTTTTTTCCATAAAATTCTTGATTGGATTTACGGAAAATTAAATAGGGCAAAAGGCAAATTACCCCCGTGAAATTTGACCCAATAAAATAGGGCCAAGCACGAAAGTTTTGCATTCTGCCATCAACAAACATCAGACAAGCATAGATCATAGGCCAGATACCCATCAGCCAGAAAATGGCCAGGATGATGGCATTGATTCTTCCCCATTGGAACGTTAACAGATCTCGTCCCAACGACCATGTATCAGGTTGATCCAATGGAGCTACCGATATGGTGTAGGCGACAAATCCTAACCAAATTAGCCACAGAATGAGTTTTCTGACCATGACCGCAAATTGCATATGCTGTTTAAAACTTTAGTAATAGTTAATGTCTTGCTGTCATCTTTTGAGCCATCTGTAAGTGATCGGCTACAATTGGTTGATTCTGACTTGCAAACGCTCTCAACTGTTGGTCTCTTCCCTGTTGTAAATACCTTTGGTACTCAGCCAGAGTTCTGGCATGAGCTTGAATTTGTCCTTGCATATATGCTTGGTCAAAATTACTACCATATAGTCCAGTCAGTTGCGTTAACAGAGCTTTGTTTTCTGGGCCAATATCTTTCGGTAGAGCGAAATTTTTAGCTTTCGCTATCGGTGCCAATCTTTTGGTGGAATTTGTATGCTCTTCAATCATCCGCCGCGCAAAGTTACGAACAGATTGGTTTCTAGACCGTCGAAGTGCCAACTGACTTGTTTGGATTTCTGTCAGGTCACTTTGCGCTGCCTTAGTCATGAATTCTGTATCCAGCTGTCTCGGTGAAACATTAGGATTTGCGGAGTCTGGAGTAGAAGTCGGATTTGCGGAGCCTGGAGTAGAGGTTGGATTTGCGGAGCCTGGAGTAGAGGTTGGATTTGCGGAGCCTGGAGTAGAAGTTGGATTTGCGGAGCCTGGAGTAGAGGTTGGATTTGCAGCAGGACTAGATGTATTCTGAGCAACAATTAACCGACTGGAACTGTTGGCAAAACCAGAGTTCAAGTTGGCTTGTGCTAGTCCTGGGAAACTGATGAAAGCACTTGCGCTAGCAACGCCGAGAAAGCTGCCGACTAACTTTTTAATTGCCTTTGTCTGATAGAGCATATTTGTTAATACTTGTCTGTTTGAAACTTTAAAGGATGGTTCTGGTGACAAAACAAGCTTGCCTTTAGCGGATATCCTCAACTAAGTATTTTTGTTGAATCGATGACTCGTACTTGACATTGGATATTGAAGGCAGAGTTGATCTGTAATTGCTTCTAATCAAAAAGTTAACTACTATAGTTGGTGTAAAACTTCTGTCGCAGGAATAGCCTCTCCTTCCATCTGCGGAGAGACTTTAAGGCTATAGATAATATCTCTTCAAAACTTGACTGGCTTGCTGAAGGCAGAAATCACAAACTATTTTTTGCTGATATCTGGCAATCTGTCGCTCCGCGTCTATGCTCTTGCATCAGCCTAAAAAAAAAGCCCGTGAAACATAGAGTTCCACGGCTTTTTGTGTGGTGTGAGGAGTTAACTACATATCATCATAAAGTAACTAACGAGTAGCAATGAGCTTGTAACAGTTTTGGTAACAGAATATTTACTGATGACACCACTATAAATTTTTCTAGCAGCCCTCGGAACTTAATCTGTATGCACCAACTTCTGGGGTACCAAAACCAATAACGATGGTATATATCCTCTAAGGTACGCTTATATTTATTTAACAATGTATTAAAAATTAGCCAGGACACTTGCTCTTGTTAGCTTCAAGCCCAAGTTAAATTTTTGATTTTGAATTGCTGTTTTGATATTTAATTTTTGATTACAAAAAAAAACCGTGGAAACTTAGAGGAATCCACGGCTTTTTTGTGTGGTGTGAGGAGACTTAACTAATGTCATCATAAACCTATCTGACAATGAGTGAGACAGGGATAAAAGGTTTTGTAACAAAATTGTTCTTTGATGACATAGAGGCGATCGCGTAGTGCGCGAGCGATCGCACGTCTATTCAAAATTAAAAATTAATAAACTTTACAATAAAGCACCTCCACAGCTAGAACCGCACCCAGCCGTACAACCATAACAATAGGCAGCAGTTTGTACCTCACTAATCAAGTCTAAATTACCGACTTCTAGTAACTTGGCAATTGTCAGGGTTTCACCGTTACGAGTTTTTGCAGGTAGATTCATCATTTGATTAAAGTCGCAATCATAGACATTACCGAGATAGTCGATAGATAACTCATCGCGGCACATTAAATGCTCAACTGTACTAGCATTAAAATGCGATTCTAAAAACTGCAAATAGCTTGTATACAGTTTTTTTCGTTCTAAATGCATTTTAGTTCTGCCAACTGGTAGATTCGTAATAGTGAATAGGTTGTTAAAAACAATGCCAAAATGTTCTTGCAAGAACATTTTGTAATCTCGTTCTAGATTTGTCTGTTCAGGAGCTAAAGAAAATTTTTCAGATTGGGGCAACTGGGGATTATATATCAAGTCCAAAATCAAATCTGGTTGTTGCCCATAGCCAAGCCGATTTAACCATTGCAAAGCTTTGATTGAAGCATCAAAAACACCCGTGCCGCGCATTTTATCTACATTATCTACTAGGTAGCACGGCAGAGAAGCAACTATTCTAAGTTTATGTTTAGCAAAGTATTCAGGTAAATCATCAAATCCTTCTTCAAAATAAATAGTCAAATTTGACCGGACTATCACTTGTTTACCTGTTGCCCTTGCTGCTTCTACAAGTGGTTTAAATCCATAATTCATTTCTGGTGCGCCACCAGTTAAATCCACAATCTTAATTTCAGGAAATCTATGAATTAGCGCAATCAACTGTCCGCAAATTTCTGAAGAAAGTTCTTCTGTACGTTTAGGGCCTGCTTCGACATGGCAGTGTGTACAGGCAAGGTTACAGCGTTTACCTAAATTGATTTGTAAAACATTGATTTCCTTCTTTGTCAAAGAGTAACTTAGTTTATCTTTGAATGGTGTTACTTTTGAATTGGCTGTATTTATGGGTTTAGTCTGCATTGCTTCTTCCTAAAGAAATCCAAATAAATATAAAAATTAGCTTTATGATTATAATCTGAAAAAATATTTAAGTTTTTATAAAAAATCATATGTGGTACAACTAATTTAAATAAACAGTTAATTCGTTCATGCTCAACTGTAGGGTGGGCAATGCCCACCTACGTGATTTCAAAACATAAACTATCAAGAAAACTTGTAATTTAGCTTAACAGCAACCACCACCGTTATAATGCCAAGTCGAATCAGTGATAATTATTTGGGCTGGTTTTAAAACTGCTAGCTTTGCAGCAGTTTTATCACACACGGCTGCGGGTATACCACGCTGCAAAAGATGACCTGCTGAATCATCAAAAAATGGTTCTTTACCAGCATAAATTGCTGTTTTTCCAGTGAATATACAGGCTCCATCTTCAGGTATAGCAACCTTGAAAGAAACCGAATCAAGGCTTTCAAGAAGCAAATTTTCCTCTAAATTATATGTCAATGAATCTAGCAGACGATAAGGGCGGCGAGCACGAATTTCAACTTGGCCAAAGCCAGCATTTACGATCAGTTGAGTATATTCTTTATAGGTGAGTGCGCCTGATAAACACATAGCTCTTAGCCGCTCATCTTGTTGTAGATGTGTAGGAATTGGACGAGTGGCAATGGGATCGCTCATTTGCAATCTTCCGCCTGGTTTTAAGACGCGAAATGCTTCTTTTAAAGCACGATTTAAATCTTCTGGTTCAAATATATTGAAAAGGCAATTTTGTGCCACCACATCTACAGAAGCATCAGCAATCGGTAAGTTAAAGGCGTCGCCTTCTCGAATTTCTACAAAGCTGGTGTCAAACCAGGAATTTTCTTGAGCAGCAATTTCCAGGTTACGTGTAGCGGCTTCTCGCATCGCTTCAACCGGTTCAACGGCAATTACAGCACCTGCACGGCGAGAAAAATAAGCGAATTGTAAAGCTTCTAAGCCACCGCCAACGCCGACATACAGCACGGTAGGTTGGTTTGCCAGTTCGGTGGGATGAACAGTGGTACCACAACCATAGTTCATTTCCTGCATTGGCAAAGGTATTGTTAGTCCAGGTAGTTGCAGGGGTGTACTTTGGACACAACAAAGTCCAACTTGCGGTGTTTGTGCAACTTCGCGGTAGAATTGCGCCGCTGTTTCTAAATAGGTCATTACAATCCTAATGTTGTGTGTTCTTCAGTCTAGCCAACTTTGTGGATCGTAATATAACTAACTCTCCATTGCATGAGTTTTTGTTGAGAACACAAGAACCCCCAAACCCCAGTAAGAAAGGGGAGTTTAGGAGTTTAACGTTAGCTGTAATTTAATCACGCAAGACGTAGCCGACACCGCGGACGGTTTGAAGAAGGGGTTTTTCGTTATTAGCTTCGAGCTTTAAGCGCAAATAGCGAATATAGGCTTCAATGCTATTGGAATCGCCCATGAAGTCATAACCTAAGACTTCTTTTACAATACGATCGCTTGTCACTACCTGCCGCGAATTGATGAGTAAATATTCCAGCAAATCAAATTCTTTGGCAGTTAAATCAATGAGCCTTTGACCCCGATGTACTTCTCGCGTGCGACGATTTAAACTCAGGTCTTCAAATTCTAAGATATCTGCGGCTTGTGTTGCTTTGTTTCTTCGCACCTGGGTATGAGCTTTGGCTAATAATTCTTCGATACTGAAGGGTTTAACTACATAGTCATCAGCATCGGCTTCTAAGCCTGCAACGCGATCGCCTTCGGCAGTGAGCTTCACGCAATCGCTCACTTCATCTTTGATAGTTAATAAAATTATCGGTACTCTATCACCAGTACTTCGTAAGCGGCGGCAAATTTCTATCCCCGATAAATCTGGTAATGTCCAATCTAAGATTACTAAATCTAGATGTAAATTCTGTGCTGCGATGATTGCAGTTAATCCATCGTAGGCAACGCTGACTTGATAGCCTTCATAATTCAGTTCTAATTCTATAAATCGTGCTAATTTGACTTCATCTTCAACCAGTAAGATGTGCGTCATAGATAATGTTGATGATTTCAGCAGAGTATGGTAGGCAGAAACACAGATTAAGAAAATTCTAGATAGGTAATAGCTACTATATAGCTAAACATCTAATGATTTCTACGTTAGCTTAGTATACTTACAATTAAGTAACAATAGTAAATCTGCGGTCACCCATTGCTGCTGCATCACAATATCATGACAATTTAGCAATAGGCTGTGACATCTTCGCCGCATTCATCAGCAAGATAGCATAAAGCTTTAAACCGCAAACTAACAACTTGTTCGTAAAGAGGATTCAATTTACACATTGGAGGAATGTGTAATAGTTTCCGACCAAATATAGTGATATCTCGCTCAAATGGACATTGAGCTGGAATAGCCTTGCACAAGAAATGAGCTAAATGACAGTTATGAATTTCGATTTTGTCCAACCATTCGCGGACTGGGTAGAGTAGATCGTAGTGTAAAAGTATTTGAGTAAAGCAGGCCATACTTTTTCTCCTTGAGCTAAGTTATTTGAGTATTAATTCCTATACATATGTACATTTGGTTATTTAGTTTTATGCAATGATTACAATGTTTGGTTGATTCCAATATCAATGCTGCATTTGGGAAAAGTAAACGAGCTAAATTTAGATTTATTTCTCGTTTCTAGACACATTTAACTACACATTCAAATATTTGCATTCCAGATAATTTGCTTATGCGATCGCCCTTGAGCGCACTGCACTCCGCGCAATCGCCCGTATCGCTATCCTATTTCTTCGCTGCACACTCGGCTGTTTATTAGACGTTTCCTAATGTCGCAATGTTTCTTAACTTACGAGCCTTTATACAGGAGTGTTAGCTTTAGGGTAGATATGAGCAAAGTAAAACGAAATTGCCTGATTAATCAATTGTTGGAGGCGCAGCTTCAATTTTGCTAACTGAGGCGGAAAGTTTAGGATAGCTGCGAAAATTTATGACACGAGACTTTATAAGTAACAAAAAACAAGTTTTTGACCGTTGGGCACCGAGTTATGACTGGCTACTTCCTTCCGTATTTTACCAAACCGTCCACAAACGGCTGTTGGAACACGTCGATTTACCACCTCAACCAAAGGTACTTGACTTAGGCTGTGGTACTGGTCGCCTGCTTGATCGGCTTGCAGCTAAGTTTGCTGATTTGCGTGGTACTGGGTTAGATTTATCTCCTGAGATGTTGCGGGTAGCAAGACAAAAAAACCGCCATCATCCACGTTTAATTTATATTGAGGGTAAAGCTGAGTCTCTTCCCTTTGCCGATGGTCAATTTAATGCTGTTTTCAACAGTATAAGTTTTTTGCACTACTTGGAACCTAAACAGGTTATGAGTGAGGTAGCACGGGTGCTTTCTCCCGGCGGACGCTTCTATTTGGTTGATACAAGTTTGAAAAGTAAGGCAGAATCGCAACTGACGCTGGCTGGTCTTGGCAAAATTAGATTTTATAGTCCTCAAGAACGTGAGAGTTTAGGAGCTTCTGCTGGGTTGGTGTGTGCAGGACACTATTATTTATTAGGCCCTGTCTTGCTGACGATTTTTACTAAACCACCCTTAAGTTGACGCCTGTTGAACTTACATTTCTAGGGCTTACGCAGTGATAACGGAAAAACGAACCGCATAGACGCGGAGCGGTGAGACAGTGCGTTGGTGAGGCAGCGACGGGTACGCAGGGGGTTTCCACGCCACTTGCTACAACGCGGGAAACCCGCGCAACGCAGTGGCTCCCCATGAGCGACTACCGAAAGGGTTAAGCGACTTGTAGACACCCAAAGGGCTTCCCGCACGCAGGGTAGGACACAAAGAACACGAAGTAAAGAGAGTTTCAGAGAAATCCTGCGTAAGTCCTGGTTTTATCTGGATTCTGCTGTCAGAAAAATTTTTTTCGCTTATCTTTCTTGATATTGCATAAACACTACAGGAACTCGAATCAGCTTTTTAGCTAATTCAGACAAGCCAAACTTATTTTTGAGCGATCGCGGTAACTCCTCAAAGGAAATGGGCACAAACCCGAATTGGCTATAAAAGTGTGCCAGTCGCTGTCCCAGACATTCTAGATATAGTGGCTGAGTTGCTGTATGAATTAGATACTGTGTCAAAAAACTAGCCAACCCCCGACCTCGCCAAGCTGGTGTAACCACCAAACTACCGAGTTCTTGTGCTTCTGAAAAGTTACGCAGTTGTCCGCAAGCAACTAAATTTTTATCGCATTCAATCACCCAAAATTGTTCCCAACGTAACTGAGTCGGGTCAAGTTTAGCTGAGAATACCAATAACTTAATTTGCCAGCTATCCGCAGATTTTGCTCTACGCAAAACACATCCAGATGGTAAAAATAAATTGTTTGTTTTCACTATTTTTATTTATATATTTGATACTTTATAAATTTTAAATAATACACGATTTACAAGAACCATTGCACGCTATAGCAGGCTATAGCCAATTGTTTGAACAAGAATATCAAAACCGTTTAGACAAGGCTGCCCAGGAATACTTAGCTTATATTGTGGATGGGGCCGTGCGGATGCGGCAGTTAATTCAAGATTTATTAGCTTATTCCCGTGTTGGTACTCGTGGTCAAGTGTTGTCTTCTATTGACTCTAATGTTGCGCTCAATCAAGCATTAAGTAATTTACAAGTAGCGATCGCCCAAAGCAATGCCATCATTACTCATGACCACTTACCCACTTTACTCGCAGACAAAACCCAACTGGTATAGTTATTTCAAAATTTGATTGGTAACGCCATATTACTATTCAACGTTTAGTTCGTACCATTCGTTCGGAGTAAGTTGGAGATGGCGGCGAAATGGCGCATAAGCAAGCTTTCCTAGAAGTTAAGCAAACTTCTCTTTTATTAACTCTGGGAATAATTTATTAAGTTTGTATCAAAGGCATCAAATCTAGCTTTATGTTTTCGTTAGAAATCCGAATGATAAATTAAACTTCTGAATTTAAGATAAATGCTATTATCAGAAATCAAGTTGCTTAATCAACAAACTATCTAATCAAAACTGCCTACCTTCTTAAAGAAAGTTCCGAATTCCATTTGACAAAATCTTCGATATTCGACATAGTTAAAAAATCAATGGTTTTGAACTGTTTATCAATAGCTGGAAGGCTACATATTTTCGCTCCGATATTTAAGTATGCTTGCAAAATATTAGGAATATTAACATTACAAGCATCGGGACATTGTTGCGCAAGTTCTATAGAGTATTGTGCATTTGGATACACTAAAATGCTAGGATGCATCAAATTATTCTGGCGAAAATAATGATAAGCACAACTACCTAGCCAATAATTCTGCGTTAGTAGTGATGCACAACCAAAAAAATATTTGCTTCCAGTCCAGATAAGATAATTTGCTAGCCCCTCCCATAGTAAAAAAAGTGCTTGGCTGTTGCGATATTTCTTAGCTATACATGCACGTCCAATTTCCACAGACTTCTGAAGTACAGAACCAGGAATCTGATTGAGATTAAAGATGTCAGCTGCATCAAAACCTAAGCCTTGTGAAGCCATGATATAGGTTTGCATCCGATAGGTTCCAATCGCTTTACCAGTCAGTTTGGAAATAAGCATCAAATGATGGCAAATCGCATCAAATCTATCTTGATCCATTTGAGTAAGGCTAGAAGTCGAGAAACCCAGACCAAGTTCAAGATTAAAAACTTCAAAGCGCAAACGGAAGATAGATTCTAATTCTTCTTCAGTCGAGGCAAGGCGTAAGATATAATTTTTGCTTTGAAGAACTGGAAAATCTGTAAATAGTGAAGCAGGACTAAGTAAGTAATCGGTTTGGCGGCAAGAAATTTCCATCTATCTTCCTACTTGGAATGGAGAAAATATCCTAATAGGATTTATGCACGATGCAAATCCAATGAACTCTGTATTAACGTATTAAAGCGCTATTGGCTGGTTTCTATAAAAATCCTTTTACAGACAGTATTGTTTTAATAAATCCTCCTTTAATCTCATGTGAGATTGATGAATTAGGATGAGTCCAAAATCCATCTTTAACTATCTATCCTCTAATGTTCAAATAAAGTTTAAATAATTAGAGAAGTTAGAGATGGTATGCTTTTATTATGAACATGACTTCCGAAAAAAATCTGGTAATAAGATACAAAATTTTGCTCTTATACCAATTTTCCCAAATAGGGTTACAGATACGAAGAAAGGACACACAGATTTAATCTGACTTTCCTGATTACGAATTGGTATTATGCTCTTTTATGGCTAAACCAGTCACAATAGAGGCAGAAAGCCCACGGATTATCCGTGGGCTTGCATAATTTTGCGTTCTAAAATGCAGAAAGTGTAACTTTGGTACTTGGTAAATGGATGATTTTTCAATTATCAGTAACTCTCGGTCAGTAGATTTCAACACCTGACAACTGACAATTAATTTCGATGATTATTACTGTAGCGAACCCTAGTACCTGCCCAAAGTAACTTCTCTCGCAGCGTCTGATAATATGAATTGTTTTCGCGCAAAATAATAAATTTAGCCCGACACTCAGCCATTCGCACATCAACGCGGTGTCCTGGCCAAATCGAAGTAGCTAAAACCCCATCTGTCCACAGCTTGGTACTCAAATCGTAATCCCCCAAAGGCCAAATACTAACCACAGAACCAGGAGGTAAAACGAGCGGACGGCTAGAAAGGCTCATGGCACAAATGGGAGTGATGGTAATTGCTTCCATACCATCGTGCATAATTGGGCCATTGGCAGAGACAGTGTAACCTGTAGAACCTGTGGGAGTCGAAATAATTAATCCATCCCCAACATATTGATCGACTACCTCACCGTCAATTTCCATTTCCAAAATTGAGGTAATCATGCGATCGGCAGAAGCGGGTTTGACACAGAATTCATTCAAAGCAAGGTAGCGTTCAGTCACTGGTTCTAAATTTGAGCCATGACCCTCAAACACTGCCGCTTGCAACATCATCCGCCGCTGAATAGCATAACGATCCTCAAACAGTCGATCCCAAACTTTTTCCGTATCTTGAAACTCTTCCACCGACTCAGTTAAAAACCCCAGATGACCTCCCACATTCACTCCCAGAATGGGGATGCCAGCTGGAGCTAAATGTCTGGCACCAGTTAAAACAGTACCGTCACCGCCAAGTACCAAAGCTAGATCGATTGGTTGACCTACCGAAGCCAAAAAAACCGGGTAAGGGTTATCTTTTGGGCCGCTAGGGCCTATCAAAACCTGGCACTGGCGATTTTCTAGTTGTTTAGCACAGATTTCTGCCCAGCGTTTACTCTGGGCATCTCGTGCTTTATAAGCAATGATTACCTGCTTGAGTTGCACACACAATTACCACTTCAGGAGATTAAACTGCTCCATATCGACGGTATCGCGGTTGCGATAGATGGCTAGCACGATCGCTAAACCCACCGCCGCTTCGGCTGCGGCCACGGTAATCACAAACACGGTGAAAACCTGACCTTTAATTAATGTTGAGTCTAAGAAGTTGGAAAATGCCATTAAATTTAAGTTAACAGCATTGAGCAGCAACTCAATTGACATCAGCACCCGCACGGCGTTGCGGCTGGTAATTAAACCATAAATGCCGATACAGAACAAGGCTGCTGCAAGTAGTAAAAAGTACTGGAGTTGCATGAATCTCTGTATTCCTTCTGAAAAAATTTGGCTTTTTACCTGCAAATGCAGTAGTAATTACTCTTCTGTTTCGCTGCCTGCCGATACTAGTTCTCTGGGGCGTTCTGGCAAAGTCAACACAGTCTGCGGCAGGCCGGAAGGCGTCACTTGGTCTGGTAAATACTCACGACGCGCCAAAATAATTGCTCCCACCATCGCCATTAGCAACAAAATGGAAGCCAGTTCAAAAGGTAGTAGAAAGTCACTAAAGAAATGTTCGCCAATCAAAATTATGGAAGGTTCTATAACCACAGGAGTAGCTGAGTACGCCCAAGGAGTTGCCAAGATCATTGTACTCAAAAGGCCAAATAATCCTATGCTGACTACACCTGTCAATACTTTCCGCAGCCAAGCGCTGGGAAAAGGCGTAAAATCCTGCCGCTTGTTGACCAGCATAATTGCAAACAAGATCAGCACGTTTACTGCCCCAACATAAATCAGCACTTGTGCTGCTGCTACGAAGTCACCATTCAACAACAGGTACATCCCAGCTATGCTGATGAATACACCTCCAAGCAAAAAGGCAGAATAGACGATGCTGGAGGACAGCACTACACCTAGCGCTGCCCCAATCATCATTACAGCCAGTATGCCAAAGGAAACAACCTGTACTCCTTCTGCTAGATTCACTGTTTTTTATCCTCAGTCTGTTGTGAGTCAGTACGGTGAGGCAGTACGGTCTTGGGGTTTCCCCAAGTAGAGTAACTGCCGAACCCATAAGGGTCTTGGGGGTTTCACCCATGAGTAACTGACGTTCCCCGTAGGGGTTCTCGCAGAGTACCCGAAGGGTCAGTCGTCAGTTGTCAGTTGTCAGTTGTCAGTGCTATCTATTATTTTTTGCTACTGATTATTGACCGCTGACCATTTGCTACTATGATTTATTTTTCTGCTGGTTCCACCAGGTCTTCTGGACGTGCACCAGGACGAGGTGCATCGGCACGCAAATCATGGGGTTCCATGACACCCTTGGGCAGGTAAACTAGTTCGCGTAGTGGTGTAACCATTGGGTCATTTGTTACCTTGTAAGGCAGACGTCCCAACGCTACGTTGTCAAAATTCAATTCATGGCGATCGTAAGTGCATAGTTCGTAATCTTCTGTCATCGATAGACAGTTAGTCGGGCAATATTCCACACAGTTACCGCAGAAGATACAAACTCCAAAGTCAATACTATAATGATTGAGCTTTTTCTTCTTGCTGGCTTTGTCGAATTCCCAATCCACTACAGGTAGATTAATTGGGCAAACGCGAACACAAACTTCGCAGGAAATACACTTATCAAACTCAAAGTGAATTCTTCCACGAAATCGTTCACCAGGAATCAGTTTTTCGTAAGGATACTGTACAGTAATCGGACGTCGCCGCATATGGTCAAAAGTGACAGATAATCCTTGACCAATGTAACGGCCGGCTTGCACTGCTTCTTTGGCGTAATCACCAACTTGCTTGAGGAACTTTAGCATTTTGTGTGTCTCTCTCTTTTGTCAGTTGCCAGTTGTGAGTCAGTGCGGTCTTGGGGAGCCACTGCGTTGGACGGGTTTTTTGGCTTCCTCAGTGGCGTGGTTCCCCCCAGGAGCAACTGACGTTACCCGTAGTTTTCATTGGTCATTTGTCAGATTACTAATGACAAATGACAAATGATTAATGACTAACCACCGAAGGCGACGGGAAAGGCTAATTTCAGGGCCGCAGTTAATAGGAGATTAACTAAACCCACCGGTAGCAAAAACTTCCATCCTAAATCTAGCAATTGGTCAATCCGAACCCGTGGTACTGTCCAGCGCAACAGGATGGCAACAAATACTAGTAAGTAGGCTTTGAGTACGGTCATGATAATACCCAAAGAAGCAGTGACTATCTGCAATACAGGATTTGCTTCACTGATTCCCAGCCAACTAGCGATCATATTGATGGGAATGGGAAAATCCCAACCGCCTAGATACAAAATTGCCACCAGCAGGCTAGAAAGTATCAAGTTAACGTAGGAACCCAGGTAGAACAGGCCAAATTTCATCCCCGCATATTCGGTTTGATAACCTGCCACTAATTCTTCTTCCGCTTCAGGTAGGTCAAAGGGCAAGCGTTCACATTCAGCAAGGGCTGCTATCCAAAAGATGAGAAAACCGGCTGGTTGCCGCCAAATGTTCCAGCCCAGGATACCGTAGCCAGATTGCTGATTGACAATATCAACAGTGCTGAGACTGTTAGACATCATAGCGATCGCTAACACGCTCAACGCCAAAGGAATTTCGTAACTGATAGACTGTGCTGCTGCCCGCAAGCCCCCTAAGAGGGAGTATTTATTATTAGAAGCGTAACCAGCCATCAACAACCCAATTGGCTGAATACTAGATAAGGCAATCCATAAGAAGACCCCCATCCCTACATTCGTGATGACGATATTCTGCCCAAACGGGACAATCAAAAATGACAAAAACACCGGAATCACAACAATGATTGGGCCGAGAGTAAATAGCCAGGGGTCAGATTGTGCTGGCACTACATCTTCTTTAAATACAAGCTTCAGACCATCCGCGACCGGCACTAGCAACCCAAAAGGGCCCATGTATTCTGGGCCAATCCGTTGCTGTGCTGCTGCGGAAATTTTCCGCTCAAGCCAAGTGGCAACTAGTACCCCCACGGTTGCCCCAATGAGCATCAGTATCATTGGTAGAGGCATCCAAATAGCTTTGGCTGCATCTGGTGGTAGTCCTAAATCCGTAAGGGATTTAATAAAAGTTCCTTGGAGGTCTATTCCTGAGTTCATGTTTCCGCTCTTTAAGTCAACTGAAGTGTGAAGAATGAAGAATGAAGTGTAAAACTTCAGCCTTCATCCTTTAGCCTTCATCCTTTATCCTTTAATGATGACGCCTGATTGAAGATTTTTTGCGAATTCCCATGCCTAGTATATCGTTGGATGGTTTTGACCCTCCTTAAACAGAACACAAGTTCTACTTATGGAAAGTATCGAGATCCACGATTTAAAACCCCCAGTTACCTGGTGGAAACAAAACTTAGCAAATAAACGTCTCACATCGGAAATGGAAAAGCCATGAGCTTCTGAAGTCTGGAGGCAACATCCATAGATTGTGAACTTGGCAACACAAAACTTTCGCCTTCGTTGTGGCAACGCTTCCATTGTTTACAAGTTTGATGATTTTCCAGGGCTAGGGGCTGGTATCACTAACAACCTAACTGTTAGTTAGCGTTCTTCAATGGGGACATAAGTAATGTCGTGGCGACCGTTGTAAATTTGAGTAGGACGGAAAATCCGGTTTTCTTCCAGTTGTTCTTTCCAGTGGGCTAACCAACCAGCAACACGGGCGATCGCAAATACTGGTGTAAACAAGTCTGTGGGAATACCCATCTTCCTATACACCAAACCGGAATAGAAGTCAACATTAGGATAAATTCCTTTGTGACCAAGTTTTTCCGCTACTACCCGTTCCATCTCTTGGGCAATTTCGTAGTATTTGTCGTCCCCAAATTTGGAAAACAACTGTTCCGCCAAGTTCTGCAAAATGGTGGCTCTGGGGTCTTTTACCTTATAGACACGATGCCCAAAGCCCATAATTTTAGCTTTGCGTTGCAGAAGATCCTCGACATAGGGACGCACATTGTCTACAGAGCCAATGTCTTCTAGCATTTGAATTACTTCTTCATTGGCTCCACCATGTAGTGGCCCCCCTAAGGTTCCCACCGCACTAGCAACGACAGCATAAGGATCTGTTAAGGTAGAAGCCGTCACCCTGGCACTAAAGGTGGAAGCATTCATCGTATGCTCGACATGAAGTATCAAGCAGACATCAAAAATTCGTGCCGCCAAAGCGTCCGGTTCTTTCTCATCGAGCATGTACAGAAAGTTGCCGGAGTAGTCTAAGTCATCGCGTGGGCGTATAGGGTCATTGCCTTTACGCATTAACTGAAACGCCGCCACCATCGTTGGAATGGTTGCTATCAAGCGAACCACTGCATCTCGAATGTAGGCAGGATTATGTAAATCTCGACGCGAGTAAAACAAGCCTAATGCAGCAGCAGAGGCTTGTAGAGCATCCATTGGGTGACCGCTTTCTGGAAAGCATTTCATCATGTCCCGGATGCGATATTTTATTCGCCTGTGGTGGCGAACTTCATCCTCAAATGCTTCCAGTTCTTCTTTGCTTGGCAGTTCACCCCAGATCAACAGATAAGCAGTTTCCAAAAATGTACTTTTTTCTGCTAATTCCTCAATCCGGATGCCGCGATATTCTAGTATTCCTTTTTGCCCGTCAACATAGCTGATACTGGATTGGGCAGCAGGAATACCTTCCAAACCGGGCTTGTATTCGCACACCGACATGGCAACACCATCTGCTTTGTAAAAGATTTGCTCAGGCTAACTTACCAGAAATCGTTATCGCAATAACAGTAACAGTTATAACCTAAGTTCTTTCATAACTGTGAAAAAACCGTTAGAGCAGGTACTTGGGTGGTGTCAACCAAAACATCTGACTACGACCCAGAGGAGAGCCTATTTCTGGTAGTTTTATTCCGATCATACCTGCTTTTTTCAAGACTAAGCTTGCTTTGGCTTCCCCCCAAAGAAGAATTTCTGCCCACTCACTCAAACAAGGCTCATGTCCCACAAGGGCAATTTGGGTATTTTGGGCATAATTTCTTGGCTCTAGCCAGTCTTTCAACCAACTATGAATATTACCATCAGGTGCAAGGTGATTAGATTCCTCCATCTGAGAGCTTAGTCCAGTTTCTCTGAGGATTTCTGCTGTTTGGCGCGCCCGTACTAGGGGACTTGTGACAATCAAATCAAAGTGCAAATCCAGCTGAACGAGTCGTTGGGCAACTTTGTCTGTCTTTTGCCGCCCCTCTTTAGTGAGAACTCGCTCCTCATCTTTGATGCCAGCAGCTCTCTCTTGGGCTATACCATGACGAATTAGATACAGTTCCATCGCACGTGTTAGGCTTACTCATTTTCTCGAACACTACGTACCCAAGCAGTACTATCAGCTAAATCTTGGCAATGTCTACGACGGGCTACGCCTACGCCCCACATCCCAATAAAACTATCATTTATTAAATCAAAATCCGGTAACTCAGAGGCAGGTTCAATTACTGCATATCTTTTCTTTGTGGCAAAAAAGCAATAAACTCCATTACTTGACACTGTGCTTCAGCAGAAGGGATAAAAACTCATTCAATAACTCTTGCTGTGTCATTCTTATGCCTATTAAAAAATGAAAGGGTTTGCGATTGATTTTTAAATATCTTTACACCATTTACACTGCTCGAACCGCTGTTTCAAAAACTGTTGGTTGGGACGGCACATTCCATCTTTTGGAACTCGTAGCTTTATCCCGTCAATTACTCGATATTCAGTTGTTTGGAGAGTAGGCGAAATATATACCGTCATTGTTTCTGGATGGATGGCAATAAGGTTTAAGTCAAATAAAGTATGCAAATCTGCACGTAATAATAAACCATTTGATGGATGATTATTTTCGGTTTCAATGTATAAAATTATGTGAGCAGCTTCGAGCGCGGCCTCAGCATCAAAATTGGTAATTGCACACTTACAAGAATATGCATCCAGCAAAGACTGACGAAACTTTGATTGCCCCTGCCTCCTAGCTATTGATACTGTAATTTTTTGTCGTGCCTCGGCATCGCTCTCAGCACTGAAGAAGTTTTCTTTATCAAGTTTTTCTCTAGCTAGTAATAGTTCATTCGCCTCTGGCGATAGTTAAAGATGCTGCGGCTCTACCGCTGATTTTGGATACTGATATATATCCCTTTTTCTATTTATAATTGATTCCCAATTTTGAATTCTATTAATTGCCTTTCCGTATTTTAAATCAACTTCTAAAGCTAATTTATAAGCATCTATTGCAGCTTGATATTCATTCTTTTGCTTAAAATATTCTCCCTGCTCAAAGAAGATATCAACAAGACTACGTCCTCTTCCTTGCCTTTGTTGTATTAGGGAATGCTTCTCCCATTCTGAATCTAACGAGGAAGCAGCTTTACTATTGAATCTACAACCGCTTCCTCCGAAATTGAAATTTATTCCTTGAAATGGAGGCAAGTTTTTTAAATATTTTTGTTCCAAAGTAAAATCAAAGTCTACAACTGAATCTATCTGTAGGTTAACAGCAAAATATCCATCATAATCGAATATGTATGCTTCACTTAAATTTGTATATTTGCTGCCAAAAAGCCTTGATTGTTTATCTTCTGGTGCAGCTATAACATAACCAGCAGCAATAAAGCCACTAGGTTGATTGCCATTATTGCCACTCCTCTGAAGATAGGCTCTATCTCCAACTTGTATCAATTTGGAATTGCCACAACTCCAGGATGTTCTATAGTAATCACCTGATGAAATTACTGATTTTATTAAGCTAGGCAGCTCTCTATTTTTAATAATTCCTTTTTTACTGTAGTATTCTGCTTCACCATTGCAAAGAAAAACTATAGTTTCCATCAGATACAACATTGAGTAATCATGATCCTCATGATATTAGCTATTTAGTATATAAAAAGTTTGCGTATATTTAACTAATTTGCGAATCACAAAGATTCACCTGGAGTTTCAGAACAATTTGCTGTGTTTCAGGATCTAGATGAAAACCAAGAGCATTTATTCTGGTGCTACCTTGAGAGCCAATATAGTTTCTTCTGGAATAGTCAATGTGAGTTGGTACATAATAATCCATACATTGCTTAATAGTTCAGAGACCAAAAGTAGATAAAACGCCAAGAAATAAATTTCTTGGCTCAAAGCTAAATTCAGTTAAAGCTGAATTATTAACATTTTCTAGTCGTGTTTAATGAACTTTCCCTATCGATGGTCTGAATTTTAATCCAAGGTTTATTCTGACTGAATTGGGTTGTCTTTGGGATTAACCAACCTAAGCAATTTTTGCTTGATTTGGGTATCAAATACTTCCCATTTCATTTTTGCATAAGCCGAATTTTCGTTACCACCAGATAAGAAACCCATTGGAATCTCAAAGCCGCCCGCACTTGTGCGCCCACCGCCAAAAAAGCGCCCTGTACTATCTTGCCCAAAGGCTTCTTTAATGAATTCATCAGGGTCAAGGGTAAGTTTGGTGGTTCTTAGGGAGCCAATAACTACTTCTAGTTCATCATCTTCGTCGTGAACAATACCGTAAACCACGGCAGTGTGAACGTTTTCTTCTGTAACTAAAAAATCTGCCGCTTGGGGGATGGCATCGCGGTCATCGTAACGTAAGTAACCAACACCAGCTATAGAAAAGTTATTTTGCACGATGCGGTTTTTGAGCGCTCGCTCAATCACATCCATCACCCGCTTGGAACGATTCGCTTCTAGAACCGCGTTCAGCAGTTGGGCGTCATAAAATCGACTTAGATAAGCAGCGGCCATAAAATCTTCCTCTTGGGCTTGCATCAGTCGATTTGTATCCGATCGCAAGCCATGCATCAAGGCCGTGGCACATTTAACATGTTGATTGATGCTGCTATCTAGTGTCAGTAATCCCGCCTGTAGGTACTGGGTAAAAATCGTTGCTGTTGCTCGTACATGAGGACGGACATCAACAAACTCTGATTTCAGATCTGCCTGTAAACTGTGATGGTCGATAACTGCTACTAAGGGCATTCCTGCTTGCTGCAATGCTGACAGTAGCTGACTTGTAGTTCCTTGGTTATCAATTAATACAAAACCTTGATAAAATGACAGGTCTTTACCCTTGAGGGTTTGTAGTGTCCAGCGCTGGGCAGGTAAATTAGTGAGCTTAACTAAGGCAATATTCTCTTGGTGGCTTAGAGTACCAGCATAAATAATTTCACATTTAATATCATATTGCTGTGCAATTAACTGGTAAGTCCAAGCACAAGACAGGGCATCAGGGTCAGGAAAATCTTGCAGAATTATCAACTGACGCTCGTGCCGGTGTGCCAGAAGTGTCTTTTGCAGTTCTTCTGACTTTTGAGACGCCAGAGAATTACCACGCTGAAGTATGTAAACACCTCCATCATTTGTTGATGGCGGTATGGAGGTTTTGCTAAGAGGCACTTCAACTGGCATTGTGTCTATTTCAGCATCCTCTTGGTTCGACTCTGTAGTCAATGAAAAACTCTCAAACTGCGTCAAGGAAGGGTTCAATTGCATAGGAAATATTTTTGTAAGCGTGAAGCTCTATTGATTTGTTAAGAAATCTTACAATCAGCAGTTCACTGATTTAGCCACGCATTATAATTTTCGCAAAAATATAGAAACGTGGCACTCTATATCTCGGCCTATTTTTTTCGAGTAAACTAATCAACCATCTGCCGAATTCTACTAAATTACATAATAGAAGGTGGTAATTCTTACACTTGAAATTGTGTAATACATAGCTAATAAATGCAGCTTTTTACTTTCTTTTTCTCTTCAATAGCGAAACAATAGAAAATTCAGTTTAATCTAGTACCTTATAGCTAGCCTAGAAAGGCTCTAAGGTTTTGCGTGTAAAATTTGCAGTTACACGGCTTTCCTATGCCAACTGTGCTGCTAATAATAGATTTTTGGTTCTTTCTTTTTCATTTTTTAAATTTCTACTTGTGTGGTAAAATTTTTATTTCATATTTAACTGTTAATTGTTAAGTTAGACAGCTTTTTAGCTCATAGTCTCATCCTAATAAGTAATGAGCAATTAACAATTATTTTTATTGTTAAGTAAAACTGTTCTTTTATTATCTACTTTAACAATTCTGAAAATTTAACATATGCAATTCAGGTTTTACTCTGCCATGAGATATAATCAAAGATTGGCAATTAATTGATATAGATTTTTTAATGCAGTTCTCCTGGCTTATGCTCTGATAAGCCAGGAGGAAGCATGAGCAAATACACAGCAAGTCATAACTCTGTGTTGAGGCGTGTTAAATCAAGCTGAAGCTTCTGTTGAGACGCAATAAAATACTGTCTTGTTCAGCATCAACTAAGAGCAATTAGAGGTGATAATCTATTGTGTTTTACAGGCTAGAATTTGTAATTTTAAAGTCCTATAACATATTTTTGCCACTCTTGGTGGAGTCCGCTCTTGAGATGCTTGCTAACCTCAAAATAAAGACTGCTGTAAGGTTGACGGGGGGGATGACGCAAAAGCATGTGGGCTTCGTGGGGCGTGCGGTTACCTTTTTTAACATTGCAACGCACACAGGCTGTAACAATATTCTCCCAGGTATCACCCCCGCCGCGCGATCGCGGTATCACATGATCTAACGTTAACTCATCACCGATATAACCGCAGTATTGACAAGTGTGTCCGTCACGGTGCAGGATATTTCGGCGAGTCAGAGGAATTTCTTTGTAGGGAACGCGCACATAATGACGCAACCGAATCACGGTTGGTAATGGAAAATCCGCATAAAGGAATTTACCGTTGTGTTCAACGCGTTCTGCCTTGCCTTTAATTAACAAAACCGCAGCGCGACGCCAGCTCGTTATGTTAAGCGGTTCGTAAGAGGCGTTAAGGACTAAAACCTTACCCATTGATAAGCGCTCAAGGTATTAGTTTTACATATATTAACACAAATATACTCTGATTTGAAGATGAGAATAAATTATACTTTAGCCATATTTACCAATTAAATTATTTAGTGCTGGTTTATCAGCTCTCACAATGTCTACAGGGTAAAAGTCACTTCAATTGACCACTTCTGGTGAGCAGAAGAGGGCAAGAAGACTAGGGGACAAGGGGAAAGAACTATGAATAATTTTTGCCCCTTCCAATTGCTCTATGTCCTCCATCCTGTTCTTGTCAGGGCGGTAACACCCAAGAGTTTCAAGCCCCCTAGATTCATCTGTGGGATCTTCAATTTTGAATGAGTGAATTTTGAATTCCCCGTACCCCTTCGCTTAAGGAAGCTACGCGTAGTCTTGCAGAGAAGGGACTGACCTACAACCTTTGCCAAATCATTAATTCTTCTTTTTCATAGGTAAGACCTATGGGAGATCAATTATCAACAACAATGCTGTAAATTTAGCAAAAATTTGCTATGTAGCGATCTTGTGTCAATTCGAGAGGAAGGGTAGACTTGCAGATTAATCTGATTCAGCTTCTAAGAGGAGAATAAACAGATAATCTGGCAGCCTAGTGGTGTGATAGGAGTGAGTGAAAATGTTAAGCAGCAAACAAATTTCTGGTGTAGCTTCTAATCAAGAGTGTGATACCTATGCCTGGTTTTCTCAACGTGCTTGGGTAGAAATTGATTTAGCCGCGTTGTCGCACAATGTACAGCAGTTGGTAGGATTTTTATCGCCGCGCACTCAGTTGATGGCGGTGGTGAAAGCTGATGCTTATGGACATGGCGCAGTTACAGTCGCTCAAACAGTATTACAATCAGGAGCGAGTTGGCTGGGAGTTGCCACAGTTCCGGAGGGTATTCAATTACGAGAAGCAGGAATTAAAGCTCCAATTTTGATTTTAGGAGCAACTCATACACCAGAACAAATTCACGCGATCGCTCACTGGAAATTACAACCAACACTGTGCAGCCCTAAACAAGCTTTGGTATTTTCCAACACCCTCGAAGCAATTAAGTATACTTCTCCCGTACCTGTACATATTAAATTAGACACAGGAATGTCTCGATTAGGAACGAACTGGCAGCAAACAGGTGAGTTCGTACAGTTAGTGCAGCGTTTGCCACATCTTGCCATTGCCAGCATTTACTCGCATTTGGCAACAGCAGATAGTCCTGACCCCACGGTAATGAAAGAACAGCATAGACGATTTGAGGAGGCGATCGCTCAACTCAAAGCTATGGGAATCAATTCACCATGCTTACACTTGTCAAACTCGGCTGCAACTCTCACTGATTCAGCATTGCACTATGACATGGTACGCGTGGGTTTAGCCGTTTACGGACTCTATCCATCTGCACATTTAGAAAATACGATTAATCTCCACCCAGTTTTACAACTCAAGGCGCGAGTCACTCAAGTAAAAACAATTGCTCCAAATACTGGGGTTAGCTACGGTCATCAATTTATTGCCCCCCACGAACTACGTATAGCCGTCGTGGGTATTGGTTATGCCGATGGTGTCCCCCGTAATCTTTCTAATAAAATGCAAGTATTAATTCGCGGTCAGCGCGTGCCGCAGATCGGAGCAATTACAATGGATCAATTAATGGTGGATGTCAGTGCTATACCCGATATCCAAGAAGGAGAAGTAGTCACCTTGCTAGGGCAACAAGGCAAAGAACAAATCTCCGCTAACGATTGGGCAGAACAATTAAATACTATTTCTTGGGAAATCCTCTGCGGATTCAAGCATCGTTTGCCGCGTGTTGCTATCATGTAGCCGCAATCAAATACAAGCATTTGCAACAGGTGTAGGTAGAGGTAAAACTCTTACACCCTTACACCCAGCCTCAAAGGACAAACTCGGTACGTAAGTCCTAACAAGATGAGAAGAAAAAGGTAAAAAACTGATTTTTTACTTTTTTCTTCATATCCCAAAATTTTGATCCTTCTAGCTATTTCCATAGACAATTTGTTATGCTACGATAGTAGACTGATGCGGATGTGGCGGAATTGGCAGACGCGCTAGATTTAGGTTCTAGTTCCGAAAGGAGTGAAGGTTCAAGTCCTTTCATCCGCACTTTTAAGTGATTGCTGTCTCCACAATTGAGAGCATTTAAAAATATACAGTGACAGATTGTTGTCATTGAGTTAGATTAATTGGTCAAAATGACCAATTAAGCGTCGTTTGATTAACGACGACAAATTCTTGTCACTAAAATAATAAATTTTGTGCTGATGTTTCGTTAAGCAAAGCTCTGGTGCAAGCCACTTGGCAGAAAGCGTGTTTGCATAAATCATTTGCTGGGATGCAACTCAGTATTAACCACATTAAAAATTACACTAATTTATATTTCTTAACAGTAAGTTGACAATTTACTTACTGCTGAAATTGGAAACAGATTTTTCTTGAATTTTTTAAGTATTATTACTTAAATCTAATTTGTTAAATATTGTTAGCTAAACAGTATTTTTACTCTAGGAATATTATAAAGGCTACTTAAAGGCAAACAATAACTTTGAGACTTTATATTTTATTGACTGATTCTTTAATGATGGCCCATAATCCGAGTATTAAGTAGACTAATTCACAACAGCTTACAAATTGACAGAGAGTTTTTCATCTGAAAGCAAGGCTGCACTTAGGTTTCATCATAAATTTAAACAAATAAATTTGTATGCTATGCTACAAGGCACCAACAGCTTATAGCTTGATTGGTATGGTA
Source organism: Mojavia sp. (assembly GCF_059505145.1). Classification (NCBI taxonomy): domain Bacteria; kingdom Bacillati; phylum Cyanobacteriota; class Cyanophyceae; order Nostocales; family Nostocaceae; genus Mojavia; species Mojavia sp. The sequence continues at coordinate 29,529 of NZ_JCACKA010000072.1, forward strand.
TAAGAGCTTCTGTACAAATTAAGCTTACACGTATTGAATTTAGCTGAAGTAAACGCAAAATGAGCACAACTCCTATAGGTAGCTACAGGTTGTTCCAAAAACTACATCCCATATCACTGTTGGCGCAACTAACCAGCCGACGCGCTACAGGGTGCTTAAGGGTATATACAGGGACGGTTTCTTGGTCGATCTATCTAGAGGACGGTAAACTTACTTATGCCTCTCATTCAGATAAGATTTTTGAACTGCTTGACAGCCATCTGCGGCGTTTAAGTCAGCAAATCCCTACTCTTAACAGCGCTACTCGCGTGCAAATGCGGTTGATGTTTGAAACTAAGAATGATACTCAGTCAATATCAAATGCTGATTACCAAGCTATTTGCTGGTTAGTAGATCAGGATTATATGACCTCACAGCAAGCAGCGATCCTGATAGAGGAATTAGCTAAAGAAGTGCTGGAGTCATTCCTAGCCTTAAAAGAAGGAAGCTATGAATTTAATTCGGAAACTTCTTTAGATGAGTTAACAAAGTTTTGTTGTTTGGATCTGCGCTTGATAGTCGAACATTGTCAAAGGCAATTACGAAGTCGGCAAACTATTCCCCCATCAGTTACGGCTGGTGCAGGTTCCCAAGTTGTCTCTACAACGAAACCAACCCAAACTCAGCCACAGCCTTCAATGAAGGTTGGGCAACAATTACCGAAAACTAATTTTAATCTTCTTGAAGATAGGAATCGCGCCTTTTCTTCGACTCCTGTGAGTAAAAGCATCTATACAATTGCTTGTATTGATGATAGCCAAACCGTATTGAATTCCATCAAGCTTTTTTTGGAAGAAAGCACGTTTTCTGTAGTACTGATTAACGATCCAGTAAAAGCTTTAATGCAAATACTCCGGAGCAAGCCAGACTTAATTTTACTCGATGTTGAAATGCCAAATTTAGACGGTTATGAGCTATGTTCCTTATTGCGGAGGCATTCACAGTTCAAGAATACGCCCATAATTATGGTAACTGGAAGGACAGGATTCATTGATAGAGCTAAAGCCAAAGTAGTTAGAGCATCAGGCTACTTAACGAAGCCTTTTACACAATCAGAATTGCTAAAAATGGTGTTTAAACATATTGGTTAATTTTTACATAGATAAGGTAGTAAACCTCATAAAAATTTTTAGGAGATTTAGTAGTGAGCCTCACTTTGCTTGGCACAATTCTGATTGTTGAAGATTCCCCCAGCGAATTGGAACTAATGAGTTATTATCTCAAAGAAAGTGGCTACAACGTAATTCAAGCAACTGGCGCAAAAGAAGCTCTAGAAAAAGCTTTATTACAACAGCCAGATGTCATCATTACCGATGTAGTTATGCCGGGAATGAGCGGTTTTGAGTTATGTCGCTCATTAAAAAAGAATCCGGTTACACAAAAAGTTCCGATTTTGGTTTGCAGTTCTAAAAATCAAGATATTGACCGTTTATGGGCAATGAGGCAAGGTGCTGCTGCCTATCTAACTAAACCATACACCCGCGATCAGCTCTTGCGTGCTATTAAATCATTGGCAATTTGAATGTAATGAATAATTCAGAAAGTACAGTCTTGTCTAAATCTAATCAAAATAACTTGGGAGATGGTTATCTCAAGTTTCAGTTAAATCAAAATACGGCTGCTGTTTTATCAATGAGGTATACACAAGAGGCGATTATTGTGCCTGTGGAGTCTGTAACCTCAATACCAAATATGCCAGCTTGTATACTCGGATTAACAAACTGGCGGAGTCGGATTATTTGGGTAATTGATTTGCCAGTGATGCTGAATTTAGAATCTTTAGATAATAGACTCCGCCAGTATAATGTCATTGTTGTTCGGGTGGAATCATTGCTTTTGGGGTTAGTTGTGCAAGAAATAAAAGGTACAACTAAGATTATGCCTGATGATATTCATTCTCCTATCGGACAAGTGGCATCTAGTTTAGTACCTTATTTAGCTGGATGTGTTGTACAACAACAAGAAATATTCCTAGTATTAGATGCACAGGCTATTGTGAATTCTTCTATTCTTTCCAGCAATTAGGGTGTAATACTAAAAAGACAAATTTTTAGGTTTTTATTCGCCTATACAGGGGAATTACTTTATGTTAAATAAGATTGATACAGCTATGAATAGTGACGCTAAAAGTAGTGATGCCCAAGAGCAGGCATCTTTGATTTCATCTCATAAAGGTACTGAAAATATAGGACAGCCAACGAGTATACCTATTAATAAAACTGTTGATAATTCGGGGAATGCTTTGTTTACCTATTTAAAGCGGCTGCGCTTGGGTACGAAAGCAACAGTCTTATCTATCATTATTGGTACAATACCAGTGTTGGGAGTTGGCGCGATCGCCTATAGTTCCGCTAGCCAATCTCTAACTAAGCAAATTACCAAATCCCAAGAAACAGAAGCAATTAGCTTAACTGATAAAATCAACCGTTTCATGTTGGAACGGTATGGAGATATTCAAATAATCTCGAATCTGCCATTTCTGGTAAATCCCAGAATCAGAAGGTCGATGTCTTCTGACGAAAAACAAGCAGAACTAAAGCGCATTGTAGAAACTTACAAAGTCTACGATAGTATTTTAGTACTAGACCTAGATGGCGACCTTTTGGTTAGCACTACACCAGAAACTGTTGCTAATTACAAAGACAGCGAATATTTTCAAGCCGTCCTCAAAAAAGATACTGCGATCATTACTCAACCACACGCATCAGGATTTACGAATTCACTTAATATTTACACGGCTGCGCCTGTCAAAGATAGCGTCACAGGTCAAACGATTGCAGTGGTAGCAGCGCGGATACCTACAAAATCTTTAGAAGAGGTGATTAAAAACTATGCAACCAATGGACATCAATACAATTTAATTGATGAATCTGGGAAATTATTTTTAGCGACGCAAAAGAATCAAGTTGGTAGAGATGCCAAAAAAGATTTTCCGGGTTTAGATAAACGAATAGCAGCAAAAAAAATAGATAGTTTCATTACTGTTAACCAAATCGGTAAAAAAGCTCAATTGTTAAGCTACGTACCTTCAAGACGAGTAGAAGGTTTACCAGATTTGAAATGGGGCATCGTTTATGCCACTAATACAGATATTATATTTGCACCGCAAAGACACTTACTGTGGACGATCGCAATTGGAAGTGCAGTCATCGCATTGATTGTAGCGGCGATCGCAGCTTGGTTAGCGAAACATGCCACAAAGCCAATTTTGCACGCCACTGAAGCAGTAAGCAAACTTGGTGAAGGTCAACTCAAGACTCGTCTAGAGGTACAAAGAGAAGACGAATTAGGCATACTAAGTGTAAATATTAACCAGATGGCCGAGCAATTGCAGGTTTTGCTGCAAGAAAAAGAACTCGAAACGCAAAGAGCGAAATTACTTGCAGATATAACGTTGCGGATGCGGAAGATCCTCAAAATTGAAGAGATTTACAAAACAGTAGTTAAAGAAGTTCAGCAAACTTTAAAAACAGACCGGGTAATCGTTTATCAACTCAATCCAGAAACTAAAGATGGGATAGTTGTTGCCGAATCTGTGGCTGGTAGCTGGGCGAAAATGATCAAAGTGAAGATTGACGATCCTTGTTTTGGGAAATCCTGTCAAGAATTTTATCAACAAAGGCAAGTCCGAGCGATCGCTAACATTGACGAAGAAGCAAGTCTTTCTAATGCAGCTTCTGACATTAAAATGTTGGAGCAATTTGGAGTCAAAGCAACTTTAATCGCTCCAATTTTCATTCAAGAGCAACTTGTCGGCTTATTAATCGCTCATCATTGTGATAGTCCGCGGACTTGGCAACAGCCAGAAATTGAGTTTTTGAAACAGATTACAACTCAAGTCGGTTATGCCGTAGAGCAAGCAAAGCTGATCGAAGAAATAGAGAAAGCCAAAAATAGCGCGCAACAAGACACACAAGAAGAACGACGACAAAAAGAAACACTGCAAACGCAACTATTAGAATTACTCAGCGATGTCGAAGGAGCAGCTAGAGGTGATTTAACAGTACGCGCTGATGTCACAGCTGGAGAAATTGGTACTGTTGCTGACTTTTTTAACTCCATTGTTGAAAGCTTACGAGATATCGTTACCCAAGTCAAACAGGCTGCTACTCAAGTAAATACTGCGATCGGTTCTAACGAAGGAGCGATCCGCGAGCTAGCAGAAGAAGCGCTAATGCAAGCTGCCGAAATCAACCGGACTTTGGATGCGGTTGACGAAATGACACATTCAATTCAAGCTGTAGCCGAAAGCGCCCAACAAGCTGCAATAATTGCCAACCATGCTGCCCACACTGCCACCAAGAGTGGACAAGCGATGGATTTGACAGTGCAAAACATTCTTTGTTTGCGGGAAACCGTTGGCGAAACTGCTAAGAAAGTGAAGCGTTTAGGAGAATCTTCGCAACAAATTTCTCGTGTAGTATCTTTAATTAACCAAATCGCCGTGCAAACCAACTTGCTAGCCATCAACGCTGGCATTGAAGCGGCGCGTGCGGGTGAAGAAGGTCAAGGATTTGCCGTAGTTGCCGAAGAAGTCGGCGAATTAGCAGTTCGCAGTGCAGCAGCAACTCAAGAAATTGAACAACTTGTTGAAAACATTCAACGAGAAACGAGCGAAGTGGTGCAGGCAATGGAAGTGGGAACTACCCAGGTAGTGGAAGGCACCCGAATTGTAGAAGATGCTAAACAAAGCCTGAGTCAGATTTTGGACGTTTCGCGCCAAATAGACGAACTAGTGCAATCAATTTCCATTGCGACTACATCTCAGGTACAAACATCCCAAACTGTCAGCAACTTGATGAAAGAAATTGTTGCCGTGTCCCAGCGCACCAGCGATTCTTCCCACCGAGTTTCTGAATCTCTACAACAAACTGTCGAGATTTCCCAAGAATTGCAGGAGACTGTCGGCACATTCAAGGTCAGTTAATTCTTGAGTCAATAGACACGTAGAGTAGGACAAACGACAAATTAACGTCTACAACATAAAAATGCTGTATTCGCTCAATAATTTCATAACTCACCAAAACCATGTCACAGGACAAAGAATTGGAAATCCAGATGCAATTTCTGGAAGAAGCCACTGATTATCTAAATACTCTAGAAGGGGTATTGTTGGAAATCGACACAAGTGACCGCATCGATTTAGACAAAATCAATGGGGCACTCCGAGCCGCCCACTCGATTAAAGGTGGTGCGGGGATGATGGGCTTTCGGACACTTAGTGATTTAGCGCACCGTCTGGAAGATTCTTTTAAAGTTTTAAAAACCCGAAAAAACTCGCTAGAGATTGACACTCAGTTGCAAAGTTTACTGCTATCTGGTGTTGACTGGCTGCGTCAGATAGTGCAGCTGCACTCAGAAGGAAATATTATTGAACAGCAATGGTTAGTAACTTTTTGTTACCCAGTTTTTGATGAGTTGCATGAACGTTTAGGCGACCCCTCCCCGGAAGACGTAACAACCATGCTCTCGCCAGAAGATGGGCAAGATATTATACCTTTGCTGTTTGAAACAGAAGTAGAAGGATGTTTGCAGCGCCTAGAATCTTTGTTGGCAGATAGCGAACAGCCTTGTTTGCATGAAGAAGTTACGGTCATGGCAGCGGAATTGGCTGGTTTGGGTGAAATGCTTCAGTTAACAGCTTTTACCCAGCTTTGTGAGTCAATAACGCACCACTTAGGAACTGCTACTCCCAATGAAGTTGTCGTAATTTCCCAGTTGGCACTACAAACATGGCGGCGATCGCAAGCTTTAGTGTTGACAAATCAAATCGATAACTTGCCTACAGAAATTAAATTGGGTGATGTTGCAAACACCACAGCAGCGATTGCGCGGAGCGCAGCGCCAGAGGCGATCGCAGAACTCGCTACAGATGAGGGTGCAATGCACCTGAGAGAAATAGATATAACCTCCAGGGAAGCTTGGGTATCAGCAGAAAATGACGAACCTTGGCCAGAAGATGAAAATGATCAACCGTGGCCCGAAGATGAAATCGTTTCACCTCATTTAGAATCTTTAAATGTAGAGTTTGGCGATCATCTCGCTGCTCAAGTGAATTTCTCTGAGCCAAACATAATAGCTGCGCGAGAAATTTCTGCCTCAGATTATAGATTTGTTGAACGCAAAGCCGAGTCAAATGGTAACGGCAAAGACCGAGAAATTCCTGAAAATACAGTTCGAGTTCCCAGTAAGCAACTTGAGCAAATTAATGATTTATTTGGGGAACTGATTATTCAGCGAAATGGGCTGAATTTACAACTAGAAAGATTACGCAAACTCGCTCGCAATCTTAGCAAACGTGTACAAAGTCTTGAACGAGAAAATCAGGAACTACGTACAGCATACGACAAAATTACTACTCAAAATGTCGTGTCATCTGGGTTGACATTACTAAGCGATGATAGCCATCACACACAAGGTATAGAAACTCAGTTTGATGCCTTAGAAATGGATCGCTATAGCGTATTAAACCTGCTGTCGCAGGAAGTTATGGAAACCATTGTGCAAGTGCAAGAAGTTGCAACTGATGTTCAACTCAGCGTTGATGATACCGATCAAATTGCTCGCAAGCTCAACAAAACATCGAAGCAGTTGCAGACCAAGCTGACGCAAATCAGGATGCGTCCTCTATCCGATTTAGTCGAGCGTTTTCCGCGAGCCTTGCGCGACTTGAATGTAGAATATGGCAAAAATGTCCAGTTAAAAGTTGAAGGTGGCAACACCTTGATTGAACGCAGCATCTTGGAGGCATTGAACGATCCTTTAATGCACTTGTTAAGGAATGCCTTCGATCATGGTATCGAAAATCCAGCTACTAGGCGTTCTCTGGGTAAACCAGAACAAGGACTGATTGAAATTAAAGCTACTCACAAAGGCAATCGCACAATCATTAGTATTAGTGATGATGGTCGGGGTATTTCTCTGAAGAAAATTCGCGATCGCGCCTTAGCTATGGGGTTAGATGCTTCTCTGATCACTACTGCAAGTGATGAAGAACTGTTATCACTCATTTTTGAACCAGGGTTTAGCACTTCCGAGCAAGTAACGGCATTATCCGGTCGCGGTGTCGGTATGGATATAGTCCGTAATAACCTCAAACTGGTGCGGGGAGATATTAAAGTTGATACCGAACTAGGAGTTGGCACTACTTTTACTTTGTCAGTACCGTTTACACTTTCAGTAGCACGAGTGCTGTTAGTAGAAAGCAACAGAATGCTATTAGCATTCCCCACAGATGTAGTTTCCGAAATCTTTTTACTGCATAACGAACAAGTGTTTGCGATCGCAGGTAGCGAAGTAATCAATTGGCAAGGCACGATGTTGCCATTGATTCGCCTTGGCAGCTACTTAGAGTTTAACGGGCCGCGCTACGATACCCCAGAGTTAGAAACTCCACCAGCAATTAATGCCAGCAGTGTGTTAGTAGTCAAAAGCGGTAATCAGCCGGTGGCGGTGCAAATAGACCGTTGTTGGGGTGAGCAAGAAGTTGCTATTCGCCAAATCGAAGGTAATATACCGCTACCGCATGGCTTTAATAATTGCACGATTCTCGGTGATGGTCGCGTAGTCGCACTAGTTAATACCAATGAATTATTGTACTGGATTGCCACTAATCAGCGCACTCCTAAAAATCATCAATTACCATCGACTCGGTTAAAAACAGCGTTTTTGAACTCCCATGATAGCAAACCGTCAGTGGCGGCTCCTTCTACCCAGAAAAACACGATTTTAATTATTGATGATTCAATTAATGTTCGGCGCTTCTTAGCTTTAACTCTGGAAAAAGGAGGTTATCAAGTAGAACAAGCTAAGGACGGTCAAGACGCCTTAGAAAAACTTGAGAGTGGCTTGAAAGTTCAAGCGGTAATTTGCGATATTGAAATGCCTCGTCTAGATGGTTACGGCTTCTTAGGGCGTGTAAAAACTCACGATGATATGAAGAATATACCAGTTGCTATGCTAACCTCTCGTAGTAGCGATAAACATCGACAACTAGCAATTCAATTGGGTGCAAGAGCCTACTTCTCTAAACCTTATAACGAGCAAGAATTACTCCGAACTCTGGAGGATATAATTTTTTCTGCAACTGGGAAAGTCGCATCTAATAATTAAATTCGTAAAAGAATTACTGAATCACAAATAAACACAAATAAATCTGTAATTCATCCCAATAAAAACCGCTCATGTATAGGACTAGTATTTGATTTTTGGAAGACCAGTATGGTGGGCATTGCCCACCCCTACACTGACAGCAGTTTTCATGTATTTGAACTACATCTGTCGTCAGGACATAGCATTGCCGTGTGCCTACAGCTTGGTCTATTTATTACCTGAAAATGGGTGTAAGCTTCAAGGCTACGGAATTTTTTCAAAAATCAAACCGGATTTTTATAGAAAAGCATATTTTATTGGTTTCTGTGTCAGAAATAACCATAAAATAATTATCGTTATACCCACTATTCCAATGGTGACACATAGATGATATGAGTGTTAAATCTCGCTTGGCTGCTGTGATTGCAAGTATTAAATAATTCTAAGCCTATCCTTGCATCTACACCATTTTCATCTACCAAATCTTTATATGATGTATACCACAAATGTGTATTATGACTCTGCCTTTAAAGAACAGATAGCATATCGTTTATTTAGTAGGCGCGAAATGATACCACCACGTAATGACATAGTGTGGCGAATCGAACGCGGTGCGGTTCGCACTTTAACCTCTGGTGATGATGGGACATTTATTACTCTCGGTTACTGGGGTACTGGAGATTTAATTGGTTCTCCCTTGTCAAAAATCAAGCCTTATCAAATTGAATGTCTGACTAATGTAGAAGTGAGTATTGTGCCACCTCATCTTTGGTATCAAGATGTCAACGCTTTACTGTCGCACATTCAACAAGCTGAGAAACTTTTAAGTATAGTACATTGTAAACCGGTGTCTTCGCGTTTGTGGCAATTTTTGGTGTGGTTAAGCGAGAAATTCGGCCGTGATGTAGAAGAGGGTAAACTAATAGACCTAAATGCCACTCATCAGGAATTGGCAGAAGTATTAAATACAACAAGAGTAACTATAACTCGCCTTCTACAGCAGTTTGAAGAAGAAGGAAAACTGTTACGTCAAAAACGCCAAATAATTTTGCGATCGCCCGTATACTGCCAAGCCTATTCTAAAAGAACAGGCTTCCTTAAAGCAGAGCTTTGAGGCAACCGCACGGAGTGCAGTTGGGCGGTAGGGCGCGCTACGCGATCGCCAAATAGATGAATCAAAAAATTTTTTATCAATTTTTGAGGTGGTTGATATAATTCAACCGCCTCAAAAATTAGTAAGAATAACTTTGTTAAATCTGAGCCATTACCCTAAACATTAAACTATTTCAGGGATTATGCTTAGATTAACTCTTATTAAGCCTCAACTTTTACACCTCGCCAAAAGGCAATATAGCCTTCTATATTCTTAGCTTTCTCCTTGGCGCTGGGATAGTACCAAGCAGCATCTTGATTAACTTGTCCATTAACTTCGAGACTGTAGTAACTGGCAACACCTTTCCAAGGACAAGTGGTGTGAGTATTACTTTCCTTAAAATACTCTTTGTTAATGGCATCAGCCGGAAAATAGTGGTTGCCTTCCACAACTACGGTGTTATCGCTTTCGGCTAAAACAGCTCCATTCCAAATTGCTTTCGGCATAAGTGATTTTGTGAATAAACTTTACACATAATATTTTGACACTTCCAAAGCTTACAGCACATTTGACAGTTCAAAATGAACTCTACTGTCAGGGCATAGTAAACACACCCTGACGTTGAAAAGTCAGCAGAAGGCTGCAAGACTCAGACGCCCAGCTACAGAACAAGGTTTTGAAATTAACGTTTATGTTCCCTTACGGTTGGTGGAACGCAAACAGCAGCAGCGCCGACAGCTAGATGAATATCGAGACAGAGAAAATGTCTATGAGTTAACCCAAGAAGTTATTGTCAAAAGCTATGAACATAACGCATTTCTCAAAGAAGTAATTGCACAACAGCCAGCCGGAAACAATAAGCATATTGCTATCTCGGCGTTGCGTATCTCTTCTTGATATTCAGCAGGAATTTCGATTGTGCCGTTGTTGACTTTGGCGTTAAAGTGTTTGTTTGTAGCCATTGGTTACAACCAAATTTTATGGGTTGGCGGTAGTTATGCCTGCACATATTTTAATTCACGCCCAGACCCAGTGAAGATTTTGTGCTTTTATAATCTTGGTATCAACTACCTACGCAGAAAGCAGCCAAAAAAGCGATCGCCATGCTTCAGTATCCCAATCTCGAACAAGCGCTAAAATATCACTTCGGTTACGACCGATTCCGCCCTGGACAACGGCAAATTATTGAAGATGCGCTGCAAAATCGAGATTTAATGGTTGTGATGCCTACAGGTGGCGGTAAATCTTTGTGTTTTCAGTTACCTGCACTGTTGAAAAAAGGTTTAACTGTGGTGGTGTCGCCACTGATCGCTTTGATGCAAGACCAAGTGGAAGCACTGCGAAATAATAATATTAGCGCCACATTTCTTAATAGCAGTCTCAACTCTTACAAAGTGCGATCGCGGGAAGAAGCGATCCTCAACGGTAGAGTCAAATTACTTTACGTCGCCCCAGAACGTCTTTTAAGTGAGAGATTTCTGCCGTTTCTCGATTTAGTCAATCACCAAGTCGGCATTTCTACTTTTGCCATTGACGAAGCGCACTGTGTTTCTGAGTGGGGACACGACTTTCGCCCAGAATACCGTCAACTAAAGTCAGTACGCAAACGCTATCCTCAAGTACCTACTGTTGCCCTCACCGCTACAGCAACCGATCGCGTCCGTAGTGATATCATTCAACAACTAGGGTTAAAGCAACCAAGTATCCACATTGCCAGCTTTAACCGCCAAAACCTTTATTATGAAATCCGTTCTAAGTCGAAGTATGCTTACGCTGAATTGTTGGAACTAATCCGAGAAACGGAAGGTTCAGCAATTATTTATTGCTTGACTCGTAAAAAAGTTGATGAACTAACTTTTAAATTGCAAAACGATAAAATTGCTGTTTTGCCTTATCATGCTGGATTAAGTGATGAAGAACGCAGCAAAAATCAAACTCGATTTATTCGTGATGATGTGCGTGTCATCGTAGCAACTATTGCCTTTGGTATGGGAATTAATAAGCCAGATGTGCGCTTAGTGGTTCACTTTGATTTACCACGTAACATCGAGAGTTATTATCAAGAATCAGGCAGGGCGGGTAGAGATGGAGAACCATCGCGTTGTACACTTTTTTTCAATTTCAGTGATATTAAAACCATTGAATGGAGTATTAACCAAAAAACTGATCCGCAAGAACAGTTAATTGCTAAACAACAACTGCGGCAGATGATAGATTATGCTGAAGGTACAGACTGTCGGCGCACGATTCAGCTTGGTTATTTTGGAGAACGTTTTCCGGGTAATTGCGGTAACTGTGACAATTGCCGTTATCCCAAACCGATGCAAGATTGGACAATAGAAGCCATGAAGTTTTTATCTTGTGTGGCGCGTTGTAAAGAAAGATTTGGGATGCTGCATATTATTGATGTGTTGCGGGGGGCAAAAAATCAGAAAATTACTCAAAACGAACACGACAAGCTTTCTACCTACGGCATTGGTAAAGATAAAACCGTAGATGAATGGCGAATGCTGGGGCGATCGCTTTTACATCAAGGATTGCTAGAACAAACCAGCGATGGATATTCTGTGTTGAAACTTAACGCCTTAAGTTGGGAAGTGATGCGGCGACAGCGTACCGTTTCTTTGGCTGTTCCTGCGGTACAAAAGATTAGTTGGGAAGAGGGAAGTGAAAAAGCTGCTGAGGTAGAAATACTATTGCAGAGGTTGCGATCGCTCCGCAAACAATTAGCAGATGAACAGTCTGTACCACCTTACGTTGTCTTTCAGGATTCTACCCTAAAATTAATGGCCCAGGTTCAACCTAAATCTCTCACTGAATTTGGTAAACTTTCTGGCGTCGGTAGTCACAAACTCTCGCAGTATGGCGAAAAGTTTCTTGCCGAAATTCGCGCCTATCGTCAAGAACAAGGTCTGATAGATCCACAAGATAATTCTAAACCTGTTATTGGTCTTGGCTTACCTTCTGACACTGAGCTATTAACATTTCAGTTACATAAACAAGGTTTAAGTATTCCTGAAATTGCCCAAAAACGTAATATTCGCCCTACTACAATTATTCGTCACCTTACAGATTTAATTGAAAAAAATCAGCCCGTAGATTTAAATCAGTTGGTTCCTTTAGAACGTCAGAAAAAAATCTGGCAAGTTTTGGAAGTTTTGGGTGATATATCTCTTACCCCAATCCGCGAACAGTTGGGAGAGAGTTACACCTATGATGAAATTCGCTTAGTTAGGGGAAAGTGGCGGCGCGAGAATCGTAAGTAGAAAGCACAGAGAGGGCAAAAGGGGAAATATTCTTTTTAAACTTCTAAATTAAAAAACTTGCTGTACAAAAATTTTATATTTCAGTCGAGGGAGGAAGGTAAAGATTATAGTTGCATTTTTTGCTGTTGTGACTCTCCCTCAAAAGCGATCGCCTTCCCAAAGCAGACTGTATTGCATTTAAATTAAGATGATGCTTGAGTATGAGTGCAAGCTGGCAATAAAAATGCAGTTAGAAATAACGCAAAGGATGAATTTTGAAGCTTTATTTCTTTCTGCTGTCTTGCGCTAGCCGCAACTCTCCTACACACAACCAGATTCTACTAAAGTCTATTAGGGATAACTGGGGATTTCGGAACTAGACTCTTGCGCTTGAACGGGAAGCGGGGAGGGTTCAGTGTTTTTGGTTTTTGCTGCCCAAATCATAGATAACAACTTAGGAAACGCAAGGCAGGCAACAGTATTTAGCAGGGTTAATAATATACCATCTATGAGTCTCATAGATTATCGCCTCCTTAAATGGATAATTTTTAGTTCTATTTCTTATTTTCAAGCAAAATGCGTATTTTCCACTACTTTTTAAAGTTTGGATTTCTTCTAGTTAATATAAGCTATATCAATATATTTAATTTAGCTGCTCAAAATAGGAAAACACGTAGGTTGAAGCTTTAACCAGCAACAGGCAATTATAAATTTTTATTAACACTAGTGGATTATGCTTACTTTCTATGTATTAGCGATCTAATTTCCACAATTTACTGTTATTAAAGGAAGTACGTAGACCTAGATTGCTCTAAATTCCTTCAATATCCAAAATACCAATTTAAGAAACTCAAATTGGTATTGGTATGCCCAAATAGCCGTCAACTCGGAGAACATTTACCACAAAAATCAGGGCTGAATTTACAAAATTCACTACCTGTCAAACTATAAACTGTGCAATAAGGAAAGCTGGTTATTTTTACTGTGGCTGTTTTTGCAGTTGAATTATTCGACGATGATTTAGTAACTTTGCCTTTAGCAGTCAGAACAATAGATAGAAGCTTAGGGAAAGCTAGGCAAGCAGCAGTGTTGATAAAAGTCAGTAATGCAGCGTCATGTAAAGCCATAGGTAATCACCGCCTGGAAAAATAGGTGGTCACTATTGTTAGCTACAAGCACAGTTTATGCCATTGCATTAATTACAATACAATTCATTACTTTTAGCTTATAGAAATTAATCTTATCATAAATTTTTGTAAATAATAAATTTTAGTTTTCTGAAAATGTTATACGCAAAAGGCATTGTGTATATTGAAGACATTTATTATCAGTTGAAAAAACACCTCATTTACTATTCAGGTAATGTGTTATGTCAAAAACTCAACTTCGTTCTACTTATTTATCTAACATTAGTGAGCGAGAACGCTTGGCATTAAAGCGTTTGGCAGATTATACACAAATTGATGCATTGCCAGAAATTTGGCCATTAGCAGCAAAGCAATTCGGTAATACTGTTGCTTTATATAACCCTCATGCTCAACCAGAAGTAGTCATTACTTATACGCAGCTATTAGAGCAAATTCAAAAATTTGCGGCTGGGTTACAGGCTTTAGGGATTAAAGCTGGCGATCGCATCTCCTTGATTTCCGATAATAGTCCCCGATGGTTTATTGCAGATCAAGGTATTATGACTGCTGGAGCAGTTGACGCGGTGCGTAGCTCCCAAGCAGAAAGAGAAGAATTGCTGTTTATTGTGGCGAATAGTGGCAGTACAGCGCTGGTAGTTGAGGATTTAAAAACTTTCAATAAACTACAAGATCGTCTCAACGATCTACCAGTTGAATTGATAATTTTACTTTCAGATGAAGCACCACCACAAGACACACCTCTAAAGGTGCTGAACTTTTCACAATTGATAGAAGTTGGCGCAAACAATACTCTTGTACCAGTTAAACAAAATTACGAAACTCTAGCAACGCTGATTTATACTTCTGGTACTACGGGTAAACCCAAGGGTGTAATGCTCACTCATGGAAATTTAATGCACCAATTGCTCACTATGGGGACAGTAGTGCAGCCAAAAGTGGGTGATGTTGCCCTTAGTATCCTCCCAAGTTGGCATAGCTATGAAAGGACAGTAGAGTATTTCTTGCTTTCTCAAGGTTGCGGGCAAGTTTACACTAACTTGCGCTCTGTCAAACGGGATTTAAAAGAAATTAAACCCCATTACATGGTAGCTGTACCCCGCTTGTGGGAATCAATTTATGAAGGAGCGCAAAAGCAATTTCGTGAACAACCAGCAAACAAACTACGCCTGATTAAGTTTTTACTAGACACTAGTGAGAGATATATTAAAGCACGGCGAATTGCCGAAGGGCTGAGTTTAGATAATCTTGATGCTTCCGCTACTGAGCGATTAGCAGCTAGGATACAAGCATCCGCCTTGTTACCCCTGCACATCTTAGGAGAAAAACTTGTTTATGCCAAAGTCCGAGAAGCCACCGGAGGACAAATTAAGTATGTAATTAGCGGTGGCGGTGCGCTTCCCAAGCACATAGATATGTTTTTTGAAATTATTGGTGTAGAGATTTTGCAAGGTTACGGTTTAACAGAAACCTCTCCTGTTACTAACGTGCGGCGTCCTTGGCACAATGTCCGAGGTTCATCTGGCCCAACACTACCTGCCACAGAAGTTAAAATTGTAAATCCAGAGACTCGCCAACCTTTGCCAGTGGGAGAGCGAGGCTTGGTATTATTGAGGGGGCCACAAGTTATGCAAGGCTATTACCAAAATCCAGAAGCGACGGCGAAAGCCATTGATGCTGAAGGCTGGTTTGATAGTGGCGATTTAGGTTGGTTAACACCTCAAAATGACTTGGTGCTCACTGGCAGAGCTAAGGATACGATTGTATTAACCAATGGGGAAAATATCGAGCCGCAGCCGATAGAAGACGCATGTTTGCGATCGCCCTACATCGATCAAATCATGCTTGTCGGACAAGATCAGCGTAGTATCGGTGCATTAATTGTCCCCAATATCGAAGCCTTAGAAAAATGGGCTGAGACTCAGAACGTCGACTTGAGTAGACCAAATGAGATTGTTTCCGCTTCACCCAGTCCAAAAATTGACCTGGAGAGTAAAATGATCCAGGATTTATTTCGCAAAGAGTTGAATCGGGAAGTGCAAAATCGTCCAGGCTATCGACTGGATGACCGTATTGGCCCATTCAAACTCATTTTAGAGCCGTTTTCTATTGAAAATGGTCTAATGACACAAACGCTAAAAATCCGGCGTCATGTCGTTGCCGAACGCTACCGCGATATTATTGACGGCATGTTTGTTTAATAATTCCACCTGCAAACGATAGAGTGAACGTGAATTTATGGATGTCTCCAAACCTCAAATGCTTTTGAAACGCATTGTTAATGTCAGAGTCATTGTTACTCCTCTGTGGAAAGAGGAAATACAACAGCAGTTGCAAGCGCAGATTAATCAAACCGATCAGCAATTGCAACAGCTGGACGTTGAAGGACAAAGAGCGATTGCTGCAATTCAAAAGCAGAGTCTACAACCACCAGGACCTCAGACTCTCCAACAAATCGACAATATTCAACTTCAAGTCAATCAAAAGAAAAGCGAACTACTAGAACAGAAAAATCAATTTCTGCAAAACCTTCAGCAAGTACAGTTTCTAGAGTTGGATCAAGAAGTAAACCAATTCCAAATGGAAGGTTTTTTTAAGATTGAAATAGGTGATAACCTGATCAGCAAAACTCAAGTTGAAATCGTTCTGCGCGATGGTGTTGTAGAAGAAATTCGTGGCGATGTCTAACTACATCTAACTAAGGTGAATGGTTTACAGTTATCAGTCATCCGTTGGGCTGTGGCTAATAACTCAGGTATCTACTGACCATTCTTAGCATTATTGTTTCAAGCCCCTAGATTTATGGGGATTCTTAATTTTGAGTTTTGAATTCCCCCATCAGGGGTTGGCATCTTTGAGTTGATTTTTTTTCAGGGCGGTTCCCAGTCCAACATTGCACTTGGGAACCAGCCCAAACGATTTGCCAGACTGGAGGTGAACTAACTAAAAGCGATCGCCCAAAGGTTGTCATTTCAACTCGATATTTAACTGCACCAACTAAATCATCAGTTCGCTTGATTTGTGTAATCGTTACCAAAGCTTGATTGCGTTGTGGATAAACTACCTCGACTTTGCGTGTTCCTTCCACTGATGCTTGCTCATCAAAGGCATTTAGGGCAAGGGTAGCAGGATCGCTACCTTGGAGAGTAGAGTTAATATCTTCAAGAGGTATGGTTTTATAATAGGAACGCTCTGGATAAGTCTCTATATTTTGAGACATCTGAGTTGCTGCTATCTGCTGTGATTGCCCATTTGTATTTTCAACAATTGGTGCAGATGTTTGATGTTGAGCCATATAAACTCCAGCACCAGCAGTAGTAAAGATACTTAGTATCAAAATCAAAAATAATTTCCACTTCACTGACATAAAATTGCTAACAAGTGAATTATTAATTGTGAATTTTAAATTGGATTTAAACCACTAAGCTTTTATCCTTTGATTGTGAGTACCGTCCGTATCTTTGTGAGCGGTAATAAGCAAGATAAATTTATATAACAATCTCCTTGACTGGTCAAAATTGGTTGTGGCTGTTGACTAACAGTACTCAACGCCCGCTATTTAATATTGACGAACCATTAAAGATTGCTATATATGTAGACATTTACCTCGTGATTAGGTTCCTGGGGCGATCGCGCCATCAATTAGTAAAAGGGCCTGGGGGCTGGAAAAAAGCAGGAGAGACAAGGGGACAAGGGGACAAGGGGAAAGAACCATGATTAACTCTTGCTCCTTGTCCCCCCATCCCCCATGCTCCTTGTCTTCTTTATCCAATGCCCAGTCCCAATCAAAAATATCGGCTCTAAAATTCTCCTGCCAAGATACAATTCGATCTGGTGAAAGCTGTTAAAGTCCATAAATTCATTGATTCTGAAACCACCCTATGAGCATTTACGAAGTATTTATGCCGGCGCTGAGTTCCACCATGACCGAAGGCAAAATTGTTTCTTGGGTGAAATCGCCAGGCGATAAAGTAGAAAAAGGCGAAACAGTGGTGGTTGTCGAGTCAGACAAGGCAGATATGGATGTGGAATCCTTTTATGAAGGATATCTTGCCCACATCTTAGTGCAAGCTGGTGACAGTGCGAATGTGGGAGCCGCGATCGCCTTCATCGCAGAAACAGAAGCCGAAATCGAAACCGCCAAGTCTGCTGCTAATTCAGGTAGCGCTGCTACCCCTGCTACCACCTCTCCCGAACCAATTGCTGCCACCGTCTCAGCCGAAACACCAGCCTTAGCGTCTCAAAATGGAAATAACCATCGAGAAGGACGCCTCGTCGTTTCACCCCGCGCCCGCAAGTTAGCCAAAGAGCTAAAAGTTGATTTAAATACCCTCAAAGGCAGTGGCCCCTATGGTCGCATTGTCGCCGAAGATGTAGAAGCGGCTGCCAATCAAGGTAAGCAACCCGC
Organism: Mojavia sp.; assembly: GCF_059505145.1. Taxonomy (NCBI): domain Bacteria; kingdom Bacillati; phylum Cyanobacteriota; class Cyanophyceae; order Nostocales; family Nostocaceae; genus Mojavia; species Mojavia sp. Next base: position 47,550 of record NZ_JCACKA010000072.1, read on the forward strand.
TACCACACCAACTGCACCGCCACCATCTGCGCCCACATTCACCCCATCTGCACCGTCACCATCTCGCACACCTGCACCCGCACCCGCACCCATCCCTGTGGCTAGCAGTGCTGCTCCTGGACAGGTAGTAGCTTTAACTACTTTCCAAAATGCAGTTGTACGGAATATGGTAGCTAGCCTAGTTGTACCAGTTTTCCGTGTAAGTTACACAATTACCACTGATGGGTTAGATAAGCTTTATAAGCAGATTAAGTCCAAAGGAGTGACAATGACAGCGCTACTGGCAAAAGCCGTGGCGGTGACATTGCAAAAACACCCATTAATAAATGCCAGCTACTCAGACCAAGGAATCGTATATCCTTCTGGCATTAACATTGCCGTAGCTGTGGCGATGGATGATGGCGGCTTGATTACACCTGTATTGCAGAATGCAGACATGGTAGATATTTATTCTCTATCACGCACTTGGAAGTCTTTAGTAGACCGCGCGAGGACAAAACAACTGCAACCTGAAGAATACAACAGTGGCACTTTTACCCTGTCAAATTTGGGGATGTTTGGCGTAGATACATTTGACGCGATTTTACCACCTGGACAAGGTTCAATTCTGGCGATCGGTGCATCCCGCCCACAAGTCGTAGCAACAACTGACGGATTGTTTGGTGTACGTCAACAAATGCAAGTGACTATTACCTCAGATCATCGCATTATTTACGGTGCTAATGCTGCTGCATTCTTGCAAGATTTGGCAAAACTGATTGAGACTAATCCTCAATCTTTGACACTGTAAATTAAAAGTACTTAATAAAAGAAAGTTAAGTTTGGGACTTGGAGTCGGCTAAACTCCAAGTCTTTGTGTTTTGTGAAGCTATATTTAAGTAGAAACACTGTGTGAGCAATATTAAATTAAACTATAATATCCTATCAAAGCATCCTACAAGAACTTGTATTAGTTAATAGTTTAGATAGTAGAACATAATAGTATTCCAGAGAATTCTGCCAAGAAGTATATGCCTTACAAATATAAAGTTTTATCAATCGATGGCGGCGGTATTAGAGGAATTATTCCGGCAATAATTCTCGACGAAATTGAAAAGCGTACAAAAAAGCCAACTTGCCAACTATTTGACTTAATTGCTGGTACTTCCACAGGAGGTATTTTAGCAGCCGCACTCACTAAACCAGATTCCCAAAATATTAATCAACCTCAGTTTCAAGCTAAAGATATCATCGATTTATATCGAAAAAATGGAGAACGCATCTTTTTTGAGCCATCTGCAATGCGCTTACTAAAAATTGACGACATTGTAAGGGCAAAATATTCTTCAAAGGGTAGAAACGAAGTTTTAACAGAATTTTTGGGAGACACTCTGTTACAGGATGCGCTAACTGAACTTTTCATCACCAGCTATGATATTGAGCTACGCACGCCTATATTTTTTACTAATAATGTGAAAAATCAAAAATTAGGCGATAACTTCCGTAAGCTATGCGAAGGCTACACCCTAAAACAAGCAGCAATGGCAACATCTGCGGCTCCGACTTATTTTCAGCCTTATAAAATTGAAACAATCGATCCAACTAATGCGGGTTATTATGCGTTAATTGATGGTAGTGTCTTTGCTAACAACCCCACCTCCCTGGCTATTATGGAAGCTATCATCTCTTCTAAAAAACCAGATCCACAAATACCTAATAAACAACCGCTAACCTTAGACGATATATTGGTAGTTTCCTTGGGTACAGGTTCTCTCACTCGTAAATACCATTACGAGAAAGCAGAAAATTGGGGACTCATTCAATGGGTTGAGCCATTAGTAAATATTACTTTTGACGCTAATAGTGAATCAGTAGCTTGTCAGCTAGAACAATTGTTGCCAAAAGCTGAGAGTATTCCCAAACAATATTATCGCTTTCAGGGACAACTGAATGAAGCTAACGATGATATGGATGACACCAACCCTAAAAATATTGAGAGACTAGAAAAACTAGCACAAAACATTATTCAACAGAGTAATTCGGAATTAAATCAATTGTGCGAGCAGCTTACACAACAGGATAAATAAGAGTAGAAAAAAGCAGTCATAAGCTCAGTGATATTTTATAAAAGATATTAATTGTATCTTTTAATGTAACATAAGAGTTAGGAAAATAACAATTAGCTTTTATTCCATGCTTAATGCAGATAAATATAAATTAATTTTTTCATTTGGAATTATATTGAATTGAATTCAAATAAATTTTCTGAATATTTTTATCTTTGAATCATATTCATCGCAGACTAATCTTAATGTATACTGCCTAACAAATAAACGCAGAAAATTCGGAGGAATATGGTTTTTCGGATTTTAAGCTTGGATGGTGGGGGTATCCGGGGGGTTGTCGCGGCAAGCATTCTAGCGGCTATTGAGCAGCAAATTGATCAACCTTTGAACGAGTACTTTGACTTAATTGCAGGAACTTCTACTGGGTCAATATTAGCCAGTGCTATTGCCATAGGACGTAGTAGTCAAGAAATTTTGGATTTATATAAGCAAAAAAGCTCAATTATATTTCCTTATAGAAGTCGTTTTTCGCTAAAACGCTTACCTTTACTTCTGAGGTATGGTTTGTCTGCTCCCAAGTTTTCTGATACTGGTTTAATCCAAGTACTCAAAGAAGCTTTTGGTGATACCGGACTATTTGATATTACTGGGCCAAGATTATTAGTTCCCTCGTATGATACCATTAGCCGCGAACCAATTATATTTAAAAGCTGGCGGCAAGATAAAAACTATGGCAATGTTCCTTTATGGGAGGTGTGTGTTTGTTCTGCTTCGGCCCCAACTTATTTTCCAGCACATAAACTCGATAAAATAATCGATGGCATAACTCAAACAGCAACTACAAATAGTATCACTTTAGATGAGGATGCATCCTCACTTGATAATATATATCAAGATCTAAAAATTATGATCACTAGGGGTATAGGCACGGGTCAAACCCGCACCATCAAAAAGTATGTAGGGTTCAATCGAATAGCTCTATTAGATACACCTTGGGAAACAATACCTGAACAAGGTTCTACATACTTCATTAAATCTATATACTCTGCAATTGATGGCGGTGTTGCTGCTAACAACCCCTCTAGCTGTGCTGTTGCCGAAGCTCTAAGATTAGGCTATCCAGTTGATGAGATTACTGTATTATCAATTGGAACTGGCCAACAGACGCGGATCATACCATTTAAAAAAGCTCAAGGATGGGGACTAATAGAATGGGCACAGCCGTTCATTGGTATATTACTTGATGGCTCATCAAGCATTTATGAGTATATCACTAAGGAGATAATTCATAATCGTGTTTTACGGTTGCAATTTAGACTCGATAGAAGCTTGACTGGCAAACCTTTGAGTGATGATCTTGATAATGTCAGCCAAGAGAATATTAGTAATTTGATAGAAGCAGCAGAGACTTATATTCAACAGCCGGCAGTGCAAGCGGATTTGCAGAAATTTTTACGGATTAATCAATAGCTATTAGTTAAACCGATATGCCTGCTACTAAGTAGCTTAATTAAAAGACACCGTAACGAGCTTTTCCTTGACGTTTAGCGCGGTACATGGCAATATCAGCATCCCGCAACAAGTTTTGTGGCTCTTCATAACCACGGCCACTCAAAGCGATTCCAATGCTGGCTGAAGGAAATATCTGATTTCCATTGACGTTAAGTGGTAATCCTAGTGTCTCTTGAATACGTTTGGCGACATTTGTAGCATCCGTAACGTCTTTGATGTCTTCTAACAGTACAGCAAACTCATCGCCGCCAAATCTAGCTACAGTATCACCACTGCGTAAACATGACTCTAAGCGTCTAGCGATCGCTACTAAAAAATCATCCCCGATTCCATGCCCAAAGCGATCGTTAATTGCTTTAAAGCCATCTAAATCTAAAAATAAAACTGCAAAATTATAATCGTTTCTACGTCTGCTACGTTCAATTGTTTGTTTTAAGCGATCTAAAAACAAAACTCGATTGGGCAATGCTGTTAGTGAATCATGACAGGCATTACGCAGCAACTCTGCTTCTGTCTGTTTACGTTCAGTAATATCTTGCAGAACTAAAACGGCACCACTGATATTACCATCAACATCTCGAATCGGTGCAACACTATCTCCAATGGGAATTCTTTTACCATCTTTGGCCAGCAGGGTACAGTTATCGGGTAAATTCACAACCTCACCTGCTTGCATTGCTTGTGTAGCTAAATTTTCAATTGCTTCATCCATATCTTTGCCAATTAAGCTTACAACTTCTGCTAAATCTTTACCATAAGCTTCATCTTGTTGCCAACCTGTCAGTGCTTCTGCTAATGGATTCATCATCTGGATACGGCCATTGGCATGTGTCACAACTACTGCACAGCCCATACTGTTAATAATTGCTGTTAGCCTTTGTTTTTCTTCTTGCCATTTCTGGCTCATTCGGTGCTTGTAAAGAGCCATTTCTACGGCAAAATGTAAGTCTTTTTCGGCACATGGTTTAGCAATATAACTAAAAGGCTCACTTAGTTGCTTTTTATGTATTTTTATATCTTCTGAATACTCCGTTAAGTATAAAACAGGTATGTGGAAATGGTTCTGAATAATATCTACGACCTGTTCACCATTAATTTCCCCTGCCAAGCAAATATCAATTAATACTAAATGGGGATTCGTTTCTGCTAGTTTTTTTATTGCATCTTCACCAGATGCAGTAATTTCGGCAACAGAATATCCTAACTTTTGTAAACTATTTTTTATATCTAAAGCTAGGACTTTTTCATCCTCAACAACTAGGATTTTTGGGGCGAACATATTAGACTAACCTGTTTGCTAAGGTTCAGATTTTGTTTTCAGTCTCAACTCATTCTGAAAATCAATAATCCTATAATAATCAATCTTTAATTTAATATACTAGTGTAATTGCTTGACTAAAATACTAACTAAGTTATTAATCACCATGTTTTTTATACACTGATACAGTTAATATACGGTTATTTAGACAATGTTTGGTCTTTAGATGTACATTGCCATACAATTGCAAGCAACTAAAGATTTTTTCTAAAAAGCAACTTAACTTTATTATGAAAAACATAAGTATCGGTAAGTCTTGTATAAACTAAAAAATCATTTATACCAACTTGAAAAAAGAATCTGACAAATACAAGCCTGGAAACCCAGATAAAATCAGGCTTTCGTAATTTTGAATTGCTATTACTTATTAATAAAGTTACAACAACGATAGTATTTTAGAGACCATACCAGAAAAATTCAAGTTTTTACAAGCGTTCCGCGAATTGAATTTTAATTTTAAGTAAGCGGGTGCAATTAAATATTAAATGCGCCAGCGAAGTAAAGCAATTGTAAAGGTTGGCGATTCTTTACTCTACTTATTTACGCTTGTAATGACAAACTATCTTATATTCATTTAGACAGATATACTTAGCGTATTGTTAATACATTTATTTTATATAGCGGTTCTCACTTGAGTTAGCTACAGGTAAAAGTAATTAACCACAGATAAACACAGATAGATTTGTACCTCAGACGACTGGTCAACCCTATAAGTAGTTTTATATTACTAATATAAATTGTATTTATATTAGCCCGGAAATTTACATAAAAAAGTATAAACATATACTTAATTAGGAATTTATATTGGGAATAAAATTAATTAAATGTTTCTAATAAATATTAAATTTTGAAATTTTGTTATAACAAATAATTACTTTTTTTTACAAACTTTGGAAGGGATAGTGAGATAACTTTGCTATAGGAGAGATAAAAAGATAGGGAGAATGATTCTTAAATACTTACTCCCCCTAGCTCCTATTGCTTATATATATTTTTTGGTTGAAAAATCAGGTTAGTGCTTTAGATGTTGGGCTTAGTTCTTGACAATTCAATGCTAATTTTGCCGCCAAAATCTGGAATGGGTGCGGCGGGTTTGCTGAGAATGACTTGGATTTTTGTAGCACGATCGCACTGTTGGAGAATAGAGTCTGCGATCGCGCCAGCTAATCGTTCCACCAAAGCAAACTTCGATGTCTTTACCAGATTTTTTACCAAGCTAATGACACTGCGATAATCTATAGTGTCTGCGATCGCATCAGTTCTTGCAGCAGTAGAAAGATCCAGCCATAACATTACATCCACCTCAAACCATTGCCCTAGCACCTGTTCTTCAGGTAGATACCCCGTGTAACCATAGCAGCGAATTCCCGTTAAATGAATGCAGTCCATAACACTGGGCCAGCGAATTTTGCATTTTGGATTTTAACGTTAGTGCTGAGTTATTGGGCATGGAGCATTGGGCATTGGGAATTGAGGACAAGGAGAAGCTTATTGCCTATTGCTTATTGCCTGTTACTCAGCACTTATGACTCAGAACTCTAAAAATATGTAAAAATGCTATTCGGCGTTGGAAACCAGCGCTGCTAACTTATAGCTCTGTTTGCTGGAATGCCGATCGCCTGTAGCAATGTTAATCAACTTTGGGGTTATATTTTAACCGAGACACTAAAGCGCCTGGGACTGACTTGTGCTGTGATTTGTCCCGGTTCACGCTCTACACCCCTAGCAATCGCCTTTGTCCAACAACAACCAGATATTGAAGCGATTTCTATTCTTGATGAACGCTCTGCCGCTTTTTTTGCTTTGGGACAAGCAAAGGCTAGCGGTCGTCCTGTAGTACTTGTTTGTACCTCTGGTACAGCAGGGGCGAACTTTTACCCAGCGGTCATCGAAGCTAGAGAAAGTCGCGTACCCCTGTTGGTGTTAACTGCTGATAGACCGCCAGAATTGCGAGATTGCCACTCTGGGCAAACTATAGATCAGTTGAAATTATATGGTACTTACCCAAACTGGCAAACAGAGTTAGCTTTACCCTCCCCAGATATGGGAATGCTAACTTATCTGCGGCAAACAATAATTCACGCTTGGGAGAAATCGCAAACTCCTACAGCAGGGCCAGTACATCTAAATATTCCCTTCCGTGACCCCTTAGCACCGATTTCTGATGGAACTGATTTCAGCTATTTGGACTCACAGTTTCACCCAGAAGACTTTTTTGCAGGAGTCACAAACTCCATACTATTCCCCAATCTCTATTCCCCCTTCGGGTTCGCAGTCGCTCATGGGGGAAACCCCCAAGACCGCGCTGTCTCACCAATCCCCATTCCCCTAGAATGGCAGCAATGCGATCGCGGAATTATCATCGCAGGTGTTGCCCAACCACAGCAACCGCAAAATTATTGTCAGGCGATCGCGCAACTTTCCCAGACCCTCAAATGGCCAGTGTTAGCAGAGGGACTCTCCCCAGTTAGAAATTATGGCGACCTCAACCCTCATTTAATTTCTACCTACGACCAGATTTTGCGAAATCCGCAACTAGCAAAACAGCTAGCACCCGAAATGGTGATTCAAGTAGGAGAAATGCCTACAAGTAAAGAACTGCGTACTTGGATAAATAACACACAACCACGACGTTGGGTAATTGACCCTAGTGATCAAAACTTCGACCCACTGCATGGGAGGACGATTCATTTGCGTGTTTCGGTGGAACAGCTTGCAACGGTGCAGGGGACAGAACTTATTACCAATTCATCAGCTTCTGATTATCTCCAACTGTGGTGTACTGCTGAAGCTAAAGTCAGGAAAGCTGTTGACCAAACTCTGGCGACAATGGAAGAGTTATTTGAAGGTAAAGCCGCCTGGTTGCTTTCCCAAACTTTACCGCCGGGAACACCACTATTTATCGCTAACAGTATGCCTGTGCGGGATGTGGAATTTTTTTGGAAACCGAATAATTTAGGAGTGCGATCGCATTTTAACCGGGGTGCAAATGGCATTGACGGTACATTATCCACAGCTTTAGGAATTGCCCACCGCCATCAAAGTAGCGTGATGTTAACAGGAGATTTAGCTCTGTTGCATGACACAAATGGTTTTTTAATCAGAAATAAGTTTGTTGGACATCTGACAATTTTGTTAATCAACAACAATGGCGGTGGTATTTTTGAAATGTTACCCATTGCCAAATTTGACCCACCATTTGAAGAGTTTTTTGGCACTCCCCAAAATATTGATTTCGCCCAACTGTGCGCCACTTATAGTGTAGAGCATGAATTAATTACTTCTTGGCAGCAGTTGCAACAAAGATTAAACCCACTTCCAGACAAGGGAATTAGGGTTTTAGAGTTGCGGACACATCGTAAACATGATGCCAAATGGCGACAGGAGAATTTGCGAAACTTTACCGTAAATATTGTAATTTAACTCTCCCGTTAGGTGTTGCTGGATAGCAAAATGAAATATAGCGATTAGGTAAAGCGCTGTGGTATTTGGCTTAAAGAGCATTTAACACTCTTAAATCAACAGATAATATATAGCATCCGACGCGAACGGAATATCGTTTTCGCAGTTAATTACTATTGATATATCGCTTTCCACACTCATTGTGAAACATTATCAACTACAAGCCAACGCTTTCCCCAGCGATTATCTAAATAACTTATGGGGGGAAATCCATGCTTGCTCTTACTTTGCGATCAACAACCTCAACCGCGATTTTGTCGGTACTAAAGGATTTTCTGTAGTATTCCAGCGATCGCACATAGCAAAGGTAGAACAGCAATTCCCCTACTTCAAATCTTATATGGATTTGGCTCTCCAGCCTAACTGTAACGCTTTTTACCTCAATCCTTTATTGCTCGAAGAAGGCTCCCGTGTCGATCCGCACATTGATCGCTCTCTGCGTTCGTACTGCAAAACCGTTGAACCGCCTGCGGTTGTGAGTGTTCTTTATGTCCGAGTACCTCAAGACATGGAGGGGGGAGAACTGGTACTCAAGTCGCACAAACGCCAACTTGGGCAAATTAAGCCGCAAATGAACACCTTACTTTACTTCCAGGGTGATTTAACTCATTCCGTCAACGCCGTGAAAACACCAGGGAATCGATTGAGCTTAGTATGCGAACAGTATACTTTGAGTGAAGCTGAACTCCAAGAAATTCCACCATTTACAGTGGAGTCAAGAGTTGCTCAATCTACAACAAAAAAACGCAAATAAAAATACGTATTTAGTGCTGCCAATTGGTAATAAATAAACGATAGTAGAATTGATAACTACTGATTATCAAAAAATCAAAGCAGTAATCCTAAACTAAGTATTACTACTGAGACATAATCTAGGGTAAGCTTGATAAATGAACTACGACACAGCTCGCAAAATCCTTATAGACCAGACATTAACAACCGAGAACAATCCAGATGCCCTGTTAATACGTATGAAGCAGGGAAAACCACCTGTTCCTGGTCAGATCACCTCGATTTTGTTGGCGTTGAAAGTGGCGTTTGAAGCCTTAAAAGAAGCCCAAACTCTAGATAGAGAACTAGCATTTGCCCTTTTTCAGTTAAGCATCAAGGCTCAACAACTATATGCAGCGGGGCGCAAAGCTGGCATTGAATGGCCACCGCTGCTGAAGGAAGATTTACTACGAATTTCTTTAGCATCTGAAAGTATCTTTTCCGGTGCATGGCAAACTCCACCATCTGGAGGATTAGGAAGTCTTTAGGAAAGCTGGAGTGTCGAGTTCTTCAAAGTGCTGAGTTGGGAGTGCTGAGTGCTGAGTAGGAAGTGGGGGGTGCTGAGTGCTGAGTATAATTTTCTCCAATGCTCAATGCCCACTGCCCAATGCCCTATGCCCAGTCCCCAGTCCCCTTGTTCCTTTTTCATGTGCAGTGAGTCGGCGCTGTCTCACCACTTCAGCTGGTTTGAAACTTAACGATTTCGCAGTTCTGCTTCTAACTTGTCTAAATCACTTTTGAGCAAAATCGTCATTTGACCAGTGAAAGCTTTACCAGTCTTGGGTTGGGCGACTTCTACCCAGTAAGCATAGCGATCGCCTACACGCAATTCTCCTTGTAAAGCTTCTCTAATCGGAGTTTTAGCAAAACGGGCTGAGTTGATTGCACTCTGGTTAGGATACTTATAAAGCAGCTGTGCATTATTAAAGTCTTGATAGATATCTAAGCCATAAATTACGCGTAAGGCTTCCTGGAAGCGCTGAAATGTCATCCCGTTAACAGCATCATACATAGTAATGCGCTCACTACGGATTTTGCTGCGGTCTTTAGCAAATGCCACCTTACCAGGAGGCAATACTGATGCTAGAAAAGTGAATCGCTGGGCAGCAGTATCACTTTTTTGCACAAACAATTTCTCTCCATTATTGGGGCGTAGTGTAGAATGTGCTTTGATCCAAGTCTCTACTTCTTCTGTTTTTTGCCCAGGTAAAGCATTCGCTGTAGAATCAAAAACCATACCCATCGAAAACCAGGGCAATAGAGAAAAAGGCAGAATCAAAAAACTAAGCAAAGGTTTTTTTAGCATTTTCTATTCAGGACTTATATGGAAATTTCCCCGTTAGCTGATAACAATAGGGATGTATCCATAGTTTTCCCGTTTTTCATGAAGATTATTTCATTTCATTACGGCGGGGCTATAGCGAGTGTTGTACAGCAGTTTTTATGTATTTAGGCCATGCTCTTGTATTTCTCTGTGCGCGACGCCAGTTGCTACAACGCGGGGAACCCGCGCAACGCACTGGCTCCTCTGCGCCTCTGCGTGAAATAAAAAAAGATGTGGTTTATTTACCTGAAAATAGCTGTAATTTTTAAGCTGTCAGCGCTACCTTAATTACCTTTCGTGCCTTCATGTCATAAAATACTTGTTCTAAATCTTTTAGGGGGCGATGTTCGCTGATCAGTAACTCTAAAGGAAGTTTACGGCTAGCTATAAATGATAGGGCGGCTCGCACATACTGCGGAGTGTTGTGAAACACACCCTTGAGAGTTACTTCGCTGTAGTGTAACTGTTCTGTATTAACGGTAATAGTTGTATCTCGTGGACAGCCACCAAATAAATTGACAGTTGCACCGGGACGGGCACAAGCGATCGCACTTTCCCAAACACTAGGTATCCCGGTTGCTTCAATCACCACATCTGCACCCCATCCTTGTGTCAGTTCTTTCACGACACCAGGAATATCGGGGTTTTGATGATAATTAAAAGTTTTAGCTGCACCTAATTTTTTGCCAATTTCTAGCCTGTGGTCATTACCTCCCCACAGCCACACCTCAGCTTTAGCATCAACAGCCAAAGCCGCTACAAACATTAATCCAATCGCCCCATCACCCAAAACAACTACCCGGTCTTGGGCTTTGATATTAGAACGCCCTACCCCATGCAACACACAAGCTAAAGGTTCAGTCATCGCTGCCAATGCAAAAGGCAACTCATCGGGAATTCGCAACAAGTTATGTTGTACTATCGGCGCGGGAATTTTTAAGTATTCTGCAAATGTGCCATTGTTCCATGTCAAATTGGGGCACAATGAATACTCTTGCCGTTGACAAAAAAAACAGTTCATGCACGGAGCAGAATTATTCGCTACGACGCGATCGCCTACTTGCCAGTCTGTAACACCTGCGCCCACTGCCACAATTTGCCCTGCTGCTTCGTGTCCAAACAATGTCGGCGGTGTTAGCATTCTGGCGTGACCGCCACGACGCCAAACTTTCAAATCTGTACCACAAGTTGTAGCAGCCCCCACTTGGATCACTACTTCCCCAGTACCTGGAGTTGGGTCAGAGACTTTTTCTAAACGTAAATCTTCTTGACCGTAAAGTAAGGCTGCTAACACAGCTTTTGACCTAGAATTAATTACTCCACCTGATTTTATCAGGTGAAGTAATGAAAACGTCAGCAGTCAACCTTTCCAGAAAACAAAATCCCCTACGGCAAGCCGCCCAGAGGAATTCTACAAAAACCTTCTATATTTATTTTGAAGTGTTTTTAAACGGTAGTTGATTTCTACCGTGCTGCATTAAGAATTGACTGTTGGTTGGGGAAGCACTCCCGTGTTCCGGGTTTCCATATTAGGCAGACGATTGAGAGTTATTAGCGGAACTTCTTGCCGACAAGATAGACAAAACCAATAAACTTCGCTATGTCGAACATGACGCAGGAGGGAACCGCCGCAACATGGACAGGTGTTGGTTCGCATACTCATACCGATGTCCTCCTTTAAAAAAGTAGTTATTTAAAACGGGCAAAAAAGAAAAAAGGGACGAAAAACTCGTTAATTAAAATTCTGATTTCTGCCGCATGAATGTGCCCATTCAAGTCTATGCGATCTTTAATAATTTGTTTGTAGATCGTTTCGTGACCATTAACCATTTGGGTAACGCTAAACTTACTAACACCCACTAACACCCAAAAGTCCAATATCGGTTAACCGTACTCTCAAAATACCGCAAACAAATTTCAGAGCATCGCATTAGTAATTGCCACCGGGCAGCTACAATGCTTAAGGTTATAATTTACTACTGGCTCCTTTCATCTATCTTGGGGATCATAAGTAATTCGTCTATTTTGTAACTTAACCTACTAATCAACAAATTTTGTAGCTGAGAATACTAAATTTTGATGTGGGATCAATTAATTCTAAAACCGATTTCATGAAAAGCCCTAAACGTCTAGATATTCAATAAATATTAAATAAAAATAAAATCTTCTTGATTAAGTTGATTAAGTATTAATTAATTTAACTAAATATTGACTAATGAAAATCGCAACTTGGAACGTTAATTCGATTCGCACTCGCCTAGAGCAAGTTATTGATTGGTTAAATCAGAATCCAGTTGATGTGCTGTGCTTGCAAGAAACGAAAGTTATGGATAGCGACTTTCCGCGATCGCCCTTTGAAGAATTAGGATATCACCTTTATTTATCAGGACAAAAGGCCTACAACGGCGTAGCCTTAATTAGCCGTCAACCGCTATTAGATGTCAGTACTGGTTTTACCTCGATTGTCCCCACTATCCCACCAGAATGGGATGAGCAAAAGCGGGTGATTACGGGTGTTATTGATAGTATTCGGATTGTTAATCTTTATGTCCCCAATGGTGCAGCCGTAGGAACCGAGAAATACGTTTACAAACTCCGTTGGTTGACAGTGCTAAAAGAGTATTTGCGATCGCTCCTACAATTACAACCTGCAATCTGTGTATGTGGAGACTTCAACATTGCTTTAGAAGCTAAAGATATTCACGAGCAAGTTAGTCTTAACAATCACATTATGGCCTCTGAAGCAGAGCGCCAAGCCCTAAGAGATATACTAGCACTGGGATTTGCCGATGCCTTTCGTAAATTCACCCAAGAAGGCGGAAATTACAGTTGGTGGGATTATCGCGCCGCAGCCTTTCGGCGTAACTTAGGTTGGCGAATTGACCACCATTATCTAACACCAGTTTTGTACGAGCGCGCTAAAAGCTGCATCATTGATGTCGCCCCCAGAAAATTGCCCCAACCCAGCGACCATACACCAGTAGTTGTGGAATTGGAGTAAAGGCACAACAATGTTCCTTACCCGTGTACTAATCAGCCTTAGAGGTTGTTTGAAAAGTAGTTGGCTGTGATTTTAAACACTTATTGATCCCCCCTACCCCCCTTAAAAAGGGAGGAAAACTTCTTAAAGTCCACGGCAGTTGCTACAACGGGGGGAACCCCCGCAACGCACTGCCTCCTCTTTTTAAGGGGGATTTAGGGGGATCTAAAACGTTTTGCTACCAACAAGAGAACTTTTAAAACATCGTCTTACATAATTTCGGCAAATCTCCGATGGCTTTTGTTAGCCAAGAATAGTTTTTATGAGTGAGTTAGCAAACAGGAGAATTGAGAAAGCATTTAAGCCAAATGAATAAGCATTTAGGCATTTTGCTTGCGGAAAACACCAAAATGAGTGCGCGATCTACCAAAATGAGAAAGTATTTAGGCATTTTGATAAAGCAATATGCCTTTTTGCTTGCGGAAAACACCAAAATGAGAAAGCATTTAGACAAAATGATAAAGCAAAATGCCTTTTTGCTTATTAAATCGAGTTTATTATGTTTTTGTGATGAAGTTACAAGTAATTCTCTTTGATGTTGAGCGCTATTCGCCCTCATCCTAGAAGGGTTTTGCTCACAAACAAAGCCCGTGAAGGCAGGGTAATTAAGCCCATTGTTATAGAGACATGGTATAAGATGAAAAAGTATCGAATTCTTAAAAGATAGCAACACTGTCGATGAGCAAATCTGTATCTTTTCAGCTCATGATGAGGTTTATTGAGAAATTAAGGGAAGGCGATCGCTAGAAAAAATTAAATGTGATGCCATCCTGGGGAGAACATTAGAAGAGTGCGCTGCAAGATATCGGGGATTTTGCAAAAAATACCGCCCACAGGCAAAGCCACACAAAAGAAACCATATTCCCTGCATCTATTAAGTAGGGCTAGGATTGCCCAACTACGTGTATTTCAAAACTCAAATGGAATTTCTATAGCTTTTCAACTATTAAGATAGATAAAGCGTGGCTTATTCGGATAGTTAGCCTAAGGATATGTTGAATATGGTTATTAAGTATACAAGTATGCTCATAGTGAAATAGCTGATTTCAGGTTCAAGCATTAATCAACGAGTTTTGAGCATATACCTAGCTCTTCGAGAACGCTAAAGACTGAAAGTATTCATATTAGGTCATTATATGATTTTAGTCACTGGAGCAACGGGAGGAATTGGTCGCAGAGTTGTGCGACTTTTACGCCAACAGGAGAAACTAGTGCGGGCATTTGTCCGCCTTAACTCACATTACGGCGAATTAGAACACAGAGGATCGGAAATCTTCATCGGTGATTTACGACAGCAAGAAGATATCCAAAAAGCTTGTCGGGGCGTTCAATATATTATTAGCGCTCACGGTTCTGATGGCGATGCTTTATCCCTCGACTACCGCGCCAATGTTGAACTCATTGACCAAGCAAAAGCTAATGGAGTACAACATTTTGTATTCATTTCTGTACTAGGTGCTGACCGGGGGTATGAAGATGCTCCTGTATTCAAAGCCAAACGGGCCGTTGAGCGATATCTAGAAGCTAGTGGCTTGAATTACACTATTTTACGCCCAGCTGGATTAGCATCGAACTTGCTACCATTGGCAGAACGGTTTCGTGAAACAGGGTTGTATCTGCTCATCGGCGATCCCAAAAACCGTACTTCAATTGTGAGTACAGATGATTTGGCAAGAATAGTGGTGGATTCCTTGACAACTGAAGGCGCTCGCAACCAGACTTTACCAGTAGGGGGGCCAAAGATTTTATCGCGTGGAGAAATTCCCAAAATTTTTGGTCGCATCTTCAACAAAGAGCCTTTAGTGATTAACCCGCCACTGTTTGCCGTCGATGGTTTTCGGGGTGCATTGGGTTTAATTAATCCCCAAACACAACAAGCGTTGGGAACCTTTCGTACTTTGCTCGCCAATGAATTTTTCTGCACAAAAGATGAAGTAGCCAATTTAGAGAGGATTTTTAACTTTCAATTGGAAACATTAGAAACTTTTGTGCGGCGCTATTTAGCAGTTTGATGTAGAGATTAGGGACTGGGGACTGGGGACTGGGGACAAGGGGAGGGGGAGACAAGGGGACAAGGGCAAAGAACTATGAATAACTCTCCTTGTCCCCCCATCCCCCATGCTCCTTGTCCTCTTCACCCAATGCCCAATCCCCGATGCCCAATGCCCAATAAACTAAAATTCTATGAAATTTTCTCTCGTTGCGGATGCTATTCAAGCGCGTCAGACAAAACAGCGATTCGCTAAACCAGACGAACAATTGTCCTATGAATTGGGTAAGGCGGTACAGGAATTGCCACCGCTTTATACCAGATTGTTAGCGGGAACGATCAGCTTAATAGTATTTGGAGCGATCGCCTGGGCGCATTTTTCAGAAATAGATGAAGTAGCAACAGCACCAGGAGAATTAATTGCTTCTTCACAAGTACGACCAGTAACATCCCTTGGTGGTGGAAAAATTCTTACAATCAAGGTCAAAGAAGGCGATCGCGTCACTAAAGATCAAGTATTGATTCAACGAGATCCCGACTTGCAACAAACTGATGTTAATCGTCTTGCCAAAACTACTAAGTTGATTCAAGAAGACTTGCAACGTTTAGATGCCGAACGCACCGGAGTTAAAACTACTGGTACTAAACTACAAGATGAACTTTTAAACTCGCGTCTTGCGGACTACCAAGCACGTCAAGCAGTTGCAGAAGCAGAAGCCAACCGCCAACAGGCACTTATAGCTCAAGCGAAAGTGCGTCAAACTCGGTTGCAAGAAAACTTAGCTAGCGCTAAAACTAGCCTTGGCAATGCCAAAACTAACCTTGCCAACGCAGAAAGTATTAGCCTGAAAGTGCAAGAAAATTTGGCGATCGCTAAAAAAAGGGAACAAAGCCTACGTACCTTAATTACTCCTGGTGCTATCCCTAGAGTCGATTACCTGGAAGCGCAAGAAAGATTAAATCGTGCCAATACAGAAATTACTAGGGCTAAAGATGAGGCGACTAACGCCCGTAATAGAATCACAGAGGTTCAAGATAGAGTAACATCCCTAGAAAAAGATATTGCCGCCCAAACCCAAGAAATTCGCCAAGCTGAACAAGCATATCAAGCCGCTCGTAATCAAGCACAGCGTTTAGCATCAGAACGTCAAAGTGAAATTTTGACTCAAATGAACAAGCGCAAAGAAGAATTAGCTAACGTTTCTGGTCAGTTAGAGCAGGCTAGAAAGCAAGAAGAAGGAGAAACTATTAAAGCTCCCGTTGCAGGCACAATCTACAAAATCAAAGCCACTAAGGGGCCAGTACAAGCGGGTGAAGAACTACTGTCAATTTTGCCGGAGGGGGAACAGATGCTTTTAGAAGTAAAAGTTCTCAACCGCGATATTGGTTTTATTCGTGAGGGAATGAGAGCAAAAGTAAAAATGGCGACTTTCCCTTTTCAAGAATTTGGGATCATAGATGGTACAGTTGTGCAAGTTAGCCCAAATGCAATTGCTGATAAAGAATTAGGCTTAGTTTTTCCCACCAGAATTAAACTAAATAAACATACCGTAAATGTCCGGGGTCAAGAAGTTGCATTTACTCCTGGTATGACAGCAAACGGCGAAATTGTTACTCGTAAAAAGTCAATTTTGACCTTCATTATGGAACCGGTGACCCGGCGGTTTAGCGAAGCGTTTTCTGTAAGGTAAGTTTAGGGGAGCGATCGCTTTTTTACATGAAAGGCGATCGCTTATTTATCGCAACTTTCAAAGCAGCAAGTATTAAAGCTTATTCTATTAATAATGAACCAAAATAAAAAACTTTTGTAGTAAAAAATTTAGTCCTCAATATAAAGACTAAAGCAATTACTACAAACTTTTTAATTATGT
The DNA here is from genome assembly GCF_059505145.1 of Mojavia sp. Taxonomy (NCBI): domain Bacteria; kingdom Bacillati; phylum Cyanobacteriota; class Cyanophyceae; order Nostocales; family Nostocaceae; genus Mojavia; species Mojavia sp. The sequence goes on from NZ_JCACKA010000072.1 coordinate 64,883, forward strand.
CCATGCAACCGGACATGATACCGAGTTGCATTCAAAGATAGTAAATTAGGGCAGCAGAGGAGCAGGGGAGCAGAGGTGAGGAAATCCAAATTTGTCTGATCGCAACATAGTATGAGATTAGATGTTAACAAACCATCTGCGAAGGTCATCCATTTGCTTCTGGAATTGAGTCAGCATCTTTCCCAAATCAGCAAACTGGTCATTGCTAAGGCTGTTGTAAGTATTATTGTCTAGATTGCTTTCGTAGTAACGGAATTGTGAGGAAATATTTAAATTCCCAAATTGGCCACTAGTTTCCGGTTTCGAGATAGCGTCTAAGCTCAAATTTATACTATTACTCTCGGTTATAGGGCTAGTGCTGAAGCTAGAGGTGGTAACTTTTGCACTATTTTCTGCCATATCTGCAACGATTTGACCTACTAGCGAGTCTACACGGAAGCTACTATTTGCACTTGGTGTACTATTTCCTGCTGTCTGTGTAATTATCTGACGCACTTGGGAATCAGTCAGATTACGGTTAGCACTAAGCATTAGAGCTACTACCCCAGCAACGTGGGGAGCTGCCATAGATGTGCCGCTATAATTACCATACTGATCACCTGGTAGTGTTGATTCAATATCAACTCCTGGCGCTGTTACGTAGGCGAGTTGACTGATTCCTGGTTGGTTAGAGAAGTCAGCCATGTTATTATTTCGATCCACTGCGCCAACAGCGATTCCCCACTTATCTGCATAGCTAGCTGGATAGGATAATATTGGCAAACCATTATTACCGGCTGCCATCACGACAACTACACCTTTCTTACTGGCATATTCAATAGCTGATGCTAAAGAACTGTTAGGAAAATCGCTACCTAGACTGAGATTAATTACATTAGCTCCTTGATTCACGGCATAGTAAATGCCATTAGTAATAGAAGTAATGGAACCTGCACCAGAATCACTAAGAACTTTGAGGGGCATAATTTTGGCACCATAAGCAATGCCAGTAACACCTAAGCCATTATTTTCCCCAGCAATAGTGCCAGAAACATGAGTACCATGACCATTTTTATCTAAAACTTCGTTGGTTGTATCAATAAAATTCCAACCGCGGGCATCATCAATGTAACCATTACCATCATCATCTACACCATTACCAACAATCTCTTTGGTATTAGTCCAGATATTGTTCCTCAAATCTGTATGGTTATAGTCCACCCCAGTATCTAAAACAGCGACAACAACATCCTGACCTGTATATCCTTTTGCCCAGGCTTCTGGAGCTTTAACAAGGTCAGCTGCCCAATTATTTCCACCCAAATCAGCAACATCAGCAAAAGTATTCTGACCAATAGCTTTAGCAACTCCTGCTGCTGCATTCACTAAGCCATAGCCAGAGGTGGATTTATATTCAAGTGCGCTAACACTAGAATTAGTAGCATCACCGAGAATTTTTGAGCCACTAGTATTGAATTGTTGCACATGACCATCATCTACCTTGGGTTCATTTAGGGTAGCTTTAAAGCTACTACGACCGCTAAGATTGAAGCTGTAATCATCCTTGGTAGAAAAGTTATCTAATGAGGAAGTATGAGCAACATTTAGCCCGTTATCAGCAATCGATTTTCTATTAGTATAATCCATGACTTTAGGTAATTTCTCCTCAAAGATATCAATCTTTTGTTGACAGCCTAAACTGTTAAAACCTCTAGATCTAAAAGGCTTTAATCACAAACAATTTCCCTTTGCCAATAATTACTATAAAAATTAATTGTAAAATGACAACTTAATCACAAACAGCATTAGCAAAATTGTGAATGTAGTTAAAAATTATTTTGGCTATTAGACATCTTGCATAAGTCTGTGTTGTGGATAACGAACTAGAGATGCACATAGATAAACACCAATATTAATCTGTGTGCAGTTGCGTTTATACGTAGTTTATTTTATTTTTATTTTTATTTTTGTAATAGTTTTATTAGCTTGATAAAGTAACGAATAATCAAAGAAGCATCTGTAGCCTTCAGCGCAAGATTTGACTTGGCTAATATCAGGTTATATCATCTACAAATTCATTAAAAATTATTAATTTAACAAAGATATGCTAATTTTGAGTTATGAATGCAATTTGAAATTAATCACTTAAAAATAAAATCCAAACGTTGCTGAGTTACTTTAAATGATTCGGCTGCTGAGCTTTCACCTAACAATACAGATTCAATTGTCCGCCCTAAATTGCCATAAGTCGGAGTGTAGCCAGTAAAAAGAGGACGCGATCGCTACAACTTTGCTACATTGCTCAAGCGTTGCCCAATTATCTTAAGTTAGGATTTTCAGCAGCACAGGTTGATAATTAAATAATTGTGCCTTTGCATCTAAGCAAAAGCTAGGTATATCCTAATCTTTGAACAGAGCGTTAATTATTTCAGGTTATGGCAGGTCATAGTAAATGGGCAAATATTAAGCGTCAGAAGGCGGTAGTGGATGCAAAAAGGGGAAAAACCTTTACCCAACTGTCGCGGGCGATTATTGTTGCTGCTAGAAGCGGTATCCCAGATCCAGCAGGAAATTTTCAACTGCGTACAGCAATTGATAAGGCTAAGGCGGCGGGGATTCCCAATGATAATATTGAACGGGCGATCGCTAAAGGTGCAGGCACATTTGGCTCGGATAACTCTAGCCTAGAAGCTATTCGTTACGAAGGATATGGCCCTGGTGGTGTAGCGATTTTAATTGAAGCCCTCACAGATAACCGCAATCGCACTGCTGCGGACTTACGTGCAGCCTTTAGTAAAAATGGTGGTAATCTCGGTGAAACAGGTTGCGTTAGCTGGATGTTTGACCAAAAAGGCGTTTGTGTGGTGCAAGGAGTGGTTGATGAAGACCAGCTTTTAGAAGCATCCCTAGAAGGCGGTGCTGAGTCTTATGAAATGGCCGAGGATGAGATGGCTGAAGTGTTTAGCGAGGTAGAAAATTTAGAAACCCTCAATAAAACGCTAAAGGAAAAAGGCTTTAAGGTAACTGATGCCGAATTACGCTGGATTCCTAGTAATAATATTGAAGTTACCGATCCAGATCAGGCGCGATCGCTGTTTAAATTAATTGACACATTAGAAGGATTAGATGACGTTCAAAATGTTACATCTAACTTTGAAATGGCAGAACATCTTATGGCTCTAAGTATAGTTTAATAGAGTATTTTTCGTTTGCTTTGGATACCATGCTAATTAAAACAAACCCGAAAATTTCATAGAAATTACAAACCCATGAACTATTGGGAGTTGAGATGATGTTGTTGGAATTAAAGCGCATCCATGTTCCACCAGGACAAAGAGTGCTGCTAAAAGATGTAACCTGGCAAGAATTGGAAACAATTCTGGAAGAATTAGGCGATCGCCGTGCAGCAAGGATTGCTTATGATAAGGGAATACTGGAGATTATGGCTCCACTACCAGAACACGAATATGACAAAGAAATTATTGGCGATTTAGTTAAGGCTTTGCTGGAAGAGCTAGATATTGAGTTCCTCAGCCTTGGTTCTACGACTTTCAAAAATCAATTGATGGCTCAAGGAATAGAACCCGACCAGTGTTTCTATATAAAAAACGAAGCCAGGATTCGTGGTAAGAAGCGACTAGATTTAACTGTAGATCCTCCTCCATATTTAGCTTTAGAAGTTGATATCACTTCTCGCACTCATCCTAATATTTATGAAGCGCTAAAAGTTCCAGAACTTTGGCGATTTGAAAGAGGAAAGTTGCAAATTAATGTCCTGCAAGATGGTCATTATTTAGATTTACAAGAAAGCTTAAATTTTCCTAAGTTACCGCTAGTCGGCGTGATTCCCCAATATCTTGAGCAAAGTAGAACAGCAGGTAGGAATACTACACTCAAAGCCTTTCGCCTTTGGGTGCAACAGCAGATACAGCAGCAATAACCAATTCCCCTCCTCGCTTACACAAGGAGGGGAGGCGGGATGCTACGCGCTAAAGTATTTTGCTAATGGGTGATAGGCAATAATCGCCGTTGTAGATTGTTCTGGATAAAGCTGTTCACTTTCATCCATATACAGATTAATTCTGTCAGTTCCCAACAACGCTAGTTGCTTGTATTGATCCTGAATATTTGGACAAGCCGGATAGCCAAAACTATACCGCGAACCACGGTAACGCTGTGCCAATATATCCCGGATATTATCTGGTTCCTCAGCGGTAAAACCTAATTCCCGGCGAATCCTAGCGTGTGTCCACTCTGCCAGTGCTTCTGCTACTTGCACTGCTAAACCGTGAAAATACAGGTAATCAGTGTATTGATTATCTGCAAATAACTTTTGAGCAAACTCCGTTGCGATATCTCCTACAGTCACCGCCTGCATCGGGAAGACATCAATTATCCCCGATTCCTTGGGTGCAAAGAAATCTGCAATACACAGCCTCCTCAAAGACTTCTGTCTGGGAAACTCAAACTTCGCAACTTCCTTCGCGTCTAAGCGATTTGTTTCATAAATATGCAAAGTATTCCCCTCAGCCTGACAAGGGAAATATCCATAAATCACCTGGGGATGCAACAGATTCTCCCCAATAATCCGCTGTTTCCAACTTTCCAGAATCGGATAAACCTTATCAGCCAAGAAAGCCTGATATTCTTCCTTAGATTGCTCCTTTGGCTTGCGGAATTGCCATTGTCCAGCAATTAAGGCTTGTAAATCCAAATGCCAGAATAGTTCCTCTAAAGAAATATCACCAGGCTGTAACAACTGCGTTCCCCAGAAAGGCGGCGTCGGACGTTCAATATCTACCGCTACAGCTTCGGAACGTCTGGTATCTACTTTAGTGCTGAGTTCTGAGTGCTGAGTCTTGAGTGCAGATTCTTCAGTAATAACTTCTGATTTTTTGTCAGCGATTTCTGGTTCATCAGTTTCTACTTCATTCAAAAATCCTTGCAAATCATCCCAGTTACCAGTAACCTTCGCTGGCATTAGTTTATCCATGAAATGCAAGTCAGAAAAGGCATCTTTGCCATAAACAACTTTACCTTTGTAGCTATTTTGGCAATCTTGATAGACAAATTTGGGAGTCAGAGCCGCACCACCTAAAATCACAGGGACGGTAATTCCCTTTTCGTTGAAAATCTCCAAATTCTCTTTCATGAAAGCGGTGGATTTTACCAGCAAACCACTCATAGCAATACAATCAGGTTTGTACTGTTCGTAAGCCTGAATAATATTTTCTACTGATTGTTTAATTCCTAAGTTGATCACTTTGTAGCCGTTGTTGGACAAAATGATATCAACTAAGTTTTTACCAATGTCGTGAACATCACCTTTGACAGTGGCAATAATCACGGTTCCTTTGCCATTATTGCCTGATTCTGACTTTTCCATGAACGGTTCGAGGTAGGCTACTGCGGCTTTCATAGTCTCCGCAGATTGCAATACAAAAGGAAGTTGCATTTGTCCCGAACCAAATAACTCACCCACAACTTTCATGCCATCCAGCAGAAAGGTGTTAATAATTTCCAAGGGAGGATATATTTCTAAGGCTTTTGTTAGCTGTGTTTCTAGACCAATGCGTTCGCCGTCGATAATATGACGTTTGAGGCGTTCTTCGATGGGGAGGCTTTCATCAACACCTTTGTTACGTTTTGTCGTTACCTCTGCAAAAACTGTGGTTAGTTCTCCTAACGGGTCGTACACGCAGGCATTACCTTCAAACTTCCGTTGATCATAAATCAACTGACGACAAATTTCTTGATGGCGCGCTTCAATTTTGGAAAGTGGTAAAATCTTGCTGGCACTGACAATGGCTGCATCCATTCCCGCCGTCATCGCCTCGTGTAAAAACGTCGAGTTAAGCACGATTCGTGAAGCTGGATTCAAACCAAAAGAAATATTGGAAACACCCAAAATTACATGACATCCTGGTAATTCTTGGCGAATCCGTCGAATTGCTTCAATGGTAGCTTTGCCGTTTTCTCTATCTTCTTCAATCCCTGTAGAAATTGGTAAAGCTAAGGTATCAAAAAATATCTCTGTGGGGGGGATACCATATTCTACAGCTTGACGATAGGCACGTTGGGCGATCGCAAATTTTCTCTCGGCAGTTCGTGCCATTCCCTCTTCGTCTATTGTGCCAATTACTACGCCTGCACCGTATTTCTTCGCTAACTCTAACACCTTCAAGAAACGCGGTTCACCGTCTTCGTAGTTGGTTGAATTAAGTAAGCATTTTCCACCAGCGACTTTTAAACCCGCCTCCATTTTTTCCCATTCGGTGGAGTCGAGCATCAAAGGCAATGTAACATTATTGACTATGCGCGAAACGAGTTCGTGCATATCCCGTACACCATCACGCCCTACGTAATCGACGTTAACATCAAGAACATGAGCGCCTTCTTTCACCTGGGATCTCGCCATTGAAACAAGTCCATCCCAATCTTCTGCATTCAGCAATTCGCGGCACTTCTTGGAACCACTGGCGTTGAGGCGTTCCCCCACAATCAGAAAAGAATTATCTTGAACATAAGGCTGAGTGCTGTAAATTGATGCTGCTGCTGGTTCTAAACTAGGTTGTCTAACTTTGGGCTTCAGGTCTTTGGCAATTTCTGCTAATTGTTGAATGTGTTCTGGACGTGTCCCACAGCAACCCCCAATCACTTGGACACCTAAATCTTCAACAAAGTGCATCAGCGCCATCCGTAATTCCGTCGGTGTTAAACGGTAGTGTGCTTGACCGCCGACGTTTTCAGGTAAACCTGCATTAGGAATACAGGAAACTGTGAAAGGTGAATGTTCTGCCAGATATTTAATATGTGGCTTCATCAAGTCTGGGCCTGTAGCACAGTTGAGACCGAGAATATCAATTGAGAAAGGTTCCAAAATTGTTAATACGGCACTAATTTCGGTTCCTACCAGCATCGTGCCCATACTTTCCATTGTCACCGATACCATCAACGGACGGCGATCGCCTTTTTTGGCAAAGACTTCTTCAATTCCATTCAGCGCCGCTTTAATTTGCAGCACATCTTGACAAGTCTCGACTATGAAAATATCAACGCCACCATCCCATAGTGCTTCTGCTTGTTCTGCAAAAGCAATTTTCATGGTATCAAAGTCAATATGCCCCAAGGTAGGGAGTTTAGTTGTAGGGCCAATGGAACCCGCTACAAACCGGGGTTTTTCTGGCGTGGAGAATTCCGCAGCCACACGCTTTGCTAATTCGGCTGCTGTTTTGTTGAGGTAGTATGTTTTGTCTGCCAAGTCATATTCTGCCAACACAATCGAAGTAGCGCCAAAGGTATCCGTTTCAATCACATCTGCACCAGCTGCGAGAAAGTCACGGTGAACCTTGGCGACAGCTTCCGGGTTAGTGTGGATTAGGTATTCGTTACAACCTTCATATTGCGGGCCTCCAAAATCATCAGCAGTGAGGTTTTGCGTTTGCAAGTTGGTTCCCATTGCACCGTCAAAGACGATAACCGGGCGTTCCGGGCTATGTAAGCGTTCAAGGAAAGAATGAGTCATATTTTCCGCAAGGAAATTATTTAGTCGTGTGATATTAGACTTAAACTATTATTTTCTAAAATTTGCAAATTTTTGGCAGACTGAATTTAATGTTGCGATCGCTGCCATATCCAATCTTGTAAAATCGGATTGACTAATTCAGGTGCTTCATCTTGGGGGCAATGTCCCACCCCTTCCAAGGGAATAAACTTTTGTACTTGAGGGTAATTAGCTAATTCTCTACCTAAATCTACTGGTTCCCAAGGATCAGCTGTTCCCCATATAATAATTGCTGGACAAGGTAGCAAAGGTAAAAGGTCTTCAGGTAAAGGCCCTGTGGAATAAGCAGTAAAGGCAAGAAACACAGCTACCGCACCAGGGTCACTAGCTGGTGCAGTCAGAATGTCTACTAACTCGTCTGTCACAGCCGCAGAATTAGCATAGGCTTGCAGCAGAATCTTCCGTACTGTTTTTGGTTTAGCAACTTGATTAAAAAAGAAGTTGCCAATTGATTTAATAGATAATAAACGCTGAAGTAGAGGCGCTCCAAAGCGACGAGACCAAGGTAAAGTTGCCCGTTTGCGATCGTGTAGTAGTCTTAAAGAACAGTTGAGTAATGCTACTCCTAGAGCAATCTCTGGGTTACTCACTGCCGCTTGCATGACCACAATACAGCCAATAGAATTACCCACTAAAAAGGCGGGTTCACCTACCACTTCACGACAAAAATCTGCTACCTGCTGTCCCCAAGTCTCAAGTGTATAAGCAATTTTTTCACCCGGTTTAGGTTTAGCTGAACTGCCAAAGCCAATCAAATCAATCGCATAAACACGGCAATTTTCTGCTAGCACAGGGATATTTTGCCGCCAATGCCACCACGATGCCCCAAAGCCATGCACCAGAACAACTGCTGGCCCAGAGGTTCCTTGGGTTTGATAGCAGATGGGGAAACCTTGCCAAATCCAAGTTTTTGTTGAGATTGATGCAGTTTTAAAACTCATTATAGGCAGTTTTATGAAAGATGAATTTATGAAACAAGGTTACAAATACAAGCCTTAGACATGATTTTTTTTGTTTTAAGAGCTTTATCTGAGGTAAATATTACCTATCATCCGAGCCTTGATAAATATCCACATTACATTCAATGGTTATTTTGTTCGTTAGCATATTACGATGAAAAATTTAACCACAATATTACTAAAATTTTAAAAGCATATATTAGATAAAACCTTGACAAATGAATTTGTTAATAGTAAAAATTGACACTAATGTCATTTATACATAAAAAATGTGTATAATAAATCACTATAATTAGCTCAAGCAGCAGATTGTAGAAATGGGTTGACCTAAAGTACAAATTAATATTTGTAAACTTTGTAAAGAATAAATTAACTTAGTTGAAAAAACGACTCATTGAAAATGCCTGGAAAGGTTAACTTATAAACATTTTGAGTTTTGACTTCTACGTTCAGCGTAGGGATGAGCGTAGAGTAGCGGTAGTAATAGCTTAACAAGCCCAAGAAATTGCTCAAGAGCTAGGTTTTAGATGAAGAACAATCAACTCTTATTCATACTGAAAACACATTTTTGAGTTTGAATTTGGATTGCGTTGTTCTTGCCTTATGTCTTGATATTCACATCCTAGAGGGGGTTTGAACTGGTCTAGCTCCCTAAATTTTTAAAGTAGGTGCGTGAAATTTACTATACCGCAAGCAATATGATGGATTTAATACACTTAACAGTTTCGGTAGTTTCACAATTCACGGCAGCAAAATTGGTTTATAAAATTGTGGGATATCAAGGGTCTGCCAAGGAAGGGGTAATTTGCAACTAGAAAGTAACGCTAAATTTGATGAGATTTTTTTGTTGCTAGTTCCTTCGAGCCGAATAAGATGACTACACTAGAAAGAATTGATACTCCCGTAGGCAGCTATGCACCGGACTTTGAACTGCCAGGAGTTGACAACCAAGTACACCATCTCAGCCGTTATTTAAATAAGTTCCGTGCAGTTGGTGTTATTTTCATGTCCAACTACTGTCCTTACGTAGAGCTATATTTAGACAGACTGAAAAATATTCAAGCGGAATTTACACAAGTAGATTGTACACTGATTGGTATAAATGGTAGTGAAGCTATTGGGCACCCGACAGAACGCTTTGAAAAAATGAAAGCGTTTGCCCAGGTTCATCAGCTAAACTTTCCTTATCTATGGGATTCCACTCAAGATGTTACCCGTAGTTTTGGTGCAAGTAAAACACCAATGGCTTTCTTAATAGATAATGATGGTATAGTCCGCTACAAAGGTAAAATTGATGATCATCCTCAAAACCCATCAGCAGTAAGAGAAAATTATCTGATCAAGGCGATCGCTTCTCTATTAAAAGGACAAAAAATATACCCGTTTGAAACTGAAGCAGTAGGCACTTCATTTATCTGGCGTATCTAGACACAGATAGTCACTGTACTGCTATCTTAAATTGGAGGCAATTGCAACTTTTTCGATAAAGCGTAACTTCATGGGAACGAATTACCGACGGGTTTTACTTAAACTGAGCGGTGAAGCCTTAATGGGCAACATGGGCTATGGTATTGATCCAGAAGTGGTTAAAGAAATAGCACAAGAAGTAGGAGAAGTGGTAGCCACTGGCGTTCAGATCGCGATCGTGGTTGGCGGCGGTAATATTTTTCGTGGCGTCAAAGCGGCCTCGGCGGGGATGGACCGGGCGACCGCTGACTATATCGGGATGATTGCCACGGTAATGAATGCCATGACGCTGCAAGATTCGCTAGAACGGATAGGAGTACAGACGCGAGTGCAAACTGCGATCGCTATGCAAGAATTAGCGGAACCTTACATTCGTCGTCGTGCCATCCGTCATCTTGAGAAAGGGCGGGTAGTAATTTTTGGTGCTGGTTCGGGAAATCCCTTCTTTACTACCGACACTACTGCGGCATTAAGAGCCGCAGAAATTGATGCCGAAGTGATTTTTAAAGCCACCAAGGTAGACGGAGTATACGATGCTGACCCTCATGTCTATCCTGATGCCAAACGCTACACCAGTCTCACTTACGCACACGTTTTGGCTCAAGATTTGCGAGTAATGGATAGTACTGCGATAGCCTTGTGTAAAGAAAATAATATCCCAATTCTTGTTTTTGACTTAACGGGACGAGGTAATATCCACCGAGCAGTCATGGGAGAATCCATCGGTACCCTTGTGGGAGGTTCTTGTGAAATTAGATGAAGCTAAAACTACAATGCAAAAGACTGTTGAGGCAACTCAACGAGCTTTTAACACGATTCGCACTGGTCGCGCCAATGCGAGTCTACTAGATAAGGTATTGGTGGACTACTACGGTTCACCTACCGGACTGAAATCGCTGGCAAACATTACTACACCAGATGCTTCGACGATCCTCATTCAGCCTTATGATCGTAGTAGCTTGAATATAGTCGAAAAGGCAATTTCCCTGTCAGATGTGGGTTTAACCCCCAGCAACGATGGTTCTGTAATTCGGTTAAATATCCCGCCTTTGACGAGCGATCGCCGCAAAGAACTAGTCAAAATTGCTGCTAAGTATGCCGAAGAAGGTCGTGTTGGTATTCGCAATATTCGCCGCGATGCCCTAGACTCAATTCGCAAGCAGGAAAAAAATGCTGAGATTTCTGAAGACGAAGCACGGGATCAGCAAGACAAACTACAAAAATTAACAAACACATACACTGCCAGAATAGATGAATTATTGGCAGAAAAAGAAAAAGACATTTCAACTGTCTAAAATTTGTAGTTGCTATCCACGCTTGCTACCCTGACCAAATGTAAGTAAGGGTTCTAGTAAGCGGCAATTACCTTAATTCATAGCAGAACCTGTAGTTTCAGGTAAAATAACAGCTAAAGGCTAAGAGTTGATGAATTTTTCAGCATTCACACTTTTAGCCTTTAAATTTTACAAAAATTTAGTTGAATGTACGATTGCATCATCGTCGGTGCCGGGCCATCTGGTGGAACAGCCGCATATCATTTAGCCAAGCAAGGCCGCTCAGTATTGATTTTAGAAAAAGAATCCCTACCAAGATACAAACCTTGTGGTGGTGGTGTATCGCCTGCGATCGCCCAATGGTTCGACTTTGATTTTAGCCCAGCGATTTCTGTAAAGGTAGACTCTCTTCGCTTCACTTGGAATTTGGAAGATCCTGTAGAAGCAAAAATTGGGCTGAAAGAACCGATTTGGATGGTGCGGCGAGATGTTTTTGACCATTTCTTAGTTCAGCAAGCTCAGAAACAAGGGGCTGAACTGCAAGATAATACAGAAGTAACTGGCATTGAGTTTAAAGGGGACTTTTGGCAAGTCAACACAGCCAACGGCCCAGTTACAGGTCGCTACTTAATCGCAGCTGATGGAGCCAAAGGATCGATGGCAAAATGGCTTGGCTTCAAAGACCGCAAACGCCGTTTAGCAGGAGCCTTAGAGGTAGAAGTTCCCGCTAATGTGAAGAACAAATCTACAATTCATTTCGAGTTTGGCTTAGTTAAAAACGGCTATATTTGGAATTTTCCCAAGGCTGAAGGTTATTCCATTGGCGTTGGTACGTTTATTGGTGGCGAACCCCAGGACTTTAAGAAAATTCTAGATGAGTACGCCCAATCCTTTAATGTTGATATCAAAACTAGCAAACAATATGGTTATCCTCTTTGCTTGTGGGATGGTCATCAAAAGCTACACACCCAAAATGCTGTTTTGGTTGGGGAAGCAGCTTGTGTAGTCGATCCAATGACAGCAGAAGGTATTCGCCCCTCAATTTTTAGTGGTTTGGTAGCAGCAGGAGCCATTAATGAGGCTCTTTCTGGTGACATCAACGCTTTAGAACAATATACCAATGCCATCAATGAACAATGGGGTACGGATATGGCTTGGGCAAAAAAATTAGCTGGAGCTTACTATCGCTTTCCGAAAATTGGTTACAAAGTTGGTGTCAAGCGCCCCTCTAGTGCCCAAATTATGGGTAAAATCCTATGTGGCGAATTGCGCTATGGTGATGTTGTTGATCGCGCCCTCAAGCGTTTAATTCCTGGTTTTGGAGGCTAGTGGTTCAGCGTTATGAGTTTAATAATTAACCGATACTCCAAAATATTTAGAAAACAACCAAAGAATTAACCCAGCCAATATTACACATATAATCCCTGCTAACCCAGCTAGGGGTTTTTTGTTCTTACCCGTATACCACTCAGATACTTTACCTGTGTAAGTAATTAGTTCTGCTGTGTCTAAAGTAGCGATCGCCCATACCCACCCAGCGTGAAGTCCCCAAGCTATACCCAAACTACCACCATCAGCAAACCTTGCCACTACCAGTACCATTCCCATGAGCCATAGGCCGGGAAGTTGTGGTATGGTTTCTCGTTGCTCCCAAACTAAATGTAAAACGGCAAAAATCAAACTAGAAATTATCGCTGCTACCCAAACAGGGTAATTCCGCTCTAATTCGGTAAATAGAAAACCTCGAAAAATTAACTCTTCTATGCCCCCGACTAACAACGCTATCAATAAAATAGGTGGCAATGTGGGTAATAATAACTTGAAGTTTGACTTTTGAAGAGAACACCAACCCAGCCCAAATTGCCCACTAAAAACAATAGCTAGACTCAGCACTCCTAAGCTGAAGCCCAAACTTAACGAACCTAGAATTGAAACACTCCCTACCAAGCCATAATCTGAGAAAGATTTATTAGTTAGTCGAAGAAATACCCAGAGAATTAGGGGCGCTAGTAAGTAGAGAGACATCAGTAAAGGAATTTTCTGCTCTGGCTGCAAAGTTTTGCCGGGTTGCCATTTGATGGCGATCGCAGTTACAACTGCCACTGGTAACCAGCATCCTATCCAGGCAATGAAAAAAGCCATCACTACAACTATTACTGGTGCATCTTGTAGAAATGCCAGTATATTGTTGGTTAATGGCTCAAACAATGTTATCAAAATAGGCATAAAAAACACGACTAAATTCTTGCAACAATAGATTTCTTGCTTCTTGATCAAGACTCTACTAAAATTAGCTTCTTATGCAAGAGGCCTAATCGTATTTTTTGAGGTAATACAATTATTAAACTATATTTGCCAGTAGGTTGTAACGATAGAGATAAGTTATTAAGCATTCGCCTTCAACTTATCCCTATCATTAAAAAATCCTACTCTTCCTCTTCTAAATCTTCTTCATCCACGTCATCAGAATCCAAATCTATCTGGGATAATTTTTTGTCACTTTCACCGAGTTGAATCAGGTGAATATGCTTGTACCCCAGTCTAATTTCAAATTCATCACCAGGCTTTAAGCCCATTGCTTTGGTGTATGTAGCACCAATCACAATTTGACCGTTTTGATGCACACTAACCCGATATGTCGGTTCACGACCACGACCATCTTTGGGTGCTTCTGGACTTAGAGGAATTCCCCTAGCAGATAGCAAAGCGTCATAAAAATCGGTGAGATTAACACGAACTTGGTTATTCTTGGTAACAGTGTAATAGCCGCACTGCTTGGCTCTTTCTCGGCGTGGTAAATTGGAAAGCTCTTTTACTTTAGCAAGCAATGCTTTTCCGGTTAATGGTGCGGTTGCGGTTTCAGTCATTATGCTCAAAATTTCCTTACTTTCTCCAAACTAATAAACGATATAGCTTTGTGCCAGTATTTAGCTTTTTAGCATCTGCACAGAGCTACTTTGATCCCTAAACTCAAGGTAATTTCCTGCTTATAGGGGAACCACAAGGGTCTCTATTATGTTTGTTCGCAACATATTAGAGATCATGGTGATCACAGGTATGAATTTTGGTGGTTTTACGCCACTTTTAACCATGATTCGCCAACGAAAATAAAATTATTTTTTCTTTTGGCGTTATTGCAGCGGTGTATCTTTAAGCCACCTTTACAAGGTATATGGGTGCTAGTACAAATTAGTCGTAGACCCAAGAAATTGCAGGTTATTCATTTTCAGTGCTTACCTTTCTAGTCTTTGAGTTGTAGGGGTTACCCTACTATTCCTCTTAAGCTATGGATAGCATAGTATTTGAATAGGGTCATACAGGTATATACCCTTTCCTCCTGCTAGTAGAGACGTGAATTTTCGTGTCTCTACATTACGAATAAACAAAGCAGTAGTAGCCGCGCTTATACGGCTATTGATCCTGATTTTGTTACTGCGTAATTTTATATTAAATACTAGCATGGACTAATAATAGCAAAATTGTTGTTTTATTTTGAATTAAAATTGCTGGTAAATTTTTATCGAAATTTCTGGGCTTGGCGAAGTAAAAAGCAATAAGGATTTTCGTAGCGCGTTATTGAGGTTGTGAGTATTGCAGCAGTGCTTTTATAAAAATTTATCTAATTTAGACGGGTAGTTTTGACAAGCGGCTTAAATCCAAGATTTGCTTGATTCACAGCAGACAAATTGCTGTGAGGATTTTGCTCTCTTGTTTATACCCATAGCGTAAAAAGTGGTCAGAGGATTGTGTACGTCTATCTTTGGTAAGAAGAAATTTATCTACATCTGCCTAGTGCTTTATTCTCAGTACTAAATGTTCATTATTGGTTTAACACTTCTACACAACTAAAAATTTTTCACATCGTAAGCCTTTAAGCTATGCTTCTAGGCAGTATTGACTGCTGTTGACATAAATATGTAGTGCTAACCTAAGGAGGATTTATTTTACTTACTTTTGTTATGCAGGGGAAAAGCACAAGTCCTTCTGATGGTTAACTCTTTCTCACCTAATACTGCCAAACAGAGCAATTAAATGTAAAGTAGTAAATACTTTTTTGGTGTAGGGTCTATAGTTAAGAGACAAATTTAGCCTATTCTCCACAACTAAAATTTTAATGGCTATCCTGAAACTAGAATCCCTAGCTGTTTAATTATCAATCTATATAACAGCTAGCCTAGAATAAAGGGAAACAAGAGTATAGCTCATTTTTCAGAGTAACCTGCCGTTAGTCAAGATTTTTCAGGCGAATATAGTAATTTTAAAATTTTGGTTGGTAGCAATGGAAGTTATTTTTAAGGTCATTCGACAGCAACAAAATTCCTCCCCTGTTGTGCAAGCTTACCGTTTGGACGTAGAACCTGGTAATACAATCTTGGATTGTCTTAATCGGATTAAGTGGGAACAAGATGGAACTTTGGCGTTTCGCAAAAATTGTCGTAATACTATTTGTGGTAGCTGCGCTATGCGAATCAATGGGCGATCGGCTTTAGCTTGTAAGGAAAACGTTGGCAGTGAAATTGCCAGATTACAAAAGATCCCATCATCAAAAACTGAAGCAAATGTCATTTCAGAAATCACGATCGCCCCATTGGGTAATATGCCCGTGATTAAGGATTTAGTGGTGGATATGAACAGTTTTTGGAATAATTTAGAGGCGGTTAGTCCTTATGTGAGTACGGCAGCACGACAAGTTCCAGAAAGAGAATTTCTGCAAACACCAGAAGAGCGATCGCGCCTCGATCAAACTGGTAACTGTATTATGTGTGGAGCTTGCTATTCTGAGTGCAATGCTCGTGAAGTTAATCCAGATTTTGTTGGCCCCCATGCCCTTGCCAAAGCTTATCGCATGGTAGCAGATTCCCGTGATCGCCAAACTGAAACTCGCTTAGAAAACTACAACGAAGGTACTAAAGGAGTTTGGGGTTGCACTCGTTGTCTTTACTGTGATTCAGTTTGTCCCATGGAGGTAGCACCACTAGAGCAAATCACCAAAATTAAACAAGAAATTCTCTCGCACAAACAAGCTAGCGACAGTCGTTCAATTCGTCACCGTAAAGTATTAATAGAACTTGTCAAACAAGGCGGTTGGATTGATGAACGTCAATTTGGGTTACAAGTCGTTGGTAATTATTTTCGAGACCTAAAAGGATTGCTTAGTCTCGCACCTCTTGGTTTGCGGATGATATCCAAAGGTAAATTTCCACTTTCCTTTGAATCTTCCGAAGGAACTCAACAAGTGCGATCGCTTATTGAATCTGTACAAGAAGTAATTGGGGATAAGGATTAGGAACTGGGGATTAGGGACTGGGGAGAAGAGAACATTTTCAACTAAACATTCATGTAATAAATTACACGACGAGGACATGAAAATATTTCTTTCTCTGTCCCTCTCTCTGCCCCTCTGCTCCCCAGCCCCCAGCCCCCATCCACCCCTTACCTGGGGTCTTGAGGTATATTCAATGGTCTTCCAGAACGGTTATAGACTAAAATATCCCACTGCCCATTATTAGTAGATTCAAAGGCAATTCTACTGCCATCAGCGCTAATAATGGGGTTGCGAACTTCTGCTTGCAGGTTAGTAGTTAAATCGCGCGATTGGCGTGTTTCCCGGTCGTACAGAAAAATAGCCGATCGCCCTAAACGACTAGCTGCAAAAACTACATAACGACCATCATCAGAAACGCTAGGATGTGAAGCGATCGTATCCAAGGCATTTAAACCAGGTAAATCCACTAAATTACTAGTGACCCGATCAAACAGATAAACATCTTGGCTGCCTCGTCTATCAGTAGTAAAAACAATATATCTTCCAGAAATTTGCGGATTTGATTCTGAACCTAGACTGTTGAGACTCCGACCCCCAGGATCAAAGGGATAACTTACAATACGCGGATAGCCAAAACAGCTACTTAACAAACTTGAGCAAGCAAATACAGATATAAAAATAGAGCGTTTCATATATTTAGTTTTAGTTATTAGTTAATCGTAAATATTCCAATAACTAATAATTTATAATTTTTTTATATCTCCACCTACGGCCCGCTAGGGGGTGAAGCCACAGTTGCACCATTAGGAATATCTAACTCAATATTTGGCCCCCGGTCTAGTACTTCAACATCCCACTGACCACGACTGGCTGTTTCAAATACAACATAACGTCCGTCTGGACTGATACCAGGGTTTCTCACCCAACCACGATAAACGGGGGTGATGACTTGTGACTGTTGCGTAGCGCGATCGTAAAGCGCCACAACTGGTCTACCTTGATCGCTGGTCAGATAAGCAATATAACGTCCTGTATAGCTCAGGCTAGGACTTTCGGCAATTGTTTCAGGTCGGTTTAAGCCAGGTGTGCGAATAAAACCTTGCGTCTCTAAGTCGTACACTAACAACTGGTGACTACCATTACGATTAGAGACAAATGCTAAAAAGCGCCCATTTCCACTTAAAGTAGGTTGCTCCTCAGTGTAACGACTGTTGAGGGACGTAGGGCCAATAGGAATATCGCTGGAACTACAAGCTACAAGCGCACTGGCCAAGCTAAAAATCAGGCTCCAATGAAGCGGTCTTTGGAGCCAAAATCTAGGCGTAAATTTTTTCACCTCACCTGTTTTCCGTCACCCCTAACTGTTTTAAATGTCATCAAAATTGGTCGAATTATCAGAATTGTCATCTGGCCGTTCGAGCGGTTTGTATTCTACATAATCAGTTGGTATCGCTTCATCATCGTCAAGCTGTCTGCGAGGCACTGAGTCACTGGGTGAGCGGCGTCTCCTTGGTCTAGGGGTGACCTCTTCATCACGGCTTTCTGGACGTTGCGGCCCGTTATTACTACGGCGAGAAGATTTTCTGGCTTCTTCTCCCGAACTGTCCCAATCATTGACTTCTCTGGGAGTGGAACCCCAATCTTCTTCAACCCTTTCAGAAGAGCGGCTCACTGTACGCCCAGAATTACGCCGCCGTCCTTTATCTCCTGGTTCCTGCCTTTCTCCCCCATTGCGGCGTTCTGAACGACGGGGAGGTTGATCCTCGTAGTAATCATCACGAGAAGAGCGCTCATCCCTGCTAGCCCGAATCCGAGGACGCACGGGGCGTTCCTCCTCTTCATAAGGCAATGGATCTAATTCTGCACCCACCTCAGCTTGATATTCCCGCCGCCTATCATAAGAATAATTTTTGCTGACTGGGCGATCCTCGTCGACAATCGGAGTATTGCGCTTGGCTTGCTGAGTAGCGATACTACGCAGGCGAATACTTTCAACTGCAAAAAACACAGTTGTACCAACCAAAAGTAGCTGACCAAATTGCAAAATCGGGTCTAGTCGCCAACCTTGAAAGATCAGAATAAAGCCACAAAGTAAGCCTACCGCCGCAAAAAAGATATCTTGATCTCGTGACAGCTCTGGACGCACAGTCCGCAGAAAATACAGTGCTGCCCCAGCCACAGCCAGGAAAATTCCTAGAATACTGGCTGAGTTCGTCCCAAAATTTACCTGAGCCAGAATACTGGCTGAGTCCAGCCCAAAATTTATCATTGCTGTTTTCCCAATATCAAATCTATGTTAGCGAGTCAAAATTAAAATCACTACTGTAATTAGGCACAATATATAGAAGCTTCAAAGCATTTGGCAAAGAAGCTCTGAAGCTGTTTACCACAAGCTAAAAAAAGCGTATGTCTGTCAGCTAAGTATACCTTGTTCACCTTGGAAGGAATTGCTGCTTTTGAAGCAACTAGGTAAATAGCTGACAGACAATCGTTTATGAGAGTCAAGCTGACTCCCACAAGCACTATGAACGCTGGATTTTATCTTTTTGGCTAATGAAAATCAAACCAACTGTCGCAGGAATAACGACAATCACAGCACCCCAAAAAAGGCTCCAAAGGAAATTTGCTAAAGCAGGCGTCATAGTTCTCAACCTTTTTTTACACACTTCATCATAATTCTAATAGTGTATTACTTTCTTGAGAAGCCTCTAATTATGAGCTACGTAACGCCAACTGACCTCACAAATTATTGAGTTAATTGCGATCGCCTATTTGCTTTTGCATCCACAAGAGGAAATGACAACATTTAGTTAAAATTATAGAGAGTGCTTTACAAAGCTTAAAATCTTGGACTTTCGCCTAAATTTTTCTGTGTTCACAGATACTACTTCAAACCGATGACTGGTGTTAACCTAACTACTTGGATTCTCAATCCCGTACTGGGATTGATGATATTTCTATTCATTTTCCGCATTATTCTCACTTGGTATCCTCAAGTGGATCTCAATCGTTTGCCAATGAATTTAATAGCTTGGCCCACTGAACCATTTTTAGTACTGTTGCGAAAGTTAGTACCACCCATAGGAGGAGTAGATATTACTCCCATTATTTGGGTTGGTATCTTCAGTTTGCTACGAGAGATTCTGCTAGGTCAGCAAGGATTACTGACTATGTTGTCTCGTGTAAATTAGGAATTTGAGATTGGGTATTAGGTACTGGGTATTAGGCGTTGGGTGTTGGAAGAATCTAACCCCTAGTACCCAGTTCCAAGCCTCTTAACTGTTCAACTCCTGCACAAAATTGGTGTAAACATTCCCCTCTAAAAACTGCGGAGTTTCCATAATTCTTTGATGAAATCCTATAGTCGTAGGTAGTCCAGTGATGGCACACTCCCGCAATGCCCGTTTCATGCGGTTAATGGCAGTAGGACGATCTGGCCCCCAAACAATTAACTTGCCGATCAGAGAGTCGTAGTAGGGAGGAATTTGGTAATCAGTGTAGACATGAGAATCAATTCGGACACCAGGGCCACCTGGAGGAAGATAGCCACTGATACGTCCTGGAGAAGGGCGGAAGTCGTGGTCGGGATCTTCGGCGTTGATGCGGCATTCGATCGCATGACCTTGTAAAACTACTTGGTCTTGAGTCAGCTTGAGCTTTTCCCCTTGGGCAATTCGGATTTGTTCGACAACCAAGTCTACCCCAGTAATCATCTCTGTCACAGGATGCTCAACTTGAATCCGGGTATTCATTTCCATAAAGTAGAATTTACCGGATCTATCTAGGAGAAATTCGATTGTACCCGCCCCAGTGTAGTTAATAAATTGAGCAGCTTTTACCGCAGCTTGCCCCATTTTATCTCGCAACTCTGAGTCGAGCGCAGGGCTAGGGGCTTCTTCTAAAAGTTTTTGATTTCGGCGCTGAATCGAACAATCCCTTTCGCCCAAATGGATAACGTTGCCGTAATTATCCGCCAAAATTTGAAATTCAATGTGGCGTGGACGCTCAATAAATTTTTCTATGTAAACGCCAGAATTGCCAAAGGCAGCACCCGCTTCTCCTTGAGCAGCTAGAAAAAGTTTGATGAATTCGCTTTCAGAACGCACCAAACGCATACCCCTTCCACCGCCACCCGCTGTGGCTTTAATCATGACTGGATAGCCAATATCCTTGGCAAGTGCTAATCCTTCTTGATCGGACTCTACCAACCCCTCACTACCTGGTACTGTAGGTACTCCAGCCTTTTGCATGGTTTCTTTGGCTGTAGATTTATCCCCCATCAAACGTATAGCTTCAGGAGTTGGGCCAATAAAGGCAATGTGATGGTCGGCACAGATTTCTGCAAATCGGGCATTTTCTGCTAAAAAACCATAACCAGGATGAATAGCGCTGGCATTACGTGTCAAGGCGGCAGCAATAATATTTGGAATATTCAAATAACTTTTACTGCTAGCAGGTTCGCCAATGCAAACCGCTTCATCAGCAAGTTGGACATGTAAAGCATTACGGTCAACAGTAGAGTGAACCGCAACTGTCGCAATTCCCATTTCTTCACAGGCGCGGAGAATGCGAAGGGCGATTTCTCCCCGATTAGCAATTAATATTTTGTCAAACTTCATTTTCGAGCTTCGATATCAGTACCAGTAGATTGACATTCTCTCCCATTCAACTTGCAACAATGCTTTCGCCTTATTTCAAATTATGACAGGAGATTTCCAAGCCTCGTCCTGAGAAGAGTGTAGAAACCCTTGGGCGGCTTCCCAAAGGATAGGATTTGGCTGAAAGTGCCTACGGGTTTTAACTAGACTAACAATATTGCTGCTGTTAATCTCTTTGTTTTACCCAAATAGGCTTTTGCAAAGGCAAAGTGTGCCCTATTTTGGCTATATCCTTTTTAATATCTCCCGTGAAGTGACTATATTTCTGTCAGTCTGGTATCCACTTGCAGAAAATTTATGCTATATTTTATGTTTAGTTGAATAAACGTGCGGATGTGGCGGAATTGGTATACGCGCACGCTTGAGGTGCGTGTGGCTTTGCCTTGCGAGTTCGAGTCTCGCCATCCGCATTTTTTAGTGTTCATGACCCACATGGCTGGTAAGTCGATTTACTTCACGCCCTGAATAATTCTAAATTGGGGGTAATGGTAAAGCATGGGTGTGTCGCAGTCAGAAATTCTTTATATTTCCTCTCATTTTACTGTTGGGAAGCCTATTTTTTATGCTTTTATAGAAATAGGTGAAGTTTTGTAAAGAACATTGACTGTAACTTTTACGCCGACAAACAACTTATCATTGCCAGCAGCGTGGCATCGCCTGACTCCAATTTGGCAAGGTGGGGAGGACGTAATCAAACAAAGTTTACCTCACTCTCATCTGGCACCAACTTGGCAAATGCTTCTTTTGGGCGATGGTTCACCAACACGGCACTTAGAATTGCTCACAGGCGAGCCTACAGAAGTAGATGTCATTGATATGTCATTAATTGGCATGGACTTAGATGCTGCTCCTGATTTAATTCAAGCTGTTCCAGGCCCGCGGTTGCGGCGGCAAGTTTGGCTGCGTACTGCTTCTGGTCAGCGATTGGCATATGCTACTTCTTGGTGGGAGGCCAGTCATGTAGATGAGTATTTGCAAAATCGTTCATTACCGATTTGGGCAAGTTTGGCTCGTCTGCGTACAGAGTTATATCGTGATGTCCAAGGAATTTACTATGGCTACTCATCTGCTTTAGAGTCAGGCTTTGACGTGTCTGGGCCTTTTTGGGGTCGCCACTATTTGTTTTGGCATCATGGACAGCCTTTGACATTAATATATGAAGTTTTCTCGCCTTACTTAACTAAATATTTAGGGCCTACGCAGTTAGGCATTATCACTCAGTAAAAAGCTCAATTAATCGTCCTTAATTATGGCCTTTTTTCTGTAGATGCAAATTTAGTGTGGCCAAAATTTGGTTGTTAATTTAGCTAATTTTCCTAAAAATAAATTAATAAAATTTACAATTTTTTATATAAGTTGAAGAAAGTAGTCACTTGATTCAGCACGTATCTGGGCAAATGAAGGCTTATTTAAGCCAAAATTTCTGCTTTCATAATAATTATTGAGATTTTTGACTGCTTGAAGAAAAATAGAAATTTTTACGTAAATGTTAACAACTATTTTCATTAAGATGATGCAATTTGAGAAAGTTGTTAACTCTCAACAAAATGAAAATTTCCGTTTTCCACTTAATGCTAAAGCTTGGAAGTTAATTGAGCAGGGTCATAGTCAAAGCGACAGATAGAATTTATGCGAACTGAGTGTCTTGTGTTCTACTGATGACTTGCAGCTTTGACAAGTTAGTTATATTCTCAGATCGCTTAGAATCAAAGCTTTACTTTTGGAGACTTCTCGACTGCGGAAAATATTTCTAGGGATTGTCCTGCGAAATCAATCCGAATGTGTTAACAAAGATGATTAACCACCAAAACAAAGCTTTTGAAAGGTAGGGAAAGTTTATTACCGAAGGGTAATCAACTTCTGGGGTGGATTAATTGATGTAATTAGCTGTCCTAGAGAATGGAAACCTTTTGGTTTACTTGACTAATAAAGTAATGAGTTCGCAAGTATGAGGTATAGGCTTCAATGACACTGCCTGTTGCGTCTATTCCGATGAAGAAAATAAAGAAACCGTCTCTGGTGCTGACGCTTTCGTCTGCTGCGTTATTGATTGGTGGGGGAAGTGCCGCATATTGGTTATTAACCCAAGGGCAACTATTTTCCAAAGATTTACCAGTAGGTGCAACTATTATTCCTAGAGATGCCCTGTTCGCGGTTTCCCTAACGACAGATCCTAAACAATGGCAGAAATTGCGGGAGTTTGGGACAAAAGAAAGCCAAGCAGAACTGGATAAAAATTTAGTAAAGTTGCGCGATCGCTTTTTAACTAATAATGGTTACGACTTCCAGAAAGATATTCAACCTTGGGTTGGCAACGAAATTACAATCGCAATTCTAGCACCCCAAGTAAATCAATCCATATCTAAACCAGTAGCCACCTATGGGGATATTGCTAGCATTCAGCAGTCGATGGTAATGGTTTTACCGGTAAAGAATCCAGAACAAGCTAAAAGTATTTTGGCACAACCCAAAACGCTTAAACAAAGCAAATGGATTGACCGCACATATCAAGGTTTTGCCATCAAACAAACTGATGGAGTATCTGGAAATAACCTCTCAGCAACATTACTGGATGGGCGTTTTCTAGTCATCACCGATAATCCCAAAGCTACAGAACGAGCAATCGATGCCTACAAAAATAAAGCATCATTAGCAACAGCTGGAGGTTTTGCGAATAATTTTCCTAAAATCTCCAATTATCAACCTTTTGCTCAGTTTTATGTGAATGTACCAACAGCTGCTAAGATAGCCGCTACTGCTCCAAACCGTCATTTACCCGCCCAAGTTTTGGCTCAACTTCAAAATAATCAAGGATTAGCGGGAACAATTACTTTAGAACCAGAAGGAATACATTTAAAGGGTGTTTCTTGGCTCAACCCTAATAGCCAACGCGTTTTAGGGGTGGAAAATAAAGCTGGGAAAATGCAAAGTCGCGTCCCAGCAGAAACTTTGATGATGCTTTCCGGCGGCAACTTAAAGCGGTCGTGGGGAGAGTATGTTTTGACATCCCAAGGAAATCCCCTTTCGCCAATCACACCAGAACAACTGCGAGGTGGTGTGAAATCCTTGACAAATCTGGATTTAGATCGGGATTTGCTCAGTTGGATGAAAGGCGAGTTTTCTGTGTCAGTGATTCCGAATAGCCCGAAACAAGGTTCAACAGAGAATTTTCGTGCTGGGTTACTGTTTATGGTAAAGGCAAGCGATCGCCCATCAGCTGAAGCATCATTAAAACAGCTCGATGATGTGATGAAAAATCAATATCAATTCCAAATTCAACCGGGGACAGTGGCAGGTAAATCGGTCATTAACTGGATTGCGCCTTTTGGCACCTTAACCGCTACCCACGGCTGGTTAGATGGAGATGTCGCTTTTTTAGCAGTGGGCGCTCCAATTACAGATAAAATTGTTCCCAGACCCAATAATACATTAGCTAGTACACTCGCCTTCCAACAAACAGTTCCCACAGAACCCAATCCGACAAACGGTCAATTTTTCTTGGATGTCGAACGAACTGCCAAAAATTTTCCTCTACCACCTCTGTTCCCCAATCAACAAACTATCCTCGCCGCAACGCGTTCAATTGGAGTCACAACTGCTGTCAGCGACAGTCGCAGTACCCGCTATGACATTTTTGTAGCGCTGAAAAAAGCTGAATCCTCAGCCTCCTTGCCCAGTCCTGTGCCTACTATGGGAACTGCGTCTCCATAAGGCTATTAAAGATAAGACGTATCTCACGTTTAAGCAATAGTAAAAAACCTATGACCCAATAACCTCTAAGCAGATAGGATCAAAACAGTCAGAATCGATATTTTAACGAATCTACTGGGGAGAAAACTTTATGAATCTGGTTGTACTCCAGAACTGGCTGGACAATGCCTCCTTTGCCGTTTTGTTTTTCACCATGCTGGTGTATTGGGCAGGGGCGGCTTTTCCGAATCTGCCGACAATTGCCGCTTTGGGGACAGCTGGAATGGCGATCGCAAATTTGTGCATAGCTACTTTGTTAGGGGCACGATGGATAGAAGCTGGCTATTTCCCACTGAGCAATTTGTATGAATCCTTGTTTTTCTTGGCTTGGGGAATTACCAGTATTCATCTGATTGCTGAGAATAGTAGCCGCAGCCGCTTAGTAGGAGTGGTAACTGCACCTGTGGCCATGGGGATTACTGCTTTTGCTGCCCTGACGTTACCATCAACAATGCAAGCGTCAGAACCGTTAGTACCTGCGCTGAAGTCGAATTGGCTGATGATGCACGTCAGTGTGATGATGTTGAGTTATGCTGCTTTGATGGTGGGTTCTCTGCTTGCGATCGCTTTTCTGATTGTCACTCGCGGCAATAACATCCAACTACAAGGCAGTTCTGTAGGTACTGGTGGCTATCGCAGTAATGGCTATCGCTTGCACAAAGCTGGTGAATTGGTTTCTCAACCACAAATACCTACTGCGGACAACAATGGTTTTGCTCGTAGTGAGCGCAATAATAACGGCAACGGTAACACTGCTGTTTTGGGAGCAGTAATAACAGCCCCAATCGTAAATTCTGAACCCCTTTCACCCCAGCGCCTTAGCCTGGCAGAAACCTTAGATAACATCAGCTATCGCATCATTGGGCTGGGATTTCCTCTACTGACAATTGGTATTATTGCGGGTGCTGTTTGGGCTAACGAAGCTTGGGGTTCCTATTGGAGTTGGGATCCTAAAGAAACCTGGGCGTTAATTACTTGGTTAGTTTTCGCCGCCTACCTTCATGCCAGAATTACTCGCGGTTGGCAAGGGCGTCGTCCGGCAATTTTAGCTGCCAGTGGCTTTGTGGTTGTTTGGGTTTGCTATCTTGGTGTAAATCTTTTAGGTAAAGGTTTGCATTCTTACGGTTGGTTTTTCTGAGAAACATATCCCTTTCTCCCCTGGCGGAGGAGGGGAAAATCAATCGTTATTTTGAAAGTTTTCACTTTTTACCTTAATAAGAAAATATTGTGGTTGCCAGTCAAATCCGAAAACTATAATTGATTTGTTGCAAAAATCCGAATAAAAGTAAAAGGAAACACAGGTAAATATCTGTGTTCATCTGTGTTTATCTGTGGTTTTATATAAGAAATATAGATTTATATAAGTAGCTAGGCGGAATTAAATATAAAACGCTCTAGGACATATCCACCTTTAATACTTCGGGCTTCCATACCGTCAATAATTGCCATAGCCAAATCATAGTTGTTATCAAACATCTGTCCAGCAAGTTCATGAGCTTTGAGTTGATGCCATTGCTCCTCAATTCGGTTCATTTGAGAACAATAGGCGGGCAGGAAGAAGATAAACAATCCCTGGGATTGCCACTTATCCCATTGATGACGTGAAAGCCGACTGGTATGCAATGAACTGTTATCGTGAACAACCACAGTTATGCGGTCAGTTTCAGCCAAGGTTTGAGCCGCCTTGGTAGCAGCCCAATTCATCACCTCTATGTAACGTTCAGTTTTGAAACCACCTTGAACTAAGGCGTACTCGAAACTCAACTCAGGCTGCCATAGTCCCAAGATACTGATGCGACCAGTACGACTGCCCACTTGTGCCATCTGCTTTTGGCTGCCAATTCGACTGTAACTATAACTGACTGGACTCCAACGACAACATCCAGATTCGTCTAGATATTTTAATTCCAGGTAGCCATCTACTGCTGCTTGCTTGAGGGTATCAAGGTCTGCTTGCTTGACTATTCGTTTTAATGGGTCTTGTTTTCCTTGATGAGTATGGCGTGTGCGCTTCCATCGCCACCCCTTTTTTTGAGCAATCGTCTCAAACGGTCTGGACTAAGTTGCACTTGACGAACTTGCGATAATTTTTCCGATAACTGCATACTGTTATAAGTACGATTTTCCGTCTCTAAGCACTGCTCTAAGTACATCAAGTCTGCCTCTTGCCATTTGCGCTTTGCAAAACGCCCTGGCATCTCCCACAGTCCCCCTAACCCTTGATTTTCCCACCGTCGCAGTGTTGATCTGACTGTATGTTCATGACACGAAAAAATTTTGGCTATTTCTGGTACATTCCACCCTTGGGCATTCAGCCTGATCATGTGTGCGCGATCACGTGTCCTTTGAGCCACCGTTGTTGCTTGACGCAATTGTGCTAACGTCAAGTCTTCCGCTTCTGTTAAGACTACTCTTAATCGGGCAGGCATTCAGTTACACCCTGAATCTGACAATCCTATTGCTATCTTATAATTAATTGCAACCAGCTACTTAATAGGTCTAAATCTGTATTAACCCAAAGCTTCACCACTTCAAATATGAAGCTTCAATTCCCTGCTCTAGCCTAATTTTGCTATCTTTTTCAAACCAGGAAATTACTTGTGGTGTTGTTAAATCTTCAATAGCAACATCGTATTCTTGGGCAATGTGCTTCAACAGCTTAAGTGATGAAATTGTTAACCGCGTTAAAAATTTCTCTGAGGAAGATAGTAAAGCAGCGTCTACCTTTGCTGACTCTTCTAAACTTAGAAATTGTGCTGACGGTTGCTGTGGTGGTAAATCCATAAATTCTTTCTAAAATTGATTGATTCGTAGTTAATAACTAATTGGTAAACTCCATTACCACTTAAGCTCTTACCCTTATCCTAAAATGTATTTCAAAAGTAATTTATTCTTGAAGCTGTTGTTTTCGAGCTTGTACCAAATAGCCGCAACGATGTTCGCCATCGATAATCCAGTGGGTGCGCTCCACTGTACAATCTGGTAGAACGGCGGCAAACATTTCTAATTCATGACCACAGATACTGGGAAAAGACTCGGCAACATTAGAAATAGCGCAATGATGTTCCATTAAGATAAAGCGATCGCCGTCTGAAGAGTCATGGGAATCTACAGGATGACACTCCGCCATGAAACCTTCAGCTTTTCTTAATTCGACTAAATTGGCTACACGTTCTTGCAGCGAACCCTTACCTAAGCGATCGCGGTATTCTTGTGCTTTGCGCTCCCACTGTTTTTGTAAAATGGATTTAACTTGGTCATGCCCTACCGTTTCTGCTAAAGTATCCAGCAGCGAAACGGCAAAATCCCCGTAACCATCGCCAAAACGTTCACTCGCTGTCCGATGCAGGCGATGGCGTCCTAGAGAACTCAATTGATAAACGTGCTGTGGTCGCCCCATTCCCGCTTGCATCGCCGTTGAATATAAAATTAGCTCTTCCGCCTCCAAATCCTTAAGATGGCGACGAATTGCTTGGGGACTAATATCTAAGATTTCAGCTAGCTCAAAAGCCGTTGCTTGTGAGTGTTTCAGGAGATATTCCAGAATATCTTGCTTCGTTGAGGACTGGTGGGTAGTCGCCATCTTCTCTGCCAGACGTTCCGCGAACGTCCCAAAAATTTCTTTGAAAATTTGACTTTAACAACATTGTTGTTGTTAATCTAGCGTAAAATGAAGATAAGTTAAACAACATAGTAGTTGTTTTAGTCTCGATCCTTATTTTAACAGGCGTGTAACCACTCTGTAACGAGATATGGAAATCGGCTAAAACCAAGCCCGTCTCCCATCCTCAAGAGAGATTTCAACGAACACGAGAGATTATTACCGATGAGCGCCACTGTCAAAACCTTAGTCAACCAACCCTACAAGTACGGCTTTATCACCGATATTGAGGCCGACACTATTCCGCGTGGACTAAACGAGGACGTTATCCGCTTGATCTCCGCGAAGAAGAACGAGCCGGAATTCATGCTGGAGTTTCGCCTCAGAGCGTATCGCCAGTGGCAGAAAATGACAGAACCAACTTGGCCAAATGTCAAATATCCGCCAATAAATTATCAGGATATCATCTACTATTCAGCGCCGAAACAAAAAAAACAAAAGCTGGAAAGTTTAGATGAAGTAGATCCCACCTTGCTCGAAACCTTCGAGAAATTAGGTATATCCCTGTCGGAACAAAAGCGACTGGCAAATGTCGCCGTTGATGCAATTTTCGATAGCGTTTCTGTCGCCACTACTTTTAAAGAAAAGCTAGCTAAAGACGGCGTAATCTTCTGCTCAATTTCTGAAGCCTTGCAAGAACACCCAGAATTAGTGAAAAAATATCTGGGTAGCGTCGTTCCCGTAGCAGATAATTATTTTGCCGCTCTGAATGCTGCTGTATTTAGTGATGGTTCCTTCGTCTACATTCCTAAAGGTGTGAAATGTCCAATGGAACTGTCTACTTATTTCCGCATCAACTCTGGCGATACCGGACAGTTTGAGCGAACTTTAATTGTTGCTGAAGAAGGCAGTTACGTTTCCTATTTAGAAGGTTGTACCGCGCCGATGTACGATAGCAACCAGCTACACGCTGCTGTCGTAGAACTTGTTGCCTTTGACAACGCTGAGATTAAATACTCCACCGTGCAAAACTGGTATGCTGGAGATGCCAACGGCAAAGGTGGTATTTACAACTTCGTTACCAAGCGCGGTTTGTGCCAGGGCGTAAATTCCAAGATTTCCTGGACTCAAGTAGAAACAGGTTCAGCAATTACTTGGAAATATCCTAGCTGCGTATTGGTGGGCGATAACTCTGTGGGTGAATTTTACTCAGTCGCGCTGACAAATAATATGCAGCAAGCCGACACCGGCACTAAAATGATTCATATTGGTAAAAATACCCGCAGTACAATTATTTCTAAAGGAATCTCCGCAGGTAATTCGAGCAACAGCTATCGGGGTTTAGTGAAAGTTAACCCGAAAGCCCAAGGTGCAAGAAATTATTCTCAGTGCGACTCCATGCTGATTGGGGATAATGCTCATGCGAACACTTTCCCCTATATCCAGGTACAAAATAACAGTGCCAAGGTAGAACATGAAGCTTCCACTTCCAAAATTGGGGAAGATCAGTTGTTTTACTTCGCCCAACGGGGCATTTCCGCAGAAGATGCAATTTCAATGATGATTAGCGGCTTCTGCAAGGATGTGTTCAATCAGCTGCCGATGGAATTTGCAGTCGAAGCTGATAAACTTTTGAGCCTGAAGTTGGAAGGTAGTGTTGGGTAACGCTTGTAGTTAGCACTTTAGTAGTGGAAAAGGCGATAAATCGCCTACTACAAACTAAAAGAGAAGGGAGAGAGAACATGATTATTCAAAATAGTGAAGTTGTGCTGTCAGTCAAGGATCTGACGGCTACAGTTAATGGAACACCGATTCTCAAGGGTGTGAATCTGGAAGTCCGTTCTGGTGAAATTCATGCGATTATGGGGCCGAATGGTTCTGGTAAGAGTACCTTTTCTAAGGTGTTAGCAGGACATCCAGCATACGAGGTGACTGGTGGCGAGGTAATTTTCCAAGGACAAAATCTGCTGGAGTTGGAACCAGAGGAACGAGCAAGAGCAGGTGTATTTTTAGCATTTCAGTATCCTCTAGAAATTCCCGGTGTCAGCAATTTAGATTTCTTGCGGGTGGCATACAATTCTCGCCGCAAAGCACAGGGTTTAGAAGAAATAGATACTTTTGATTTTGATGATCTGATCGAAGAAAAGCTGGAAGTTGTGAAGATGAATCCTGCTTTTCTCAGTCGGAGTTTGAACGAAGGGTTTTCTGGTGGTGAGAAAAAGCGCAATGAAATTCTGCAAATGGCGCTGCTAGAACCGAAGTTAGCAATTCTGGATGAAACAGATTCTGGGTTAGATATTGATGCGCTGAAAATTGTAGCGAACGGGGTTAACCAACTGGCAAATCCAGAAAATGCCACGATTATGATTACCCACTACCAGCGGTTACTCAACTATATTGAGCCAGACTATGTGCATGTGATGGCGCACGGGCGAATTCTCACCAGTGGTGGTAAGGAACTAGCACTAAAATTGGAGTCTCGCGGTTATGAATGGGTACTGGAAGAGGCAGCAGTTGAGGTGGGTGTGTAATGACTATTCAAGTTTCTCCCAGTCCAATTCCTAACTCAGATGCCGTCAATTTGACATCTACTCTGCTTGATAGAGATGCTTATCTAACTGAGCTATTAAATCAGATCACTGCATCAACAGCAGAGGGATGGCTACAGGAATTACGCCAAAGTGCTGTTAATTGGGTACGTCACTCTACTATCCCCACAACTCGTGAGGAAGAATGGCGCTTTACAGATTTGTCGGCATTGCGAAAAGTGCAATTTCAGGTAGAAAGGCAATTAATCTCTACTGAGATCTCTTCGCTGACTCTGCCAGAAGCTGCTAAAAGTCGTTTGGTGTTTGTTAACGGTGTATATGCGCCGGATTTATCCTCAATTGCAGATTTGCCACCTGGTGTTGTGGTAAGCAATTTGACAGGGTTATCTATATCTGAGCAAGAGCAGATACAGCAGTATTTAGCCCAAGCTGAGGGAGCGCAGGAAGTTTTTACCGCTCTCAATACTGCTGGAATATCTGATGTAGCAGTGGTATGGATAGCAAAAAATGTAGTGGTTGAAACACCAATTCATCTGCTATTTGTTGCGGTTGCTGGTGAGACATCAATTATTTCGCAGCCTCGTTGTTTGGTGGTAGCGGAAAGTGGTTCGCAAGTAACTTTGGTAGAGGAGTATACGAACCGCAGAGAGAAGTTGCGTGCGGGGGTTCCCTCTGTTGAGCAAACTTCGGTGGGCGCAGAGAACACAGAGAAAGAGGCGGTTTACTTTACTAATGCAGTTACGGAAATCTGGGTTGGTGAAAATGCCCAGGTGAATCACACTAGAATTGAGCGGGAAGGTTTAGAGGCTTTTCATATTGGGAAAACTGCGATCGCTCAAGCTCGTGATAGTCGATATACCTGTAATGCGGTTACCTTTGGCGGAAAGCTGTCACGGCATAATTTAGAGATTTTGCAAACTGGTGAGCAAACCGAAACGATACTCAATGGTTTGACAATAATTTATGGCAACCAGTTAGCTGATACTCACAGTGCGATCGCATTGAATCATCCATATAGTAAAAGTGAGCAATTGCATAAGTGTATCGTAGGCGATCGCGCCCATGCAGTGTTTAATGGCAAAGTTTTTGTTCCTAAACCTGCACAGCTAACAGATGCAGCCCAATTAAATCGGAATTTGCTTTTATCATCCAAAGCGAGAGTTGATACCAAACCCCAATTGGAAATTACCGCAGATAACGTTAAGTGCGCTCACGGTGCTACTGTTAGCCAGTTGGAGGATGATGAAATATTTTATCTGCAAAGTCGGGGAATTGATGAAAACGCCGCTCGTAATTTGTTGATTAATGCTTTTGCTGCTGAAATCATCAATAAAATACCAGTTGCTTCCCTGCGAGAAATCCTTTTAAACACAGTCAATAGTCTCAAGACGACTAATGACTAATGACTAATAAATAATTACCAATGACTTTTACTTCTACCAAAACCCTTGCCGATCAAGTCCGCTCTGATTTCCCGATTTTACGTCAGGAAGTCAACGGTAAACCCTTAGTTTACCTCGATAATGCTGCTACTTCCCAAAAACCTCTGCTGGTGCTTAATGCCTTGCGAGATTATTACGAGCAGTATAATGCCAACGTGCATCGGGGCGCTCATATTCTCAGTGCTAGAGCTACCGATGCTTATGAAGGCGCGCGAGATAAAGTAGCAAAATTCATTAATGCTGCATCACGCCAAGAAATCATCTACACCCGCAACGCGAGTGAGGCGATAAACTTGGTAGCTTATAGCTGGGGAATGAACAATTTACAGGCGGGAGATGAGATTATCCTGTCGGTAATGGAACACCACAGTAATATAGTTCCTTGGCAATTTGTGGCACAAAAGACGGGTGCAGTCCTCAAATTCGTTGAACTGACACCAGAACAAACATTTGATTTAGAACAGTTTAAAACACTAATTTCTGATAAAACTAAATTAGTGTCATTAGTTCATGTTTCTAACACTTTGGGTTGTATTAACCCAGTAGAAGAAATTGCGGCGATCGCTCACAGATACGGTGCGAAATTCTTAGTTGATGCTTGCCAAAGCGTCCCTCATATGCCTATTGATGTGCAACAAATAGACTGCGATTGGTTAGTAGCCTCCGGTCATAAAATGTGTGCCCCAACTGGGATAGGCTTTTTGTATGGCAAGTTAGGAATATTAGAATCAATGCCACCATTTTTTGGTGGTGGTGAGATGATTGCTGAGGTATTTTTAGATCATTCTACTTATGCAGAACTACCCCATAAATTTGAAGCGGGTACACCTGCAATTGGCGAGGCGATCGCTCTTGGTGCAGCAGTAGATTATCTTACAAATATTGGCATGGATAAAATCTATGCCTATGAAGCAGAATTAACAGCTTATTTGTTTCAACAATTAGAGCAAATTCCGCAAATTCAAATCTATGGCCCCAAGCCGGATGCTAAAGGTAGAGGTAGAGCTGCTTTAGCAGCATTTACAGCAGCAGATGTCCATGCCAACGACTTATCTACATTATTAGATCAAGAAGGTGTTGCCATCCGATCAGGACATCATTGCACTCATCCATTACACCGCTACTTAAATCTGCCAGCAACCGCACGGGCAAGCCTATCATTCTACAATACCAAAGAGGAAATCGATATTTTTATCAAAGCATTGAAGGATACTCTTGACTTTTTTGCTGGGATATTTGGTGAAAATTAGACAATCTTCAGAGATAAATTGTGCCAATTATTAGCATATTGTGTAGCTAATAGTTGGCACAATTTATCTGAATAATGTACAGAATTAGCTCAAATGCAATACAATGATTTTACTTTAGATAGGCTTAGTAAAAAGTTTGATTTAACTATAGCCGATAAAATTTCAGTTCCCCTTTCCATAAGTTCCCAAAATTTATTATTTATAAATTAAATAGTAATTGTCTCCATTGATTTTAACCATGCGTTTGTAGCCTCTTGTTCAGTAGTTGGCCTGTAGGAATTCTGAACCAACTCTTAACCTATTCAGCAATGTCAAATCTCAAACTCCTTAAAACGGAGAGGGGGGGATTCGAACCCCCGTTGAGTTTCCCCAAAACGCATTTCGAGTGCGTCACCATCAACCACTCGGACACCTCTCCAGCTATGCATTCACAGATTGGACTATCTATTTTGTGTCCAAATACTGTGAATTTTAGGAAATGCCATTTCATATCCCAGGCAATTATAGCATTACAAGACATAGAGCGTTCACCTTAAGGGAACTCCAAAAAATAAATTATTCAAATTTCTGGACTCAACACGACTGTTCCTCCCTCTGCGTACCCGTAGGATTCACTTGCTCCCTGCTCCTTTACCCTAAACGCGATGGGATATTTTTTTATTTGGAAGTCTCTAATAAAACTTGCAATTAACAGCAACGCCATTTATAGCACAGAAGACTTGCTTTCTGTAGCCTGGACAAAAGTTTCAAATTCTCCGTTAGGTGTCCATTGGATAGCTCCATCTCGCGCCGTAAAGAAAAGTTTCGTCTGGCTTTTGCTGAGTTCAGCTAAAACTTTTGGCTCAATCTCGGTAGAGGAAGCGATCGCCACTTGTGGTTGTAGCGCTAACACTAAAGCTTTTAAGGATTCAGGGGGACACCATAGCACTTGTGGACGAGGTAAATTCCCAGCTTTAACTAGCTGTTCTATCTCCTTAGACTTGAGATTACCTACTAATAGCCAATTCACACCTTGAATTTGTAATTGTAAAATCGGTAGTTGGTCGTTAATTAATTGAGCAACTACAGAACCAGCAGTTATGACTTGACCCAATGCCAAAGGTTGATAGATTCCTTGAGACTTTTGTATTTCCTGTTGAATTAGCTGAGTTCCAATAATATTTTCTTGCTTTGGTGGATATCCATAAAAATTTTTGATTGGTAAACGTTGGATCACTTCCAGCCAACCATTGCTGTCATTATCAGGAAACTCACTTGCGATCGCCCAATCGATTTGATTTACACCTTGTTGTTGCAAAAACGGTAATATTGTGAAGCGTCCTGTACTTTCGTCTCCACTATTAATCAAGGTAACAGTTCCTCGATCTTGAATCACCACAACAGGTTCTGCGTTTGCAGCCAATACCGTTACCCTAAATAAGCTACTAGCAGAATGCCAAACAGGGACAATTACCAAACCTATTGCAATTACACTAGCAAACCACCAGCGTTGCTGCCACCAACGCACCAGTAAAACTAATACAATTAGTGCATAAATTGCCAGCATCTGCCAAGTAGATATGCTGCCAACAGCAACAGAGTTTCCTGGTAAATGGCTAAAAAATTCTACTAGCTTAATTAGCCAATCAGTGGGGTAATGCAGAATTCCAGCTAAAAAGCTTCCCGCCTCAGGCCAAATTAATGCTGCGATCGCACTGATAATTCCACCTATACTAATTACAGAAATAAATGGAGTGCTAATAATATTAAGAATTAAGCTATAAGATGGCACAACTCCAAAGACGAACAGTTGTAGAGGTAGAGTCCAAATCGTAGCAGCCAGGGGAACAGCAATCAAAGAAGCGATCGCAGGTGGTAACCAACCCAAGCGTTGAATTACTGGTGGTACTGTCACAATTAATCCCAGCGTTGCTAAAAAACTTAGTTGAAAACCTAAGTCCCAAATCCATAGAGGATTAAACAACAATATTAAAGTCGCCGCCAGCAACAGTGAGCCTAACTGTTTTACCTTCCTTTTTAAAGCCAGTCCGACTAATGCGGCAAAACCCATAATTACGGCTCTCAGCACCGCAGGTTGAAAACCCGTTAAACTCAGGAAAACAATTAAACCTAACAAGCCAAGAATAAATTGAGTCCCCTTTTTTGCACGCCTTGTTAGCTGTAGGATCACACTTAAAATCAACGAAGTCTGAAACCCAGAAGCCGCTAAAGCATGAGCCAATCCAGCCTGCACAAACAAATCGCGGATATCGTAAGGTAAATCAACAGCTTTGCTTCCTAAAACCATTGCACTGACAAGTGGGCCTTCGGGGACACCTAACCAACGAACTTGCGATCGCACAATTCGTTCCCGAACTTGCCACCATCCCCATTTACGTTCTTCATCCAGAAGATTTACCTGTCTGCCAATCAAACCAGCAAATGTTGCCTCTTGTTTAAGAAACTTCTGAAAATCGAAAGCACCAGGATTAGAAGCCGCTTTTGGTTTGTATAAAACCCCGGTTACATCAATTTGTTGGCCTGGATATAAGCCAGTAGCCTGAAGTACAGGTACTGTCACATACAACTTACCTGTTACTCCTTTAGTGAAACCTGCTGGACCATTGTCCTTCTTGACCTCACCTAGTTGAGTCGCTTCCAACCAAAATTGTCCTCGCTGGCTGCGCGTCAAGCGGGGTTTAGTTTCCACTTCACCACGAACAATCACAAGTTGTTCTTGATTACTACTATTTACAGACGGGACAAATCTACTAATGTCTTTTGCTCCTGGTTCTGGCACTCGCAATTGAAAATAAAAAGTAGCCAGTAGTCCCACGACACCAGCAGCTAGCCATACTCTGGGATGAGGAGTAATTTGCCAAAAACTATATATTGGCTTAGTCTTCGTTTCAGCACTTTCTGGTTTTTGAGAAACTTGCCGTGGATTGGAATAACGTCTTCTAGACAAAACTGCTCCTACTATCCCCAAGGCTAAAACCCACGCACCACCCCAGGTAACTGCTGTAAATACTAATCCTAGAATGTAGCCAAGACAGATAATTACACTACTAGCCTGAATCATGAAACTTCGTATAAAAGAATTTGCTGACTATAATAATGAAGCCCGCATCTGCGGGCTTTGTTTATAGAGCCGGCCACTAGTTGGAATGGCACAGGCTTTATTAATAAAGTTAGTAACCTCCAGTCTGAAGGGGTTAAGCAACTTTTGCAATACCTGTATCAAAAAGATGTGCCCAACTTGCACCCTAGCACAGCATGGAAAAACAAAATACAAAGTGCTGTATTGCCTACATAAGCATGAACAGCACGTAATATCGCTTTGTTCCCAGCAAACCCACTTAGGGAAATTGCACCATTAATCAGTAAAAGTAACAGCACAATAGATCCTGTAAAAAAATGGGGGCTTTCTAGAACTGGTTGATGCTGCATCACTAAGGACAAAACCCCTCCTGTATAACCAGCTGCCATGAACAGAAATAGCCACGGTGCTAATTTACGATGGTCACTCCGACTTTTAATTGCAGCATCTTTATCCTCAACCAGTCTTCCCCGCCAACCAGCCCCACAAAGCTAGCCATCACAAATACAACAATCGCCATTATCAACGGATGTCCCCAATGGACAACTGGATAGGGAAGTCCAAAAGAACGAAACCAAGCAGCGATTGGTTCTAATAACTCGCTCCAATTCACTATTTCTCACACACCATCACTATTTGCCGTAGGACATAATACGTAACTCCCTTTTTTAGGGATGTTAGCGGGATCTAGTCAAGTCATATTTATCCTTAGTGCCAGTCCCTACTGTTCAACTTACGGCATTCTTGAGCAATGGGAAACCTAACTTCTCCCTTTGCTCAACATATAAATTAGCCACTTTTCTTGCCAAATGCCGGATTCTGGCAATGTAGCGAGTCCGTTCTGTAACTGAAATTACGCCTCGCGCATCCAACAAATTGAAAGTATGCGAACACTTAATTACATAGTCTAGGCTGGGTAAAACCAATCTTCGCTCTGTCAATTGTGTAGCTTCCTGCTCATACAAATTAAACAGTGTCAGCAACATTTCTGGATTTGACGCTTCAAAATTGTAAGTACACTGTTCAATTTCTGCCTGGAGGAACACATCACCATAAGTAATATCGTCTGTCCACTGGATCTTAGTAATTGCTTCCACTTGCTGGAGATACATCGCTAATCGTTCCAGCCCATAGGTAATCTCAATCGATACAGGACGACAGTCAATCCCCCCACACTGTTGAAAGTAAGTAAATTGGGTAATTTCCATCCCATCTAACCAGACTTCCCAACCAGTACCCCAAGCTCCCACCGTCGCATCTTCCCAGTTATCCTCTACGAAGCGAATATCGTGGTCTTCAGGACGAATACCTAACGCCCTCAATGAATCGAGATAAATTTCTTGGATGTTATCAGGCGAAGGTTTAATCAGAACTTGATACTGGTAATAGTATTGAAAGCGATTAGGGTTTTCGCCGTAGCGTCCGTCTGTAGGGCGGCGGCACGGTTCAACATACGCAACAGCCCAAGGTTCTGGCCCTAGTGCTCTTAAAAAAGTATGGGGGTTCTTGGTGCCTGCTCCTTTCTCAATGTCATAAGGTTGGGCAATTAGACAACCGCGTTGACCGCCAGGTCTCTGTGAAAGAGACTCGCCCCAGAACTGATGCAATATAGCTATTACCGACTGAAAATTCACGCTCTACCCTTCCTTAGTCAACACAGTGCCATACACCATTCTTGCCTACAACCCTGCACTGTGAGCAGTTTTAGCCGGCTTCAAAAAAAACTTGAAAAAATTTGGTCAAAAGAGTTGACAGTCTTAAGTAGG
>NZ_JCACKA010000073.1:0-102608 GCF_059505145.1 Mojavia sp.
TACTTTCTCAAAATGCCTTTTGACTTATTCATTTTGGTGTTTTCCGCAAGCAAAAAGGCATTTGACTTTCTCAAAATCCCTTTTGACTTACTTATTTAAGTAGATCGCGCATTTGATGATAACTATTGCTGTGTAGCAAAAAGCATTGCAGATTTGCCGGAATTCTCTCAGGTTGATCGATACGGAAGTCTTTTAAGGTAAAGAATATTAACCGTACTCTATTGCAAGGTGTATATCATGGCTCGTAGAAAGAGAACTTCTGTGATCTTAGAAAAAGCAGTGCGTCGTGCGGCTAGCATAAATTCAATTGATCCGAATTTAGATTTAGGCAATGGGCTTACCTTACCTGCGTTCTCAAGGCTGATCGAAAGGATGCGAAATAAAGAAAATGCCTACAACACCGCCCTTTCCAACGTCGATAAATTGTACAGTGAAATGCTGGAAACAGAGAGCCAGTTGGGAGATATGACAGAGCATATGCTAATGGCAGTTGGTACTCGATATGGCAAAAGTAGTGTGGAGTACGGTATGGCGGGAGGAGTTCCTAAAAACAAGCGCAGCAAGGGGTTGCGAGGGGAGTCACCAACTCCCAGTTTGCAGCAACCGTCAATTATTGCCAGTGGAGAGGAAAATGGCAGCAAAAATGGCAACCAAAATGGAAACAAAGCAACAGCGACAAGCTAATACTAATATAAATTTGAAAAATGTATTAGCTTGTGATGGTATTATGCTGCAACCATTCACCAAACGCTTCGCGTCTTAAGTTACCTGAAGCTACTACCAGAATAATCTGCTCTTGCTCATCAACAGAAGCACTAATTTCTATACCATTTAGTATGAGAAAAGTTTCCATTGCCGCGTGACCAGTGCGCTTATTTCCATCAATAAATGGATGGTTCATGATAATTGAAAAGCCTAAAGCAGCAGCTTTATCAATGACAGTTGGATATAAATCTTCACCGCTAAATGTCATGCGAGGTTGAGCAAGTGCAGATTCTAATCCACCTAAATCACGAATTCCTAATGCCCCTCCCGACTGCTCAATAATTTGACGATGCAGCACCAATACTTCAACTAATAACAAATAACGCATTATGCCAAACGTCGGTAGAGTTCAGCATTTTTTTTCAGTACATAATTTGCTGCATCTGTAAAGTCGCTTTTTTGATCGCTTAACCATTCCTCTATACTGACACGCAGCAAAGCTTCAAGAGAAATACCATGGACTTTCGCTAAATCTTGTAGCTTTTGTAATTGGCTATCTGGAATATCAATAGTAATAGAAGCCATAACCATTCATCACCCGCATTTGTGAATAGAGCTTAACATTCATTTAAAAATTCCTAAACAACTGGCTATTCAAACCACAGCCGCTTCAGGAATTGCGCCCTGCATTCTTCGGAAAGCGTCAATCAAACTTTGCAACTGTAGATCTGCCTTCATCACTGCTAAACCGCGTACTGTTACCTTTCCAGGAGAGTAAACAAAACGCGTTTTGAGATGTTCTGGTAAGTTCGCAGCGAGTAAATTCCAAGCTGGTTCTTCCATTGGCGTTTCTAAAATGACGTGCTGTTTATTTTCTGGTTTAATGCGGCTAAATCCTAGCTTTTTCGCTAGCTGCTTGAGTTCCATTACACGTAATAATTGGCTAGCTGGTACTGGAATTGCACCGTAGCGATCGCTCCACTCGGCTCCAATCTGCGTTAATTCTTCTTGAGATTTAGCCGCCGCCACTGCACGGTAAGCGCTCATCTTTTGATCCAAGTCGGGAATGTAATCGGCGGGAATAAATGCGGTGAGGTTGAGGTCAATCTGGGTATCGTCAACTTTGGGAATTTCCTGGCCACGAATTTCTCGAATTGACTCTTCAAGCATTTCCATATACAAATCAAAGCCGATCGCATCCATTTGACCGGATTGTTCTGCACCAAGCAAGTTACCTACACCCCGAATTTCCATATCCCGCATCGCCAACTGATATCCAGAACCGAGTTGGGTAAATTCTTGAATTGCCCGTAATCTCTGCCGTGCAGCATCAGATAATGCTCGTTGCTGCGGGTAGAATAGCCAGGCGTGAGCTTGAATCCCCGCACGTCCTACACGACCACGTAATTGGTAAAGTTGAGATAAGCCAAAGCGGTGAGCATCTTCAATTAAGATGGTGTTGACTCTAGGGATATCTAAACCAGATTCAATAATCGTGGTGCAGACGAGAATATCGGCTTCGCCATTATTAAAGGTGAGCATCGTTGATTCTAATTGCCCTTCATCCATTTGACCGTGAGCAACTGCAAATCTAGCTGAAGGAATTGTTTCGCGTAATTTTGTGGTTGTCTCTTCAATTCCCTCAACTCGCGGCACTACGTAAAATACCTGCCCGCCTCTGTCTAATTCCTGACGAATAGCGGTACGGATAGTTTCTTGGTTCATCTGGGCGAGATGAGTTTTAATCGGACGCCGCGATGGGGGTGGGGTGGTAATTAAACTCATTTCCCGAATCCCAGACAAAGACATATACAAGGTACGCGGAATCGGAGTGGCAGAGAGAGTCAGCACATCAACTTGAGTTTTCAAGCTTTTAATTTTCTCTTTTTGGTTAACGCCAAATCGCTGTTCTTCATCAACTACCAACAGTCCTAAATCCCGGAATGCTACACCTTTGCCTAAAAGTTGGTGTGTGCCTACAACTACATCTAATTCACCCGTTGCTAGCCGCTTTTGAATCTCACGGCGTTCTTCAGCAGTGCGGAAACGGTTGAGTAACCCGACATTCACCGGGTAAGGGGCAAAGCGTTCTTTGAGGGTGTGGTAGTGTTGCTGGGTGAGAATAGTAGTAGGCGCAAGTAAAGCTACTTGTTTACCAGCAGTCACAGCTTTAAAAATGGCGCGAATTGCCACTTCCGTTTTCCCGAAACCGACATCGCCACAAACTAAGCGATCCATTGGGCGATCGCTTTCCATGTCGCGTTTGACATCTTGGACGGCTTTGAGTTGATCGGTTGTCGGTTGGTAGGGAAAAGAGTCTTCTAATTCTTCCTGCCAAGGCATATCTGCTGGGTAGCTAAAGCCTTGTTGTTGCGATCGCGCTGCATACAACTTCAGCAAGTCTACAGCCAATTTTTTAATGGCCTTGCGGACTTTGTTCTTGGTATTTTCCCAAGCTTTACCCGTCATTTTGTGCAGTTCTGGAGCTTTATCTGCGGTAGTGCGGAACCGGGATAAAGAACCTACTTGGTCAGCCGCGACTCTCAATAAGCCGTCAGCATACTGCACGACTATATAATCACGGGTTTCGTCATTAATTGTGAGACTTTCTAGCTTGACAAATTTACCAATCCCGTGACTTCTATGAACTACATAATCTCCTGGACGCAGTTTGTTGGGGTCAACTTGCTTCGATGCTGCTTGGCGGCGTTTGCGGATATAGCTAGGAGTAGCTAGGGAGTGTTGCCCATAAAACTCGCGGTCTGTAACGACTACTACTCGGTAGGTAGGCAGAATAAAGCCTTCTAATTCCGCCAGACCAGAATATTTAAGTGCTACTGGTGTGTGGTTAATATTTAGCTTGTCAATCGCTAGATAGTCGCGGGGATTAGGGATAAACTGAGCAGGACAGTCGTGTTCTTGTAACAGAGAAACCGAACGCGAAGGTTGAGCAGAAAGCAACCAGATAGAGAAATTGCGATCGCGTTCTTGGCGCAATGTGTCCGCAAGTTTGGCAAACTGATGCGGTGTTACAGGAACAGCCCGGCTAGCTAGATTAATCCCACTGTTTTCTTCTGCGAGTTCCGATAAATATACTTGTTTAAATTTTGCCGTCGCTGCCAAACATTCATCAAAAGACCGATGAATTTTCGGTAATTGCAAGGCTTCTTCCTCAATCCCCAATCGCCACTGTTCCTCAGCATTTTCTACCCAGCGATCGCTATGAGCATGACACTGTTCTGGCTCATCAATTGCAATTAGGGTATTTTCTGGCAAATAGTCTAGAAGGGATGCTGGCTGTTCAAATGCTAACCCTAAAAAGCGACGGCTACCTTCAATTAGTTCTGAGTCAAAATTTAACTTAGCAACGCCACTTGCTCCACTTGGGGTCTCCCCAAGACCGCAGTGGCTCCTCAGCACTTGGAACTCAGCACTGTCTTGAAGTGCTGCCATCACAATCGGAGCAAAGCTAGTGGGGGTAAGAATAATTTGGTCAATTTTGTCAAGGGCAGAACGTTGAGTTGCGGGGTCAAATTCCCGGATTTGCTCAATTTCGTCACCAAACCATTCCAGCCGTACTGGTAACTCAGAAGCAACGGGAAAAATATCAACAATATCGCCACGCCGACTCCACTGTCCTTCTGTTTCTACTAACGGCACTCGTTCGTACCCCAAAGTAGCTATTTTGGTACTGAAGGCATTGAGGTCAAATTCCATACCCTTCTTTAAAGTTAGACAAAAAGGGATGAAAGCATTTGGTGGTGGTAAATGGGGTTGTAGCGCTCCCGTAGTAGCGACAATTGCCGTAGAAAAGGATGAATTATCTTTGCCCTCATCCTTTAAAAGGTCTGCTAAGACTTGCATTTGTCCCCAAGTCATTTCGGTTTCGGGGTCAAAAGGTTCGTAGGGTGAAGCTTCGGAGGTCGGGTAAAAATGTACACTCTTCCATCCCATCGCCTCTAATTGTGCATAAGCGCGTCCAGCTTCCTCTAAAGTGGCACATACCACAAATAAATTTCTTTCCGAACTTTGTGCCAGTGCAGAGGCGACTAGTCCCTTGGGTAGACGGGGAATACCATTCAACCGCAAATCCTGTTGTCGGTTGAGTTTAGAAAGAAATTCTGCGGTCAGTGGCGATCGCGCTAAAGCACGCACAATAGAAGAAAAGGCCATAGGTTTTACTATAGATGGGAGTCGTTGCGGATGAAAAAGTATAGAGAGAGGCAGCTTATATCCACTATTTTAAAAGTGTTAATAGTCTGAATATTCTTTCTGTGGAAGAATAATGCTTGACAACTAATTAGACACAAGAACTATAAATACTACTTTATGTACAATAAAAGCGTTTATGTATGCACCTTGAATACTAGATACTAAGAGTTGAGCTACGTTCGCTCTCTATAGCGGCCATTCTAAACATGTCGTCCATCACTTTTGAAATTTCCATTATTTTGGTGCTAATTATTGCCAATGGTGTGTTTTCTATGTCCGAGATGGCGATCGTCTCGGCGCGTAAGGTAAGGTTGCAACAGTTAGCTAATCAAGGAGACCTAAAAGCGCGAGCAGCATTGAAGCTAGCTGAGTCTCCAAATCAATTTTTTTCGACGATTCAGATTGGGATTACCCTGATTGGCATTCTCACTGGTGCTTTTGGCGGGGCAACTATTGGCTCAAAACTAGCGGTTTATTTGAAGTTAGTCCCCTTTTTCGCACCTTATAGTGAGCCGATATCCTTCGGGATAGTGGTTGTGATCATCACGTATTTGTCGCTGATTGTGGGCGAACTAGTGCCAAAGCGTTTGGCATTAAACAACCCAGAAAAAATTGCCGCCTTTGTCGCAATTCCGATGCGAGCCTTGGCAGCCCTAGCTTCTCCAGCAGTTTATTTATTAAGTGCTTCTACGGAAATGGTGCTGCGAGGGTTAGGTATTACAGCTTCTACTGAACCACAAGTTACTGAGGAAGAAATCAAAATTTTAATTGAGCAAGGCACAGAG
Organism: Mojavia sp.; assembly: GCF_059505145.1. Classification (NCBI taxonomy): domain Bacteria; kingdom Bacillati; phylum Cyanobacteriota; class Cyanophyceae; order Nostocales; family Nostocaceae; genus Mojavia; species Mojavia sp. Next base: position 5,703 of record NZ_JCACKA010000073.1, read on the forward strand.
GCGGGAACCTTTGAGGAAGCTGAACAAGATATGGTGGAGCGAGTTTTTCGTTTAGGCGATCGCCCCGTCAGTTCGTTTATGACACCTCGTCCAGATATTGTTTGGCTCGACTTGGAAGATACTCCTGAAGAAAACCGCCAGAAAATGGTTGATAGCGCCTATTCTCGATATCCGGTTTGTCAGGAAGGACTAGATAACGTGCTTGGTGTGATCCCAGTAACAGACTTATTAGCCCGGAGTTTTCGAGGTGAACCCCTAGATTTAACAGTAGGATTACGGCAACCTGTATTTGTACCAGAAAGTACCCGTGGCTTAAAAGTTTTAGAGTTATTTAAGCAGACTATTACGCACATGGCGCTGGTAGTTGATGAATACGGCGTAATTCAAGGATTAGTTACTCTTAATGACATTATGAGTGAAATTGTTGGTGATGTTCCGGCTGGGCCTGGGCAAGAAGAACCACAAGCTGTGCAACGCGAAGATGGTTCTTGGCTTTTGGATGGAATGCTGCCTGTAGAAGAGTTTTTAGAACTTTTCGATATGGAAGAATGGCAATCTGAGGAGCGAGGTAGCTATCAAACTTTGGGCGGGTTTGTGATCACTCATTTAGGCCGTATCCCTACAGCAGCAGATCATTTTGAATGGCAGGGTATGCGTTTTGAGGTGATGGACATGGATGGTAACCGAGTTGATAAGGTACTAGTTGTACCGAAGGCAGATAAATCGACAGACTCGACCCAATCTGACTAACAAAGCCATAGATAAACTCTAGATGCTGTCAGAATTTCGTAATTACGAATTACGAATTTGTATTAAGTCTGAGATAAACGTTTGACTGCTTCACCCGCCAGCATTTGATGTGCTTGTGCCAGAATCTGGGGTATTTTATCAGCTTGAGGGTTATCGGCAAGACATGGGCGTAAGTCTAGTTCGTCTAGCCGATCTGCTTTGTTGCCAGGAAACCAGTGGCTACCATTACCAAGCAGGTTGTAGCGTATTTTGGCGTAGTCTACCATATCGTAGGCGATCGCTAGATTCCACAGCCACAAAATCATTCGTATATTTACTTGACCTGGTGTTTCTTCAAAACTGGGCAAATTAACCTGCCAAGTTTTCACCCAGTCTTCTCCCAAAGTAGCGATCGCTTCTGATTCCAACCGCGCCAAAATTGGTGGCAAAATTTCTGCTGCTTGATCCAGCAATTCTAAAGTCTTTAAGTGTTCATCAAAATCTTGTGGTTTTGTTGCTCCCACACTCAGAGTATGCACCTGTTGATGACTGAGGCAAAACAAATCGTTAAACACCATCGGACTCAAGGGCGCACAGAGATTAACTAATTTTTGTGGTGGTGTATATAGCATCCCTCCTTTATTAGATGGACTAATAATAAACACTCCCATATCATGGCGTCTTGCAGCTAGAATTGCTTCCCAATTCCATTGATTAATATAGTACCAATGCAAATTTACATAATCAAATTGATTAGTATTAATTGCCTGGATAATCATATTCGTAGAGCCGTGAGTAGAAAAGCCAATAAATCTAACTTTTCCCTCAGCTTGTAATTGCTTTGCTACTTCTAAACAGCCACCATGACGTATGCTGTAATCGAAAGACTCATCATTATTAATGCCATGTAAGCTTAGTAAATCAACATAATCTAGCTGAAGATATTGCAGTGATTTTTCAACTTTATTTCGGAATTCTTGGGCATCTGCGACTGGGTTAACTTTAGTCTGAACAATTAACTTTTCGCGGGGAAACTTGGGCAATATTCTTCCTAACTGCATTTCCGAAGTTCCATAACCACGGGCAGTCTCAATATGATTTATACCTAAATCAATCGCCCGTTTAATAATTGCTTCGACATTTTCCTGGTTGTCTGAAGGAATTTCTTCTTGGGAAACATCCTGCCATTTAAACTGGTATCTCATACCACCGCAAGAAAACACAGGCATTTGTAATTCTGTGCGTCCAAATCTTCTGTACAACATTAAATAATATCGAATTCCTTGCCAACAATCTCAAATCTAGCTTGAAAATGGGGCATTGGGCATTGAGTATTGATTTTCATACCCTCGTTGTGTGATTTATTCCATAACCCTCTAGCTTGAAAATAGAACTGGGAAAAAATAGATTTTCATGCTTTGTGATCTAATCCCATCAAATGGGTATCTAGCTAGATAATCACATCATAGCTACTACTAGTAAGCATTTTGCCGCCATATTACTCAGTATGCTCACAATCGCAACACAAGTGTACTTGATTTTAAAGGTGGGATGCTAATTAATCATGGCTCAATCTTCAGGGCACACAGAAAAAATCACCTCGTAAATCAGAAAATTAGCATCTTCGTGATGAAGTCTATTGTCAGCACGACACCAGACTGCAATCAACATAATTTTTCTCATTATCGCTGAAGAGTACTTATCAATGTAAGAACTGATTAATAAAAATCACCGCAGTTACTTACATTTTTTATACCTGAAATATTGTCGTAATTTTGGAGTAAATTATGCGGAGCAATACCACTAATCAAATTGCAACTAACTCTGCTACTGTAGGCTTTACAAGCCAAGAAAATACATCATTTGATACTGTTATAGGATTGTCAACCATTATTATTTCCATTATTTTAATTATAAGTATTCTTGGTTATAAAAAATACCGTATTGCTGTTCTCCACCAAGAAATTGCTTCCTTAGAGAAACTATGGCATTTAGATATCAAAAAATAAGAATGTTTAAAAAACCGGAATTTTGAAAATGAAGTATTTATTTTTAGTTTGGGCCCTTGTATTCAGCTTATTGTTTCCCAGCAGTGCAATCGCTCAAGCACAACAGCCATATACTCTCATATCTGGACTGGGAACACATCACCATCCAGTGTCTACCGACAACCCCGAAGCGCAACAGTTTTTCGATCAGGGGTTAAATTTAATGTATGCCTTCAACCATGATGAGGCGGCGCGTTCATTTAAATATGCAGCGGAACTTGATCCTCAGTTAGCAATGGCATATTGGGGCATTGCTCTAGCTCTTGGGCCTAATATTAACTTGGATGTAGACAGCGATCGCGAACTAGCAGCATATCAAGCAATCCAGCAAGCTAAGGCATTGTCTACCCGTGCATCGAAACAGGAACAAGACTACATTAACGCCTTAGCAAAGCGTTATTCTAACGATTCCCATGCTTATTTATACAAACTAGCAGTGGATTACAAAAACGCGATGGCAGATTTAGTCAAGCGTTATCCCCAAGACTTAGATGCAAAAACACTATACGCTGAAAGCTTGATGGATTTGCATCCTTGGCAACTCTGGACTAAAGATGGTAAACCCCTGACAGATACCGAAGAGATTGTAGCTGTTTTAGAATCGGTACTCCAACGTGACCCGAACCATCCAGGTGCTAATCATTACTATATTCATGCAGTAGAAGCATCGCTGACTCCAGAACGCGCCTTAGAAAGTGCCAAACGTTTGGAAAATCTAGTTCCAGCAGCAGGACACTTAGTACATATGCCTTCGCATATTTATTTTCGTGTGGGAGATTACGAAGGAGCAATGCGGTCAAACGCGCAGGCGATCGCTCAAGATGAAGTTTATATTCAAAAAAATCACATCCAGGGTGTTTATCCTTTGATGTACTATACTCACAACGTGCATTTCTTGGCAGTGGCGGGTGCTATGGCAGGTAGGTATCAAGATGCTATCCAAGCAGCCGATAAATTAGTTACTACTGCTACACCATTTGTATCGGAATTACCAATGGTTGAGGGATATCTTGGGACTAAAATCCTGATTCAGGTGCGCTTTAGTGATTGGGATGCCATCTTAAAATCTTCACCGCCCGATGACAAATTAGTTACAACCAAAGCACTGTGGTATTTTGCTCACGGTATGGCTAACGCCGCCACAGGTAAAGTTGAGGATGCAGTAAGCGATCGCACTGAGTTACTAGCAGCCCAAAAAACAATTCCCGCTGCTGCAACTATAGGCATGAGTCCCGCCAGTAATATTTTAGATATTGCCAGCAATCTGTTAGATGCGAAAATTGTCAAAGCTAAACAGGACTATGAATCCGCTATTAAATTATTAGAAACAGCGGTGGCGCAAGAAGATGCCCTGAATTACATGGAACCACCAGACTGGTACATTCCCACACGGGAAGCACTAGGAGGTGCGCTGTTAGCTAAGGGTGATTATGCCGCAGCAGAAAAAGTATTTCGCGCCGATTTACAAAAGTATCCCCTGAACGGGCGTTCACTATTGGGCTTGCAAGCAAGTTTACAAGCACTAGGCAAAAATGATGCCGCTAAACTTGTGGAAGCTGAATTTACAAAAGCTTGGAAAAGTACCGATACTCAGCTACTGGTAGAGAATTTCTGAGGTTGGGGACTGGGTGAAGAGGACAAGGAGCAATTATTCATAGTTCTTTCTCCTTGTCCCCTTGTCCCCTTGTCCTCATTCCTCCTGCCTCTAATCCCTTTTACAATTGCCGTACCAGCGGTTGACCATCTTTAACTTCGCCAATCAAAACTAAATCGACACAATTGACGAAAATACCATTTTCCAGAACGCCAGGAATGTTATTGAGTGTTTTTTCTAGGTTTACTGGATCGTCAATAGAGTCAAATCTGACATCTAAAACCATGTTGCCTTGGTCGGTAATGACTGGGCCAGCTTTTTTCACACCCATGCGGAGTTCAGGTTTACCACCAAGCTTCTTGATAGCATTAGTAACAGGAGCGATCGCCATTGGTATGACTTCTACTGGTACAGCAAAACTAGAACCCAAGCGGTCTACTAACTTACCACTATCCACCACGACAATAAACTGATTTGCCAGGTAATCTACTACTTTTTCGCGGGTATGGGCTGCACCACCACCTTTAATCAAATTCTTCTGAGGATCGACTTCATCTGCGCCATCAATGGCAATATCAATGTGGTCAATCGCGTCTAGGGTAGTGAGAGGTACACCGTACTGCTTTGCCAACACTTCTGACTGAAACGAGGTAGGGACACCAACTATATCTTTGAGTTCACCAGACTGAAGACGTTCTCCGAGAAACTGAATTGTATACGCCGTGGTTGACCCCGTACCCAACCCGACAATCGAACCTGATTTAACCAGGGCGGCGGCGGCTTTGCCAACTTCTTGCTTCATCAACTTTACGGGGTCTGCTGCTACAGTCATTCCCAAACTCCTGCAATATGGACTAAATAGATCGCACTATCACGGTCGACTATACTACATCCTATGCAATTCAAAATTTTTTCATTCAAAATTCAAAATAATTTCAGTAAAATTGTTGAATTATTATATACCCAATATTTTTATGAGTATTTAATATAAAATCAGCAGCTATCATATATTAAAGAGGCTATTGCCCTGTTACATGATTAGTGAAATCTTACCTTACTACTTTCTGCGCTCTTTGCGTCCTTTGCGATTCGTTAAAAAGGGTATTTTTCACAATTTAGATAAAATTGTTATATTAATGGATGCAATTTCAATTATTTATATTTGGTTGAGAGCTAGGAAACTTAGTGAACAAATAATACGTCACTGTCTTATAATTAATAGGATGTAATTTTCCGATTAATTAAGTGAACTTTGCAATATCAAAATAGAATTAGTGAACATTATTATGCGGCGGTTGCTACGTACTATTTCCTTAGTGATACTACTACAAAGCTACCCAGGAATTGTTAAAGCTCAAAGCTCGGAAATTTCTTCTGGAATAAGCCAAGAACAAATTCAACAGGTAATTTCGGCCAAGTTAATGACAAACTCTGCCGATGGCAAATTTTATCCAGAAAGGCTGATTAATCGTGCAGAACTAGCAGCAATATTGGTGAAAGCATTTCATTTAGAAAAAAGACAAGCAGCCCAACAAGAAAATTTTATAACAGTTGCAGATGTACCTACTAATCATTGGGCATTTAAAGATATTCAGATCGTACTGAAAACTGACATCATGAAAGGCTATCGTGGTAATATGTTTTTCCCTAATCAAAGGGTAACGAAAGCAGAAGCCTTAGCGATTTTTGCCCAAGCTTATGGTGTATTTCAATTCCCTGATGAAACTGTCAATGAAATTCTTGCTCCATATCCAGATGCAGCAGCTATTCCAGCTTGGGCTAGAAAAGCGATCGCCACAGTGATTACCGAAGGATTTATTAATACAGATCCCCAAGGCAAAATCGCTCCCTTACAGCCGATGACCCGTGGGGATATGGCGTATGTATTGAGTAAATATTTGGAACGTCAGCAGAAACAACCAGAAACACCAGAGGTTCCTGGTGTTCCTAGTATGACAGAACCGCGTTAGCTAAATCATCCAAGGTAAAAACCTAGAGAAAACTTTACCCTTGCCTGCCTCTTAGTTCATATAATTTAATGCCACTGCCTAAGAATTCGCAAGCAACATTACCGTGGGAAAATCAGAGAATACCAAAAGTAGAGATTAGAGAGGAAAACCCTATAATATGCATCTGAGCGAAATCACCCATCCTAATCAGTTGCACGGTTTATCGATTCGGCAGCTGCAACAGATTGCCCGTCAAATCCGAGATAAGCACCTACAAACGGTAGCAGCAACTGGGGGACACCTGGGGCCTGGTTTGGGTGTTGTAGAGTTAACATTAGGGCTTTACCAGACACTGGACTTAGATCGGGATAAGGTTATTTGGGATGTAGGACACCAAGCCTATCCCCACAAACTAATCACAGGACGCTATAGTAACTTCCATACTCTCAGGCAAAAAGACGGAATTGCCGGTTATCTCAAGCGGTGTGAAAGTAAATTCGATCACTTTGGTGCAGGACACGCTTCCACAAGTATCTCAGCAGCACTAGGCATGGCTTTAGCACGAGACATGCAAGGAGAAAAATTTAAAGCCGTTGCCGTTATTGGCGATGGTGCGTTAACTGGAGGTATGGCATTAGAAGCCATCAACCATGCAGGACACTTACCCAAAACTAACCTGCTGGTTGTTCTCAACGACAACGAGATGTCCATCTCTCCCAACGTGGGTGCAATTCCTCGCTACCTCAACAAAATGCGCCTCAGCCCACCAGTGCAGTTTATTAAGGATAACTTCGAGGAACAGTTTAAGCAAATTCCCTTCGTTGGTGAATCCCTTTCTCCCGAATTAGGACGCATCAAAGAAAGTATGAAGCGTTTAGCTGTCCCCAAAGTAGGCGCAGTCTTTGAAGAATTGGGCTTTACTTATATGGGGCCAGTGGATGGACATAATTTAGAGGAATTAATTGCTACCTTCCAACAGGCACATCAAATGCAAGGGCCAGTGCTGGTACATGTGGTCACAGTCAAAGGCAAAGGTTATGAAATTGCCGAACAAGACCAAGTAGGCTACCACGCCCAAAATCCGTTTAATCTAGTAACTGGCAAAGCTGTTCCTTCCAATAAACCCAAACCTCCGGCTTATGCCAAAGTCTTTGCCCACACCTTAGTGAAACTCGCCGAACAAAATCCCAAAATCATTGGGATTACTGCGGCGATGGCAACAGGGACAGGCTTAGATAAACTTCAAGCGAAATTACCTAATCAATATATTGATGTAGGCATTGCCGAACAGCACGCTGTTACTTTAGCAGCTGGACTTGCTAGTGAAGGTATGCGTCCCGTCGCTGCCATCTACTCTACCTTCTTGCAACGCGCTTACGACCAAATAATTCATGATGTCTGCATCCAAAATTTGCCAGTATTCTTCTGTCTGGACAGGGCGGGAATTGTTGGTGCTGATGGCCCCACCCACCAGGGGATGTATGACATTGCTTATTTGCGTTGCATACCCAATATCGTCATGATGGCACCCAAAGACGAAGCCGAACTGCAACGCATGATTGTCACTGGTATTAACCATACCAGTGGCCCGATCGCAATGCGTTTCCCGCGTGGTAATGGCCATGGCGTCCCCCTAATGGAAGAAGGCTGGGAACCTTTAGAAATTGGCAAAGGGGAAATTCTCCGCACTGGTGATGATGTGTTAATCATCGGTTACGGCACAATGGTGTATCCAGGTATGCAAGCAGCTGAAATTCTCAGCGAACACGGTATTGAAGCCACTGTAATCAATGCCCGATTTGTCAAACCTTTAGATACCGAATTGATCTTGCCTTTAGCTAAGAAAATTGGGCGTGTTGTTACCCTAGAAGAAGGCTGCGTTATGGGTGGCTTTGGTTCTGCGGTAGCAGAAGCCCTACTCGATGCCGATGTCGTAGTACCTGTAAAACGCATCGGTGTGCCAGATATCTTAGTAGATCATGCTACACCCGATGAATCTAAGGCTGAATTAGGTTTAACTAGTCGTCAAATAGCCGAAAGAGTGTTAGCAGCTTTCTTTGAACGGCAACTATCTGCTGTTGTTTAATGCAAGAAAGCAAAAGGCAATTTATTTTCTGCCAAGCTGCATCTGTTAATTATTATTTAGAGTAAATTATCCATAGCCCAAACGGATAATTACTCAAAAAGACACTCCACCAGCCTAACTGTGGAGTGTCTTTTTTCAAATTGTCGTACTGATAGGCATCACGCCGTATAAGCTGACTCCTCAGTAATTAGCACTCAGCACTAGTGGTACACCACACAAACTTTGCGTAGTGGTGAGCAGAGGAGCAGAGGGGCAGAGGGGAAAGACTTATATAGAAATCTCCCCCTACCCCCTACCCCCTGCACTCCTGCTCCCCATCTCCCCTGCACCCCTGCACCCTTGCTGCCTCCACCCAACAATTTTGGGTTAGCAGACTACTAGTGTGTTTAGGCAGCAACGTTCTTGCTGAGTTCCTGGCGAACTGGGATGCGGATAATGAACTCTGCTCCCGTATCGGGTGCTGACGTACAAGAGAGTGAGCCACCATGTTTTTCAGTAATAATTTGGTAGCTAGGCCTCCCAACTTCAGCCCTGATTATAATAGAAAGTTAAGTTTTTTTAGAAAATTATTGTTTGTATATAAACATACATTTATTGTGTTGAATAAAACTGGTATACGTTGAGACAGTCCGTATCAGAAGAGTTAACGTACTTCTTAGGATAAACCGCAGAGCAATCACTGCTTGTAATTTTTATGACAATAAACTTGTTAAACGATCGCTATCAAGTTATCCGTACATTGGGGGCTGGTGGGTTTGGCGAAACTTTTCTGGCAGAAGATACTTATATGCCCTCAAAGCGCCGTTGTGTAGTCAAACAGCTAAGACCAATTCAAAACAATCCCCAAATTTATCAACTAGTAAAAGAACGGTTTCAACGGGAAGCAGCAATTTTAGAAGAACTCGGTGGAAGCACAGACCAAATTCCAACTTTGTACGCTTACTTTGAATCTGCTGGGCAATTTTATTTAGTTCAAGAGTGGGTTGAAGGCGATACTCTAACAGCAAAAGTCCAACAGCAGGGGTTATTTAGCGAAATCGCTGTACAAGAATTATTAATAAATTTATTACCTGTTCTAGAATATGTCCACGGGAAGTATATCGTTCACCGCGATATCAAACCGGATAATATTATTGTGCGTTATCGAGATAACAAACCTGTACTAATTGATTTCGGTGCAGTGCGCGAATCAATGGGAACGGTAGTAAACTCTCAAGGCAATCCTACCAGCTCGATTGTGATTGGTACACCAGGATATATGCCTAGTGAACAAGCAGCAGGTAGACCAGTTTATTCGAGTGATTTATATAGTTTAGGGATGACAGCAATTTATTTGCTGACTGGTAGACAGCCACAACAACTAGAAACAGATTCACAGACGGCTGAAATTATTTGGCGACAATATGCCAATCATATTAGCCTGACGATGGCGGAAATAATTGATCGAGCGATCGCCTATCATCCACGCGATCGCTACTTTACTGCTAGAGCCATGCTAGATGCCTTGCAGAGCATAACTAATTCGCTTCCACCAACGCAACTGGCTTTCAAAGAGCCAACTGTGGTATCTGCACCACCTCCTGCAACTATTCCTATTACTCCCCAACCTAGCTATCAAGGTAATAGTCAAAATAGTATCTTGATCGGCAGTTTAATTGCTGGTGGCTTAATCGGTGCATCGGTAATTATTAGTCAGGTGTTAACCAAATCTTCTCAACCTGTAGCAGAATCAATCGCAACACCTACACAAACATCATCAAATACTACATCTCAAATTACAGAAACCCCAGCGGTTTCCTTACCTACAATCAAATCGTCTGCAATACCACAAATTATTGAAACTCCCCAATCTCCACCTACTTCAACTACATCAACACCACCAGTCGTTAATACTACAGCAAATGATTATTCTTGGCTTTCTCAAAGACCTGTTACAGATGCAGATTTAAATGGCAAAGACGGATTTGAACTCGATATTATGCGAAATTCAATTTTTGCACGTTACGGTCGCCGCTTTGAGACTCCGGGGTTACAAGAATACTTTAATAATCAACCTTGGTATCGTCCTATATACTCACCAAAAAAATTTCAGTCTAAATTACTATCACAATTAGAGCGGCAAAATGTAGACTATATCGCTAAATATCAAGACCGATATAACTTAAGATATTTTAAAAAATAAGCTTCGTGCTGTACTAAGTTACCAGGACGCCGACCAATCCTAGATTTTGAATTTTGAATTGCTTGGCTTGCCTCCCATGCTACTTACCTTTTCGGTAAAATGACTTGGCAGCTTTGCAAGGAATAGGTAAAGGATTATGGACAGAGCTAAAATTGGAATTATCGGTGGCAGCGGTTTATACAAAATGGATGCACTTCAGGATATAGAAGAAGTACGAGTGCAGACACCATTTGGTTCACCTTCAGATGCTTTAATTCTCGGTACATTAAATGAAACACGAGTAGCTTTTCTGGCGCGACATGGGCGTAATCACACTTTGTTACCTTCGGAATTGCCATTTCGTGCCAATATTTATGCAATGAAACAATTGGGTGTAGAATATCTAATTTCTGCTAGTGCGGTTGGTTCCTTAAAAGAAGAGGCTAAACCACTTGATATGGTGGTTCCAGATCAGTTTATTGACAGGACAAAAAATCGAGTTTCAACGTTTTTCGGTGAAGGAATTGTAGCTCACATTGCCTTTGGCGATCCGATTTGTCAGACTTTGGCTGGTGTGTTGGCTGATGCGATCGCTTCTTTGAATTTACCGGAAGTTACTCTGCATCGCGGTGGCACTTATGTATGCATGGAAGGGCCAGCATTTTCAACTAAAGCGGAATCAAATCTTTATCGCAGTTGGGGTGCAACAGTGATTGGGATGACGAATCTACCAGAGGCAAAGTTAGCTAGAGAAGCAGAAATTGCCTATGCAACTTTAGCGCTGGTGACAGATTATGATTGTTGGCATCCAGATCACGACAGCGTAACAGTAGAAATGGTAATAGGAAACTTACAACGAAATGCAGTTAATGCTCAAAAGGTAATTCAAGAAACTGTGCGACGTTTGAGTGAAAATCCGCCACATAGTGATGCACATTCAGCTTTAAAGTATGCAATTTTAACTCAGTTGGATAAAGCACCATCGGCAACGAAGGAAAAATTGGGCTTGTTGTTGCAGAAGTATTTGTAGATTAGCTGAGAAATAGGCGATGAGCGAGTACATCACAACTAAGAGTAGAATCCTGACTGACATTATACGCACAAAAAAATTTGCTGCCTCATGGTTTTAAAAAGCCATTCGACCTCATTAGACTTCTTGCAAAAATCCAAATAAAACCAAAATAAACCACATATAAACACCGATTAACACTAATATTTATCTGTGTGCATTTGTGGTTACTTATACAAAACATAGACTTATGCAAGAGGTCTATTGACGATATAATTAACATTGTTCACGAAGGACTACTCAAGCCTAAATTCTAAATACAAGGAAGAGCGATAATTATTAATTTGTAATTACGAATTCTTTTGAGTATTAACCAATTCTCCTCGCAAAACTGTTACCGCTTGTCCAGCCAGAAAAACGCGATCGCCCCCTGGATAGCGCACCTTTACCACTCCACCACGACTTGATGCTTGATAAGCTAAAAACTCATCCTTTCCCAAGCGATCGCGCCAGAAAGCAGCAAGGCAGCAATGAGCCGCACCAGTAACGGGGTCTTCATCTATACCTACTCCTGGTGCAAAAAACCGAGAAACGAAATCGTACTTTGAATCAGAATGAGTGAGGCTAGTAATAATTACATCAGCAACAGGCAAAGTTCTCAGTTGTTGAAAATTGGGCTGCATTTGCCGCACCAAATCCTCAGACTCTAATTCCACCAAATAGCCAAGCGAATTTTGAAAGACAGATTTGCATTCTACACCTAAAGCTTGGCTGAGTTCTTCTGGGGCTACAGTTGCTTGTGAGTGATTAACAGGGAAATCTAATTCAATCCAGTCACCTTGAAGCTTGGCTATCAGCACTCCGCTTTTGGTATGGAAACGGGCAGCTTCATCGGGTAAAAGATGTCCTTCTGACCAAAGTACATGAGCACTAGCTAAGGTTGCGTGACCACATAGCGGCACTTCCACCGTCGGTGTAAACCACCGGAGATTAAAGCCATCATCCTGTTTGACTAGAAAAGCCGTCTCAGATAAATTCATCTCCTGCGCTACATTCTGCATCCATATATCATCTTGAGCAGCAGGTAAAACACAAACAGCCGCAGGATTCCCTGCAAATGGTGTATTGGTGAAAGCATCCACCTGAGTAATGATTTGTCCCATAAAATCACCCCAAATTGAAAAATTCTTGAGCGATCACTTAGTCTTGCAAAACTTCAACTAATTTTTGAAAGAAGCAATAAAGCTCTTACCTTGCTGAATAATAGTGTAAAAAGCTCACGCAAAGACGCAAACAAAACGTCAAAAAACCTTTTGCAAGGACTTTAGAGATTTTTTATTAAATGTGAGCGCCCTGTGAGCCTGAAAAGTTGAGAGCGATGTCTGCGACAAGCCGCTCCGTGTCTACGCTATTATTGGCTTGATAGCTGTTGGTGATCGCTCAATAATATGAACTAAAGTAGTACAAATATTATGATTGATTATGAATCGCACGTTTACGGCAATCGTGTATTGGGAAGATGATATCTACGTGGCTGAGTGTCCAGAAGTCGGAATGGCTAGCCAAGGCGAAACAATTGAAGAAGCTATTGCTAATCTCAAAGAAGCAACTGAACTTTACTTAGAGGAATTTCCGCTTCCAAAAACAAGTCCTCGTTTGTTAACTACATTTGAGATGATGAGTGCCTAAGCTACCACGAGTACCTGCTTCTGAAGTTATTCGTGCTTTGGAGCGCTTAGGATTTGTCCAAGTAAGACAATGGGGAAGTCACATAGTTTTAAAAAAGCAGATAATTGATGAAAATCAAGATGTCATCGAAATAGGTTGTGTTGTGCCATTACACAAGAAGACAGTAGCAGTTGGGACACTCAAAAGTATTTTGAATCAGGCGGGTGTTTCAGTTGAAGAGTTTTTGCAGAGTTTGTAGTCATTCCTGGAAAAGTGCGATCGCTAAATATAGCAGTTTTCACTTGAGTGAGGTACGGGAAGAAGTAATTAACCACAGATAAATTAGTACCTCAGTACACTAAGAAACGCTATAAAAGTGGCAATCAAATCTTTTCTTTATCCTTTTCTTCAAGTTTCTATTTATGGTTATCCACAATATTTCTAGTTCCCTAGCCAATAGTCTACGCCAAAGACGGCAAAGACTAGCTAATCTAATTGATTTTCCCGCAATTCTTTGGTCAGGAAGCAGTAGCCCACGCAATTTTCCAGCTAATGTTTTTCCTTTCCGCGCTAGCAGTCATTTCCTTTATTTTGCAGGACTACCACTGCCAAAGGCTGCCATTCGCTTAGAAGCAGGCAAGTTAGAACTATTCATGGACGATCCCTCACCTAGCAGCGCTCTTTGGCATGGAGAAATACCCAAACGTGAGGAAATCGCCCAAATAATTGAGGCGGACGCAGCTAAACCACTAACAGAACTAGAGTTTTGCGTAGCAGAAGCAGCCACAATTGCTGTGCAGGATGCTGCTACTTGGACACAGCAGTCGCAGCTATTGAATAGATGGGTTTTACCGCAGAATCCACTCCAAGGAATTGACTTAGAGTTAGCTAAGGCAATTGTTTCCTTACGCCTCACCCACGATGAAGAAGCATTAACTGAGTTGCGAAAAGCAGCTGGTGTGAGTGTGGAAGCGCATAAAGCGGGTATGGCAGCAACACCTAACGTCAAAAGGGAAGCAGAAGTACGTGGGGCAATGGAAGGAGTCATTATTGCCCATAACATGACTACCTCATACAACAGTATTGTTACTGTCCACGGCGAAGTTTTGCATAACGAACAATATCATCATCCTCTGCAACCAGGAGACTTGCTACTGGCTGATGTTGGTGCTGAAACTGAAATGGGTTGGGCAGCTGATATTACCCGTACTTGGCCTGTTTCTGGTAAGTTTTCATCAACCCAAAGAGATATTTATGATGTCGTGTTGGCAGCCCATGATGCTTGCATTGCCAAAATGCGTCCTGGTGTGGAGTATGGCGACATTCATCTTTTAGCTGCCACAGTCATAGCGCAAGGCTTAGTTGATTTAGGAATTTTACTAGGAAATGCCCAAGATTTAGTAGAAATGGATGCCCATGCGTTGTTTTTTCCCCACGGTATCGGTCATCTATTGGGCTTGGATGTCCATGATATGGAAGATTTGGGCGATTTAGCAGGTTATGAAGAGGGAAGAGAAAGAAGCGATCGCTTCGGCTTGGGCTACCTGCGTTTAAATCGTCCCTTGCGTCCCGGAATGTTAGTCACAATTGAGCCTGGTTTTTATCAAGTACCAGCCATTTTAAATAATGCTCATCTGCGCTCAAAATTTGAGAATGTAGTGAATTGGGAACGCTTATCTCAATTTAACGATGTCCACGGAATCCGCATTGAAGATGATGTTTTAGTTACGCAAGAAGGAAGCGAAGTTTTAACAGCCGCATTACCAAATGATGCTGATACTGTAGAAAATCTTGTCAATGGCTAAGTTACTACTTTTTTTAAATTGCTATTCTTTATAAACCCAAATGTACACTGATAATTCATTGGTGTGCATTTATATATATCCGTTTGCGAACTAATATTTGAAAGGTAAATAATTTCTGCGGGATGGAACAAAAATCAAAATTTACACACAAAGAACGGTTTGCCAACCTATAAAGATAGGTATCCGGTTGCTCAAGTCGTTGGGAAAACTACTAAGCTGGTAAATAGCACGTTAAAAATCTAGCGGAAATTCTCACTGACGAACTACCTGTAACTACATTATGTTTGATGCTCTATCTGACCGTTTAGAATCTGCCTGGAAGAAACTGCGGGGGCAGGACAAAATTTCTCAATCCAACATTCAAGATGCTTTGCGGGAAGTGCGACGCGCTTTGTTGGAAGCAGATGTCAACCTCCAGGTAGTCAAAGATTTTATTAGTGAAGTCGAAGCCAAGGCACAGGGATCTGAGGTGATCGCTGGCGTGCGACCTGACCAACAGTTCATCAAAATTGTTTACGATGAACTTGTGCAGGTAATGGGGGAGGAGAATGTTCCCCTGGCAGAGGTTGCGGGACAACCCACGATTGTTTTAATGGCTGGGTTACAAGGTACTGGTAAGACCACTGCTACAGCTAAGTTAGCCTTACATCTCCGTAAATTAGACCGTAGTTGCTTGTTGGTAGCGACAGACGTGTATCGCCCAGCAGCTATTGATCAACTGGTGACGTTAGGTAAGCAAATTGACGTGCCAGTCTTTGAGTTGGGAAGCGATGCTGACCCTGTAGAAATTGCTCGCCAAGGTGTTGAGCGCGGCAGAGCCGAAGGCGTTAACACAGTAATTATTGATACTGCGGGTCGTCTGCAAATTGACGAAGACATGATGGCGGAGTTAGCCCGCATTAAAGAGACTGTCCAACCCCAGGAAACTCTGCTAGTCGTAGACTCGATGACGGGACAAGAAGCAGCAAATCTTACCCGTACCTTTCACGAGCAGATAGGGATTACTGGGGCGATCCTCACCAAACTGGATGGTGATAGCCGTGGTGGTGCGGCGCTATCAGTAAGACAAATTTCGGGAGCGCCGATTAAGTTTGTCGGTGTGGGTGAAAAAGTCGAGGCTCTACAACCTTTCTACCCTGACCGGATGGCTTCGCGGATTCTAGGCATGGGCGATGTCCTGACTCTAGTAGAAAAAGCGCAGGAAGAAATTGACCTGGCTGACGCCGAGAAAATGCAGGAAAAAATCCTGACGGCGAAATTTGACTTTACCGACTTTCTCAAGCAATTGCGCCTGCTAAAGAATATGGGATCGCTGGGAGGCATCATCAAGATGATTCCAGGGATGAACAAGCTCTCAGATGACCAACTCAAGCAGGGAGAAACCCAGCTTAAGCGCTGTGAGGCAATGATTAACTCCATGACTCGCCAAGAACGTCATGACCCTGATTTATTAGCGAGTTCTCCTAGTCGGCGGCGACGGATTGCTTCCGGCTCTGGCTATAGAGAAGCGGATGTTAGCAAACTGGTAGCTGATTTCCAAAAAATGCGATCGCTCATGCAACAAATGGGTCAAGGTCGTATGCCTGGGATGCCAGGAATGTTTGGCGGTGGTGGCATGGGCAACGCCAACGCCTTCGCCGGGAATCGTCCCGCAGCCCCCGGATGGCGAGGTTACCCTGGCGACGCAGGCACGAAAAAGAAAAAGAAAGAGAAAAAGAAGAAAGGCTTTGGCAATCTCTAGTCATTAATCGTTGCTTATTAAACTCCAGACAATTGACAAGAGACTGATAGCAGTTGATGCTATGCAAGTGCTAAAATTAGCATTTTAGTATGGGAAGTTATGAGCAAAATTAGCTCACCCTCAACTTTCCAACCGCGGCCCCTGTCAGGTGAGTTCCTCATCAACTAGCTGCCAACAAATACCTACCAACAGGAGATTGATTCTTCAACCATGATCAAACTGCGCTTAAAGCGATTCGGTAAAAAGCGGGAAGCAAGTTACCGCATTGTCGCCATTAACAACCTCGCTCGCCGCGATGGTCGTCCCTTAGAAGAACTGGGATTTTACAACCCTAGAACCGATGAAGTGCGATTGGACGTTCCCGGCATCGTCAAGCGACTACAACAAGGCGCTCAACCCACTGACACCGTACGTCGCATTCTAGTAAAAGCCAATGTTTTTGAACAGGTCAGTGCAACAGCCGCATCATAATGCCGGAACCAAATCTCCCTCAGCCAATCCCAACTACGACGGATTGGTACGATTTTTAGTACAGCCGTTTTTAGAATCTCCAGAGTCTTTAAGCGTCGATTGTGAAATTTCTCACACCCTCCAACGGGCTTGGATTCGCATCGCCTTTGAAAGCACGGATAAAGGGAAAGTGTTTGGTCGGGGAGGGCGCAATATTCAGGCAATTCGCACGGTAATTGCAGCAGCTGCTGAAGTTGCTGGGCAATCAGTATACCTGGACATCTATGGCAGCACCGCCTCCGGGCGGGAAGGAATGTCTTTTGATGAAGACAGGGAAGAGCGAATTCCACCGCCTAAATCGAGAGAACGCCGTGACAACGGATCAAGACCTATTGCTAAACCCCGTTCTCGGTAGGACTAAAACTCAAAATATTCTCTGAGCGGAGTTAGCAAAACCGCTCAGATATTTTGATAAGAATAATAGGCAGGCGACAACAAAATTGTCGTGTTTTTTTAACTTTGTTTTTGAGTTGCCTGTATAAAGCACCACCTATGACGAACCCGGAATGAAAAGCGCAGGCATCTGTGATGTTTTATTCTGCAAATATTCTGGGAATAAGTGAAAAATGGCAAAATTTGGTACGCTGACATCAGTGGAATGTTGCGTCACTGTAAAATGCTCGAAATCCTTTTGAGGATTGAACAGATGAGTGTTTCTCATCAGGAGAAACTAGCACCATACTGCTTGCTGTTATTAACAGTTGTACTCAACTCTAATGATTCTGTCAGGAGGTGAAACCAGGGAGTGGCTGAAATTCGTTTAGGTGAGAACGAGACGATTGACTCGGCTCTTAGACGTTTTAAAAAGAAAATTCAAAAAGCCGGAATTTTATCCGAAGTCAAACGCCGAGAAAGATACGAAAAACCCAGTTTGCGGCGTAAGCGTAAAGAAGAAGCTGCACGTAAAGGTGTCCGCTACTAAATCAGAGCAGTGTCTTTGGCGAACGCGGTTAACCTATCTCAATGATAGAAGTTAAGGTATAGAAAGTAGAGACGCGATCGCGTCTCTACTTTTACTCAGTAAGTATCAGGAAATCCAAAACTCAAAAAGAGAATTTGTCAGAGGTTGGCTAAAACTTAGTAATAATTGCTAAGTATGAAATCCAATGAAACCATGACAGTTCTGAAAATTATAAGCGTATTTTAGTATAAATAAGTATAAAAATAGACTTAAAATAGTAAAATTCGCTTTCTCGCCCTACAGGAAAATATTAACCTTTGTCAATAACTGCCCCTCACAAATTTAAGAAATCCTATGGCAGATGCCTTTAAAATTCAGCTGCCGAATATTCCTAGTGCGATCGCTCTAGCAGGAGATAGAGAAGAAAATCTCAAAACTTTATCTCAGCAAACAGGAGCCACTTTAGTACTTAGGGGACAAGACTTACATATTTCTGGAACCCAACAGCAAATTGATCTGGCTTCTCGATTAGTGCGATCGCTTGAAGACCTATGGATTAAAGGCAATATAATCTCTAGTGCCGATATTGCCACAGCCCGTCAAGCTTTGGATACTCATCGCCAAGAAGAACTCCAAGAGTTACAGCGAGATATTCTCGCCAGGACTCGCCGGGGTGAGGAAATTCGTGCCAAAACTTTTCGACAACGACAATATATTGACTCCATACGTAAACGTGACCTCACTTTCTGTACCGGGCCTGCTGGAACTGGTAAAACTTTTCTCGCTGTTGTTGTCGCTGTGCAAGCACTCCTTGCTAACCAGTTTGAAAAGCTAATTTTAACTCGTCCTGCCGTTGAAGCTGGCGAGAAACTCGGTTTTTTACCCGGAGACTTGCAGCAGAAAGTTAATCCCTACCTCCGCCCACTTTACGATGCCATCAATGAATTCATCGATCCCGAAAAAGTCCCAAATTTGATGGAACGTGGTGTGATTGAAGTTGCACCACTCGCTTATATGCGGGGACGCACCCTCAATAACGCTTTTGTAATTGTGGATGAAGCTCAAAATACTACACCCGCTCAGATAAAAATGGTTTTGACTCGTTTGGGCTTCCGTTCACGTATGGTGATTACAGGTGACATGACTCAAACTGATTTGCCATTGAACCAACAATCAGGGCTAGCAGTAGCCTTACAAGTTTTAAAACACGTTGAAGGCATTGCCTTTTGCGAATTTTCCCAAAGAGATGTTGTCCGACATCCTTTAGTTCAGCGTATTGTCGCCGCTTACGAACAATACGAAAAATAGCCATTAGTGATTAATCATTAGTTATTAGCTAATGATTAATCATTCAGTAATCAACACTTAATAATACCTATGCCTGCCACACTCAAAGAATTTTTGGAAGCTTGCGAAAGCCTGGGAACTTTGCGTTTAATTGTTACTAGTAGCGCTGCTGTTTTAGAGGCAAGAGGTAAGCTAGAAAAGCTATTTTATGCAGAGTTGCCTAAAGGTAAATATGCGAATATGCACACCGAAGCTTTTGAATTTCACTTGAATATGGACAAAATTACTCAAGTGAAATTTGAAACAGGGGAAGCAAAAAGAGGTAATTTTACAACTTATGCTATTCGGTTTTTAGATGAAAAACAGGAACCTGCTTTAAGTCTATTCTTGCAATGGGGTAAACCAGGAGAATATGAAGTAGGGCAAGTGGAAGCTTGGCAGGCTCTCAAGGAAAAGTATGGAGAAGTTTGGGAACCTTTGCCGACAGAGATTTAAGGCTAAATATTACTCTTGAAAATAAATACTAAATACAAAATTGCTGATGCTGGTTATCAAGGCAATTTGGAGTTTTTGCTTGGTTATTTTGTTCCTACTAGGATGGAGTTGTGAAGCAACAGCAGGTGAGTTGTCTGAACGACTGGCAAATTTTCCTCAGTGGGAAAAATTAACTTCTGTGCAACCAGCTTCGGGAGATTTAACATACCCTGACTGGATGGCGGGTAATTGGCTGGTTACGAGTAAATTAGTAGATTTGGTTGCACCTTTAGCACCAGATATCGTTACACCAGGGTTTGAAGCTAATCGCCGACAGCTAAATCAACCTGTGAGTTTTCAAGTACGTTTTATTAAACAGCGATTGCGCGGAGCGCAGCGCCAAAGGCGATCGCCTGTTTCTGGTCTAAAAATCATCCCTAAGATAGACAACAATTTACCAATTTTAATAGCCGATAGAGCGTTTAATAGCTTGAATTTGGCACGGGCTTATTTAGGAGATGAAGCTGTATTATCAGTGAAAATCGATCCAGATTCGCCTAATCGTCAAATTACCTTATTGCGTGGCGATCGCCAGCTAGTTTCTCTTGTCACTGCACGTGCCACAGAAACTACATCTGATGGTAAGTTCATCACAACAGAAGTATTTCAACAACTTTTTAAAGGGGCTTCTCGTCCTTATTTCAACTCTGTAGAATCTACCACTGCTTACAGCAAACTTTCTACATCCAATCCAGCAATAGAAGCAGATCAAGTTACTGCTGTCTACCTTTCACCTCAAGATCCAGATTACTTTACCGCCAACTCTCGTCCTGTCGCCCTTTATCGTTATCATCTAGAATTTTTTCCTTCTCAATTGCCAACTACTCCCCAAGAATGATTTAGGCATACAAAGCTTGACTGCTGTGTAATACATCTGTAGTATAAAATTTCCAAGCTAACGCTCGCGCTCTTGGAAAGTGTGCATCATGGCAAAATTTCGAGATATTCTCCATTATTTTCGTCCCTACTGGGGGCTGAGTATTTTCAGTATTACAGTATCCAGTATTTACGAAATTATTGATTTGGTTGTACCTTATGCAATCGGCCAAATTTTAAATGTCTTGTCCAATCAGCCATTGGACAAACCACTTCAAGAGGCGATCACAACTTTTTCCAATCTCACTAATTACCCAGTAAATCAATCACTATCTTTAAGTGTATTACTGGGTTTAATCTTCGTCGTCACGGTAGTTAGAGCGCCAACACAGCCTTGGTTAACCAATTGGTTTCATTGGGATATACCATTAAGAGCGCGTCGAGAAAAAACCCAAACAGCCATAGAAAAAATTCTGACTCTGCCCTTAGAATTTTATGATGAGAATAATCCCGGACGTATTGCCGGAAGAGTAGCTAGAGGTCTTACTAACCATACTTGGACGTATCCCGAAATTGCTGGTCAATTGATTCCCAAATTGATGCGTGTGCTGGCAATTTTTGTGTTTATCTTGTTGATTGATTGGCGAATTGCAACTTTATATCTAATTTCTTTTGTATTTATCCTCGCTTTGAGCTTGAAAGATTTACAGCGGCTGATTTGGTACGAAAGCCGCCTGGATAAATATATGGAAAATACCGAAAGCCGTTCTTCCGAACTCATCACCAATATCAAAACCGTCAAAGCATTTGCTACAGAAGCAAAAGAACTAAAGCGACAAACTCAACGCTTAAATCGTGAGTTAACGGTGGTTGATTATCGCATCCACAAAGGTTATATAAAACTGCTGACTTGGCAGAAGACAGTAATTCAGTTTTGCGTGTTTACAATCCTGGGTTTAACTTTAGCAGCAACAGTAGGAGGAAAAATTTCTCTAGGCCATTTTGTTATGACCTTAACTCTTTCTAGCATGGCATACGCGGAATTAGAACCTATTAATAATTTGGCAGAAGTGTTTGCTCGTCGGTATTCTTCCATGCTGCGGTTTCATGAATTTCTGCAAGAGCCAATTCGCTCTGATTCATCTAGCCTATTGGATGAAAACCAGACGCAATCACCTTATGAATTCACAGGAAAAATTGAGTTATCACACGTGAATTTTGGGTATGATACCAACCGCCTAGTTTTGCAAGATATCAACTTATTGATTGAGCCATACCAAACAGTAGCCTTAGTTGGGCGTTCCGGTTCTGGTAAATCTACTTTAGTGAAGCTGTTGTTGCGTTATTTTGAACCGCAAGCAGGCCAAATTTTGATTGATGGTCAAGATATCCGCACTCTGAATGTGGGTAATTATCGGCGGAGATTGGCGATCGTTCACCAAGAAGTAGATGTCTTCAACGGCACTTTGTTAGACAACCTCACCTATGGTAGGCCAAATGCTAGTTTTGAGCAGGTTCAGGAAGCCTGTAGGATTGCCAGAGTAGATGAAGTAATACAACAGCTACCTCAGGGTTATTACACCGTTGTCGGGGAGCGTGGTGTGAGATTATCTGGTGGACAAAGACAACGCTTAGGAATTGCTAGGGCGTTGCTAGTGGAACCAGACGTGCTGATTTTTGACGAAGCTACCTCTAGCCTAGATTACGAGTCTGAGCGTTCAATTCAAATAGCGATGCGATCGATTCAAGGCACTCGCACCACAATTATCATTGCTCACCGCCTGAGTACAGTGCGGGAAGCCGATAAAATTGTGGTTCTAGATCAGGGAAAAATTGTTGAAGTTGGTAGCCACGATGAACTCTTGCGTCAAGAAGGTATTTATCGCCGCTTGCACTCCTTGCAAGAAACCGGCGAACTCCTGAGTTAGCAGGATGGCGGTGGGGTACACCGCTATTTTTATTTAACCCCTTGCAACTTCTAAAATCTGGTGCTAATATTATAAATCGTGAGACAAATGGGTCGGTGTCCGAGTGGTTAATGGAGACGGACTGTAAATCCGTTGGTTTACGCCTACGCTGGTTCAAATCCAGCCCGGCCCACCACTTCTAGAAGTTATGAGTTATAATTGCTGAGTGAACAGGATTATAACTCACAACTTAAAAAAGGTTATTTTGCCCGTGTGGCTCAGTGGTAGAGCACACCCTTGGTAAGGGTGAGGTCACGAGTTCAATCCTCGTCACGGGCTTTTTATATTTTCTAAATAATCAACGCTAAATGTACATTAAGGGTTTCAGCCTTTATAAAGGTTTCAGAGGTGCTAAAACTGAGTGGTTTACTCATATTTTTGGCTAAGATTTGGCTATGATGACACTGAAATTATTTGTTTCAAAGCTTTTCGCGGTGGTGTAGTAAAATGAAAGGGCTAAAAACAACTACACCACTGGATATCTGCTAAAAAGAAATTAACTGAGATTGTACTAATAGAAATCAAACCGCCGACTGTTGATCAGCTTGTGGTAGTAAATAAGCAGTATTGGTGGCTGAAATCTGTGTAGCGCAATTTCTCATCTTCATTTCTAAGAGCATGTTTGAAAAGGGTCGGCTTGAGCCTTAAGTGCGACTCAGGGGTGCGAGATCAAATCCCAAAACTCTGATTCTTTCGTAGCAGTTTCTCAGTAGCCAGGGTAATGAAACACGCGCTGGAGGACTTTTCAAACATCCTCTAACTGTGCAGTTTCAAACTTCCAGCGTTCAGTAATATTATTAAAAATAAAAAGCACTAAACATTCTGTTAATTCCTCAAGATTATTCATTGCCTTTTTTATTCTAGTTTCGTGAGCATTAGCCTCTCTATTATTGGAATCCCATGAATCTATTCCTTTGTTTAAATAGAGTTATACAAAGTGGTTAATTAAGGGAGCTATGAAAACCTCTACACCAATAATTAATCCACCTATTGTTCCAAACAAACTGCGTTTCTTGGAGTCGATTTGCTGGCAGACAGGAGATGTGTATCGATTTACTCCAGAGCAAATGCTGAGTCGCTATGAGCGGGGTTGGGAATATCGCAAGCTCTTTAGTAATCTTGAATCACCTGTAGCCTGCTTAAGCCTTAATGACTGTTTCACATCGAAACTACTTTCAAATTCTGATCGCTACATGGATGACAGTGTTGAAGCAAGAGATTTAATTGATTTAGCAATTCTCCGGTTGCAATCTGCAATTCCTCAACAATCAATTGAAAAGGCTGAGAATGCATATGAAGTTATGCGTCCTTTGAAAATTGCGATCGCCCGTTTTCAGGAAAGGCCAGATTACAGGCAGAAATGCTTTTTTGGTCTTCAAGTTAGGGAAGCTCAAATACCCATCATTATTGATGGTATTGATTTATTAGCTAGCGATTTAAATTTAGCTATTACAGAGAGGTTTTTCAAAGAACAGCATGATATTTGGGACAACTTATAAAAATAATGTAAATAATTATTAATTTATCTTTCCTTCTACTTTCTCATAAGCCTTCTTTACCCAATAACCTCTAGGTGGCTTTTCTATCCCATAAGCCTTACACTACTTTTCCACAGCCTTGTCAGACACACCAAAATCTCTACCAATTTGCGCTGTTGGTTTTTCCCACACCAATTTTTCTAATTCTTCTTTTGAAGGTCTTTCTACTTTTCTGGTGTAAATTCTTGAATCTGGGTTAATCTTTCTAGTTGTTAAATCAACTCCAAATTCCTTATAAGTTCGCTTAGGCGCTTCTTCTGTAAATTCTGTAAAATCTTCCCACCAGTAAAACGGTGTGGCTGAATGAGGTAATTGGGTGGTGATATAGCAACCACTAAAGTTAACGAATGGATAGACAACTTTATCTATATCAATCTATATCAGGTAGATAAACAGCATAAAAATCAAAGTCATCGGCTTTGTACTTTTTCTGATGAGTACCGTTTTTATCTATCCAAATAGTTTTATTGACTACTCTGTTGTCTCCAGCATATTTAGCTTGAATTTTGTAAAATTTGTTGTCTTTGTAGGCAACAAAATCAAAAGGTAAATGCTCACAAACTACTGGTGTAAGAATCAAGTAACCTTTAAGTGTTAAGTCAGCGATCGCTTTTGTCGCTGCAATATCTCCTTTGTTTTTGGTATGATGCAGCAAAACGCACCCTCAATCGATGTAATCACAGTATCACGATTCTGTGCTTAAGGGTTCGTATGTAATCAAAACGAGCGCGGCAGGACTCGAACCTGCGGCAGACTGCTTAGAAGGCAGTTACTCTATCCACCTGAGTTACGCGCCCAAGATAAAACTATGGCTCTTAAACGAGTCATCTATTAAATTATATCGTTTCCCTTAATAAGAAGCAATTGAAAATTGCAGATTTCCCCGTGGGAAGGCTAAGATGCTAGTCGCTAGTTAGTCAATGTACACTTAAAACGAAATAAATGGACTATCGGTTAGATATATTGTGTGGTCAATGGGTTATTTGCGTGTTGGTATAATAAATAACCTCTGGGCGGCTGGCTGTAGATTAGCTTTTTGCGATCGCCAAGCTTGCCCCAATGTTACGCTAGGTAATCGCACTCTTGGCGATACTTTCAAATCGGATTATAGATCGCATATCGAGAACGCCCCTGTGAGGAGTTATTTGCTAGTGCCATGTTTATTCTCAAACGGCAGGATGTAGAAATATCAAGCATTCAGCATCCCAAGCGGGATCAGCCAATGCCAGTCCTCCACTATCAGGGGCAAACCTTTCGCTTGATTAGTATTTTCAAAGCTAGCCAAGAGGAAGAAGCTAGAGCCTTGTGGAGAGAATTAACTGATCAACGAGGTAAAGCTTGTGTTTTGCTGGAGGAACCAGAGCGCTATAGCGTCTGGGGGAAAATACGTTTAGAGCAGGCGGGTACTGATACAGGTGGACACAGCAAAGCTGGAATTTTTGTCCAAGCTAGTATTATGCTGCTACAAGCTGTTTATATGGACATTGAAGATTTTCTAGGTGCTAGACAAGCAGCTTTATTTGAAAAAGATATTGCGGAGGTATTGCAACAAAAGCAATTTCCTAAAATAACTTCTCAAGAAGCAGTCAAAGCCTTGTTAATTCAGAATCCACAGGATACAGCCAGCCTACCTCCTTGGCAAGAAAATCATGTAATTATTTTCTTGCAAGAACTTCATAAGCTAGGGAAAACCTATCTTGGCAACGCGAAATTTACCTATCCAGCGCTTGAGCGTTTACAAGATATGCAAGAGGGAGAGCGATCGCTGTTTATCACTTGGCTAAATCAATCTCCAATGAGTAAACTGTGGCAGTAGCATAAGACACTGTGGGACAAGATTGCTGCCACATACAGTTGCTCTTGACGTCCGATTGCGTACGGCTTAGTAGAGCAATTGAGAATTTGTTGTCATTACATACATAGACTGCTTCCCACACAGTCTTGCACGTCAAAATACTGCCAGAGTGTGTTTACTATAGTCAAGCCCTATGAGTAGCTCTTACGATAATTCATACCGTTCTAAATCTATTTTCAGCACTGGGAACATTGTTTTGCTTGGCATTGGCTGGGCAGTCCTGGCGCTGTTATACTTTTTATTGTTTAGTGCCAAAGTTCCAGGAGCAGATGGCATAGAAAGCCGCGCCGAGTGGTATGTGATTGGTACAAATATTTTTGAAGCGTTAGCCTACCTGGGTGCAAGTATCTTATGCTTGAGGAATTGGCGTAGTCCGCAAATTGTCAGTGGTCGAAATGTTTGGCTCGCTATTGGCATAGGTATGCTTTCTTATTTCCTGGGAGGGATATTTTTCGGTTATACAGAAATAATTTTAAAAGATGAACCGGATGTGTCGATTGGCGATGTGTTTTTTGTAGTAGCTTATCTGTTACTAGGTGTAGGCATGATTTTGGCAGCAACTCATAGGCGAATCAATTTAGAAAAATGGCAATGGCTAATTGTGTTGGCAATTGGAGTGTTTGGTAGTTTGTTGGCTTGGTGGATTTCTCTGCAACAGACAAAATCCCTAGACCCGCTAGGCACTATTTTGAATTGGTTTTACATAGTTAGCGACGTAGCTCTTTTGGTTATCGCCACCACTTTGCTGTTAGCCTTTTGGGGAGGAAGAGTCGCCCAGTCTTGGAGAATGATTGCAGCCGCAGCGTTTTCACTCTACATTGCAGATATGTGGTTTAAATACGCCCAAGGCCCAAATTATCAAAGTGGAGAGATACTAGAAGTGTTTTGGGTGTTTAGCGGAGTCTTATTTGGTATGGGCGCTGTTTTAGAATATGACACATCATTGAGCCGATCGCGGCGGGAGCGAGGAAAGAAACGAGCTTAGAAAAGATTTTTGGTGTCTACCGTGAGAAAATTAACAGATTCAGACAAGCAAGAAATTCTTAAGTTATATCGAGAAACTGCCGAAACAACCTCAACTTTGGCGGAACGTTATGGCGTCAGTAACTCAACAATTAGCAGGTTGCTTAAAAGTACCTTACCCGAAGAGGAGTACGAATACCTCGTTTCGTTGAAGCGTGCTGCTAGAACTCCTGAGGGTCGGGCACAGGTAAGCTATGAACAGTTGCCTTTGTTGAGTCAGCCAGAGCAAGAAACTCTTAGCAACCAGACCGAATCCTCGCAGTTGCCGGAGATTGAGTCAGCAGAGGTAGACTTAGAGGCAGAATCTCAAAAAGAGGATGGTACGAATTTCACACCTGTTATTAGACGGGTGCGGCGGCGTTCTTCAGCAGAGACAAAAGCCCAGCCAGCAGCAGAGCAGTTGGAAATATTACCTAAAAAGCCGCCAGAAAGTGCAAGTATTCCTAGTTTAAAACTACCGGAAGTTACAAGTATTCCTAGCCCGAAGCGGCCAGAAATTACAAGTATTCCCAGTCCAAAACTACCGGAAGTTACAAGTATTCCCAGTCCGAAGCGGCCAGAAATTACAAGTATTCCCAGTCCAAAACGGCCAGAAATTACAAACATTTCTAGCCCAATGTTAGAGGATGAACATCCACAAGCAAACGTATTCGCCCAAATGCTGGGTGAAGACTTGCTAGATGAGTCCGAGGATTTGGATGATTTGGATGATGATTTAGAAGAGGAAGATTTTGAGGATGAGGATGACGATTTTGAAGAGCCAAGACCTTTAGTCGCAAGGCGCAGGCCTGGTGAAGCACCAGTTCAAGTTTTACCATTGTCGTCAGCTCTTTTGCCTAAAACTTGCTATTTGGTAATTGACCGCTCCTCAGAATTAATTACGCGACCACTCAAAGACTTTGGTGACTTGGGGCAAATTCCCACTATCGAAACCCAGCAAAGAACTTTGCCGATTTTCGATAATCACCGAGTAGCTAAACGCTTCTCTACCAAGCGCGATCGCGTGATTAAAGTCCCCGATAGTAAAATGCTGCATAAGGCTCGTACCCATCTGCAAGCTAAAGGCATTACAAGACTGTTGATTGATGGTCAGGTATATTCCTTATCTCCTGTTTAGATGTTATGGAAACACCTACTGGCTACGGTGTGGTATTGGCGACAACTGCCAACGTCCAAGAGGCAAAAGCGATTGCAAATGCCCTTGTGGAAGCTAAACTCGCTGCTTGTGTGAGTATATTGCCCATTCACTCGGTTTACACCTGGCAAGGGGAAATAAACGCAGAGAATGAATGGCAGTTGTTAATCAAAACTGATTTGGCACAATTTCCCACCATTGAAGCCAAAATCCGGGAAATGCACTCCTATGTAGTGCCAGAAGTTATTGCTTTACCAATTCTTGCAGGTTCTCATCCCTACCTGCAATGGATATCCGAACAGGTGAAGGGTGAGCGGTAGGGAATTTAAAATTCAAAATTACTCTCCCCATCTTCCTACGTTTCAAGGAGATGGGGTAATTTATTGAATAATTTTGTTGCTGATTCACAATTGCCAATTAACTGTAAACAGCAGCAGCAAAACGCGTTGCCAAGTTAATAATGTCCTGTTTACGGGCAATTTGATTAATCCATTCTTCGGGAATATTCTCCACACCGTAGTAAATTCCAGCTAACCCACCAGTAACGGCGGCGGTAGTATCTGTATCTCCACCTAAGTTAACAGCTTTTAACACTGCCTCAGAGTAGGATGAGCTATTTAACAAACACCACAGCGATGCCTCTAGGGTATCAATAACGTAGCCACCAGAATTAATCTCTTCTACTGGCAGCTTGGCAATTTCACCACTGTAGATTCTGGCAAAATGCGGTTTTTCCAGCAGGTATTCGCGCACTGAATAAATTGTTTGGATTTTGTTTAAACTTTGCAAATAAGCCGCTTGTAGGTCAGCCCCTTCTAATAAAGCAACGGCGATAGTAATATAAATGCCACAGGCCATTTGCGATCGCGCATGGGCATGAGTAATTGCAGAAACATCATGCACCCGTGCGATTAATTCGCTAAAAGTTAAGCTTTTGTGACAATAAGCCATTGGCAATATTCTCATCAAAGAACCATTACCATTAGTATTTTCAATCTTCCCACCTGCATCTTGGGGTAAAATTCCCTGCTTTAAGCGCATAATCGCTGCATGGGTGCTATGGCCAATATCAAATAGTTCACCACGAGGAGTCCAGTAAGCTGCCTTGTACCAGCGCCAGAAGGAATTGGCTATGGCATCTAATGAATAGCCTCTACAAAGACTCTCTGCCAAGCAAAACGTCAATGAACTGTCATCTGACCAAGTTCCTGGCGGTTGATTCCATGTGCCATAACCCAGCATCTTTGTCACCGGAGATTTAACTCGTTCAGCACGGCTAGTAAACTCCACCGGCACACCTAACGCATCACCGACACATAAACCCATCAAACCAGATAATGTTTTTGCAGCGGTTAGCATTATTCAATCTCCCTGAAAGTTTCCAAAATTTAACTTTATAGATTCTCTCTAGAGCTTATTGCAATAGTTGCTACAGCCTACTGTTTCATCCTATGTGGAAATATTCTAAAAAGTTGATTAATAGGTTATTTTATCAACCCTATCTTGGCTGACTTATATTTATAATTATTGTGCCAGTTTCAAAAGAGTCTACTCTTAGCCAAAACTAACGGGATTGAGCTATGAAAGCTTGTAATTATAACATTTATAGTTGAGATACAATGGACAAATACCTTTTAAGGACTGGGCATCAATAGCAACAATCATTGAACAAAATTCTGCAATTACTGGAACATATTTATTTGGTTTGCGACTTATAACTTAACAGCAAACTTACAACATTTATTCAAAAATATGAAACGCTTTATTAAGTCTTTCATGACAATTTCTACATTGTCTTCCTTAGTAATTGCTCCTCTTTTTCTATCTGCTGGTCAAGCTTCGGCTCAACAAAAAAATGGTACTGATGCTAGCTATATTGGTGCTGGCGTTGCAGGTGGGGTGACTAATGGCGGACAAATTGGTCAAGATGCTCAGTTTGGTGGTAATCTAACAGGCCGTTTAAAATTAGGGCCTACCCCCTTTTCTGCACGCACTCAAGTTCTATTTACAGATCAGACGACTGCTATCATCCCTCAAGTTTCCGTAGACGCACCAATTGCTAAGGGTACCAACCTATTTTTAGGTGCTGGTTACTCTTTTGTAGAAACCGATGGTAAACAAACTCCTCTAGGCGATAGAAATGGCGTAGCGCTAACGGCTGGTGTAGAATCTGAAGTTGCTAAAAACTTCCTCATCTACAGTAATGCCACCGTAGGTATGAAGACATATCAAAATAGCCCTGCTTCTGCTGTCAGCATCCAAGGTGGTCTAGGTTATCGTTTCAGATAAACTAACTCCCGCTGCTGGAATACCATGCATGAGAAGGGGATTGGGGATTGGGTACTGGGGACAATAAGAGAAACTCTTATTCTTATAACTCACGAATCAAAACTCAGGACTCAGGACTCAGCACTCAGCACTTTACAAAGTAAAAAATGTTGAGTTTATTTACACCTAAAATAAAATATATGCTGGTTTTGTTAAGTGTTGCTTCACTAGCAAAGCCGGCTTTTTGCCATGTTAAAATTAAAATATTCCTCCCATTTCCGACCGGATTTCCGGGGATCACCTAGCCGAATGGGTGCTTTTAAATTTGCAGCTTCGGCGTCTACCGATGCTTTATCTAAGAATAGTCTACAACTCTAATGGTTAAATCCCCTCCTTCCCCGATAGCCAGCCGTAAGCCTTCCAAAGTAGAAGGACTCAAGGAAAACAGTAATTTTTTGCGTGAACCCGTAGCCACCGAGATACTTCAGGACACAACTCACTTTAGCGAAAATGCCGTGCAGATGCTGAAGTTTCATGGGTCTTACCAGCAAGATAACCGTGATAATCGCGTCAAGGGGCAGGAGAAAGATTACCAGTTTATGCTGCGGACAAAAAATCCAGGTGGATTAGTGCCACCGCAGCTGTATCTGGCTTTAGACAAGCTGGCTGATGAATATGGTAACCACACCTTGCGAGCAACTACCCGTCAAGGGTTTCAGATGCACGGGATCTTAAAGAAGAATCTCAAATCAGCAATTGCCACTATCGTCAACAACTTGGGTTCCACCTTGGGTGCTTGCGGCGACGTCAACCGTAATGTGATGGCTCCCCCAGTCCCTCTGAAAAATCGCCCAGAATACCAGTACGCTTGGGAGTATGCCCAGAATATCGCTGACTTGCTGTCACCGCAAACGGGTGCTTATTACGAAATTTGGCTAGATGGAGAAAAGGCCATTAGCGCTGAGGAAAACCCAGAGGTAAAAGCAGCGCGACAACGCAATGGCAATGGCACAATCATCCACAACACAGAAGAACCAATTTATGGCACTTATTATATGCCGCGCAAATTCAAGGTTTGCGTAACAGTGCCTGGGGATAATTCCGTTGATTTGTATTCCCAAGACCTCACTTTAGTAGTAATTACTAATGAAAAGGGTCAACTAGAAGGGTTTAATGTTTTTGCTGGTGGTGGCTTAGGACGGACACACGGTAAAGAAGAAACCTTTGCGAGACTGGCAGATCCAATTGGCTATGTGTCAAAGGATGATGTTTACGATGTAGTAAAAGCGATTGTTGCCACTCAACGAGATTATGGCGATCGCTCCGACCGCCGTCACGCTAGATTAAAATATCTCATCCATGATTGGGGCGTAGAGAAATTCCGCGCCAAGGTTGAAGAATATTTTGGCAAACCAATCGCACCCTTTAAAGAACTACCAGAGTTTAAATATTTAGACTTCCTGGGATGGGATGAACAAGGTGATGGCAAGCTATTTTTGGGAATTTCCATTGATAATGGCCGAGTCAAGGATGAAGGTTCGTTTCAACTGAAAACTGCCTTACGGGAAATCGTTGAGCAGTTTAACTTGCCCATCCGTTTAACACCTAACCAAAACCTGATTTTTTGCGATATTGCACCGGAAAATAAACAAGCGATTCAGGAAATTCTCAACCGTTGTGGCATCATCTCTGATCCCAGTAAAATTGACGCTTTAGAACGATTGGCAATGGCTTGTCCGGCTTTGCCTACGTGCGGTTTAGCTATCACCGAATCAGAACGGGCAATACCTGGGATTTTGGAGCGGATTCGCACAATCTTAGGAAAAGTTGGTTTACAAAACGAACATTTTGTAGTAAGAATGACAGGCTGTCCTAATGGCTGCGCTCGTCCCTACATGGCAGAATTAGGATTTGTAGGTAGCGCACCTGAATCTTACCAATTATGGTTGGGAGGTTCGCCGGATCAAACCAGATTGGCGTTACCTTACATGGAAAGGCTACATCATAACGACTTAGAAACCCAACTAGAGCCGATTTTTGTCTACTTTAAGCAGTCACGAAAATCTGGGGAAAGCTTTGGTGATTTTTGCGATCGCGTTGGCTTTGATGCCATTCGGGAATTTGCTGGCAATTACGCATCCCAATCAGTTGCACCGCCAGAAATTACCGACGATAACGATGGTTTATTAGAGACAATGGGAGACTCTACCACCACCGAAATCACGGAAGATAGTGGGTATAGAGAAGTGGCGATCGCTAATACTACTATTGCTACCAGTAAAAACCGTCGTCGCGTTAGCCTGCAAGATGAAGTTTATAGCAAGCTCAAAGAAGCCGCTACCCGCCAAGGCAAGCCGATGACTGAATTAGTAAATGAGGCACTCAAAGCTTACTTACAAAATCTGTAGTCAGTAATTTTAACCGCCGATGAACGAGCCAGTGCGTTGGTGTTAGCGTAGCGGTAGCGACGTAGGAGCGTCGGCAGTGCGGTCTTGGGGGTTTCCACGCTACTTGCAAAAAGAGCGGCTCGCCGCCCAACGCAGGGCTGCCCCATGAGGAGCTGCCGAAAGGGTTCCCCGACTTGTAGACGCAAAGCGGCTTTCCGCAGGGTAGCAACTGCCGTGCTAATAAACGCCGATGATACTGATAAATTATCGGTGTTTATTTATATTTGGCAGTTTATGCTCCTATGACTCAACTACAACGAATTGCGATCGCAC
This sequence comes from Mojavia sp., assembly GCF_059505145.1. Classification (NCBI taxonomy): domain Bacteria; kingdom Bacillati; phylum Cyanobacteriota; class Cyanophyceae; order Nostocales; family Nostocaceae; genus Mojavia; species Mojavia sp. The sequence continues at coordinate 39,047 of NZ_JCACKA010000073.1, forward strand.
CCTCCCAATTTCAACAAGAGCAAATTTTACTCACAAAAGAGCAACAACATTACTTAGTAAGGGTGTTGCGTTTGCGTGAAGGCGATCGCTTTATTGCTATGGATGGTAAGGGTAAATGGTGGTTGGCACAGCTAGAAACAGAGCAAGCACAGATTTTAGAACCACTTACAATAACAACTGAATTACCTGTAACAATTACGCTTTTGGCAGCCTTGCCCAAAGGTAACGGGTTTGATGAAGTGGTGCGGTGTTGTACGGAGTTAGGTGTAGCTAAGATTGCCCCAGTGTTGAGCGATCGCACTTTACTTAATCCCAGTCCCCAAAAACTCGAACGTTGGCGGCGGATTGCAGCAGAAGCCGCTGAACAATCAGAACGTTCTTTTGTACCAACGATTTTAGAACCTGTTGCTTTTAGCTCTGCTATTACTGCTGGTGTCGCAGATCACCGTTATATTTGTGAGGCTCGTGGTGAGTATCCCCATTTAAAAGATGTGATTCATCCTGTCTCTACAGAGATTCTTATTGCTACTGGCCCAGAAGGGGGATGGACTGAAAAAGAAATTGAGAGTGCGATCGCGGCTGGATTTCAAGCAGTTTCTCTTGGTCGTCGCATCCTACGAGCAGTTACAGCGCCAGTAGTGGCATTATCAATAATTACCGTAGCTTGTGAAGTATAAAGGATGTATATCTCACGCAAAGGCGCAGAGACGCAAAGGCGCGAGACGTTCTTTCTGCGTGGATGTAAATAAAGTAATGATTGAGCAAGTTGCCAATGCCTTTGAGCGTAAAGATTATAGTACTGCTGCTAAATTACTCAAACAACTGTTAAAAGAATCACCAGAAAATCCTTGGGTAAAATTTTATGTTGGACGCTTACATGAAGTATCAAGTAAGCGCCAGGATGCAGAAAAAATTTATCGACAACTGCTGCGAAGTACAACCAATACAAAAATCTTGACGCAAGCACGGCAGGGATTGCAGCGACTGCAAGAAATTGAACAAGAAGAAAGACAACGAGCGATCGCCCAAGCAAAATCTGAACCCAACGACACGGAACTGGGGGTGCTAGTCTTAGAACCACTTAGTAACGAACTTAAAACCCAAGCAGCCCCCAAATTTGCCCAAATCATGCAGATTGATGCTTACACTGCACGGTTAATGTTACCAAGTCGCGGCTGGAAGTTATATCGCACTGGACAAGTAGGAGAACTAAAATTTTATGGTACACAACTACAGAAAGCTGGCATTCCCTGCTTTTGGGCAACTTTAGCTGCAATTGAGCAAATTCAAGTTTTTCAAGTCCAACATTTTGCAAAATCTGCGGCTAATACTACTATTGTTTGTCGCAACCAAACAAATCAACTCGGTTCCTTAACCTTTAACTGGTCAGAAGTAAAAGCACGGGTGGTAGGGCTTTTGCCTATTTTTGAGCAAGTTGTAGATGTTGACGTTCGCCGTAAACTCGAACGCAAAACTCAAACGCAAGACTATGCCCAATTTTGTGACTTGCATCTGCCTGGTAGAGGTTGCATTCTACGACTTTATGACAACGGCTACGAATTCCAGCAAGGTATAGAAATTACTTCTCAAGCTAGCCAAAATACAATCAGAATCAATTGGAATTCCTTACTAGCATGGGTTGAGCAGCAATTACCTCAAGTAAAAGTCTGGTCTGATTTCAAACCTTTTGCCGAGACACTATTGGATCAAACAGAAATGCTGGGTAACATTCAGTCTCACATTCACCTATTTCGTAGGGAAAAGACTAATTGGGACCCAGCTTTTCATTTATATAGTGGATTAGTGTTTTTAAATGGGGAGATAGAAACCAGAGGAGCAAGGGGAGAGTAGCAATGATGAATTACCACCCAATGCCCTTGTTTCTAGATTTGCAAATTTATCCAGGAGTTTTTACCTGACGAGCCATGTCTAAGTAAGCGCTCATATTAGCCCCAGGACGGCGACGACCATTGGAAGTGCCAACAGAAGCAGCGACATATTTGGGCGCGAAGGTAGTTTCTTTTGGCTCTTCTTTAACTGCTTTGGCTGCTGAAGCTTTTGCATTTTTGCCGGGCTGCACCTTAAGACCCTCGGCAGTCTGGACGAGTTCCACATCTAGTGGTTTTGCGTCTTGAGCTGGTGGTTTTGCCTCTTTAGCTGGTTTTGCCTTACTTGCTGCGGCCTTTGTGCCGTTTGTTGGCTCTGGCTTGGATGGCGCTGGAGTATCTGATGTATTTGATGTATCTGATGTAAGTGTTTGTGCAGTTTTTTTAGCGTTAGATGCAACTGTCTGCGTTGCTTGTTTAGCATTCTCTAGAGCTTTTTCTGTTGCTTGTTTAGCATTTGATGCTGCTTCTTTAACAATAGCTAAGGGCTTCGGCTCATTAGCTTCGTCTAGTTCCAAGTAGTAACCGTTACTTTTCTTTTTCTTTCCTGGTAATAGTCCAGTAAGGAAAGACACAATCCCTGTGATCAACTTTTTGATAAAATCCATTACAATTTCTCCTGCCTGTTATATCTGAAAATTTGACCGTAATTATTAAGAATTACGACAGAATATTACATTTGTTTGCTTTGTGTCATCCAGTTCTGAATGACAACCATTATAGGTTTGTGCTTAATCGACATTGTAGTAATAATACAGAGCAAGTATTCTTAACTTACTTTTGCAAGTACCTGCAACCTGCATACACCGAGAACTAATTATTAAATTTTACTATGACTGAGGGCAAGATCCTGAAAGTTACCTTAACAAAAATTAACAAAATTTTATTTATAAATGTCGACTCGAAGCCAAGATAGCGGTTTTTTTTGAACCAGTGAAAAGAGTGTCATAGATTGTTTGAATGACACCATAATACTTCGTTAAATTTTCTACAGGCTTGATTCAGCAGGGTTCTAGCAATGAAGATTAAAAACCAGCAACAAAATCCTGTGTTGTTAATACATGGCATTAACGACACAGGGGCAGTTTTCCATACAATGGAGCAATATTTAAGACAACGGGGTTGGTCTGTCTATACTCTAGATCTAGTGCCTAATAATGGTGATATAGGTCTAGATGAGTTAGCGCAGCAAATAGCCGATTATGTTGCAGCTAATTTCTTACCAGAACAACCACTGGATTTGGTAGGCTTCAGCATGGGAGGAATTGTTAGTCGTTACTATCTTCAACGACTGGGAGGAATTCAGCGCGTGCAGCGGTTTGTCACTATTTCTTCTCCCCATAATGGAACTATGATAGCTTATGCTTCCCAGCGTCCTGGCTGCAAGCAAATGCGCGTCAACAGTGCATTACTCAATGATTTAAATTTTGATGCTGCCATGTTAAAGCAGCTGAATTTTACATCTATCTGGACTCCTTACGATTTAATGATCGTCCCAGCAAATAGTTCACAAATGCTACTGGGACGGGAGGTGATATTGCCTGTGGGATTGCACTCTTGGATGCTGACAGACTCCAGAAGTTTAGCAGCAGTAGCAGAAGCCTTGACAGAGCCAGTTAAGCCCTATCCCCAATTTGTGTATACTCGGAACTCCCAAAAATTGCCTCTGGGTGGCGGTAATATTTGAACTCCATTAAGTTGTAAAAGGGATCTTCTAAAAAGAAAGTACGATGCTCTAAAGGAGAACCAACAAAGCGATTTTTAGGTTCTTCTCTAAAAAGTAGTTTTTGGTGCTGTGCCTTTTCTAGTAATTCTTCCCAGTCTTGTTCTAGTGTAAACACTAATCCAAAATGTCTAGGATAGATACCACGTTGCGCTGTAAGGGGTTCTTTAGTGACGTGAGCTACTAGCTGATGACTGTAAAAATTCAGTATCAATGCATGAGGGTTTTCACGCCCAGGAATGCAACCTAATCCGTCAACATAATATGCTTTTGTTTGAGCAATATTGGAAACAGGGAAAGCAAGATGAAATAAAGTTTTGTTCATAGCTTTTCTCTAGAAAATTATTATGGGGATTGGGGATTGAGGATTGGGGATTGGGAAAGAAATAATTTCATTCCCTTGTTGTGGGCTTTTGCCTGTGGGAGACTCTCTACAATTTATTCTCTTCAGCACGGATGATAGCCAGCCAGCTTGCATATATACTTCTGGTTATTATTGGATTAACACCTAATAAATTTATAATTTTATACTTGACCTTTGATAATTACTGCAAATTTCATCATTTAAGAGGCAAGGGCGATCGCCTGCATCAACGTCTTTAACGAATGCTATGAAAATGTATTCATTGGCTAACCATACTCTCTTCACTAGTGCCGATGAATAAAAGTTTTGCCTTGTCTTGCCCAGACCCCTCTAGCTTTATCCGGAAAGAGGCGAGAATATATGTAAGTCTAGGATCATAGGGTGGAGGGGATCAAGCAGCAAAGTGCTAAATTCGTTATTCTGTTGATATTCAAGCAAAACTACTCGTGATGTATTGCTGATGTTCTCTTCGATAGATTCTGCAAATCCTTGGTTGGTGGGAGTCGGATTAAACGCAATTTTGTTGGGTTTAGTGTGGATTGCTCCTAAAAAGCTGCTTACCCCAGCTGGAATATTCCACGCCTGGTTGCTGGGCGTACTGGTTTGGGGAACATTGGGTTGGCAAGGATATTTAGTGGTAGGGTTTTATTTTCTGGTTGGTTCAGGAGTGACGCGCATTGGCATAGCACAAAAGGAAGCGGAAGGAATTGCTGAAAAGCGTTCTGGTGCAAGAGGCCCAGAGAATGTCTGGGGTTCTGCTTTGATTGCGGCGCTGTGTGCTGTAGGAGTAGGAATGATAAATTTGGGATTATTTGCTCCTATTACTCAGTCCCTAGTACTCAGCCTCCAGTCCCTATTATTGTTGGGCTATGTAGCGAGTTTTAGCACAAAGCTTTCTGATACTTGTGCTAGCGAAGTTGGTAAAGCCTACGGTAAACGAACCTTTTTGATTACTACACTGCAACCAGTTCCGCGTGGTACAGAAGGTGCAGTTAGCTTAGAGGGAACCTTAGCTGGTGTGGTGGGTTCACTTGCGATCGCTTTACTTGGTTGGGGAGTTGGTTTGATTAATCTGTTAGGGATCGCTTGGTGTGCGATCGCAGCGTTGATTGCCACTAGTCTAGAAAGTGTAATTGGGGCAACACTGCAATCTAAATATACTTGGCTGACCAATGAAGTGGTAAATATTTTGAATACATTAATCGGTGCGATCGCAGCTATGCTACTTGCCTGGGCATGGACAAGTATTATAGCTTGATGTTTGCTCATCAAAAATATCTTCAGTATTTTTAGGCTTTTTATACTCCTGTGCAGCAGGTGAACTTGGCAATTGCTCTATCGCTAAATAATTTTAATAAATATAAAATTGATTTATTAAATACTTTTTTAAACTTAAATTTATGAGATATTTATTATTTTTAATCTAGAAATTCTAGGCATTACATTAATGCTCGTATAATCTACTAATATTTTCACCACATATTTAATTTATGGAATCTTTATCATTTTTAGCTGTAGATAACCAACCAATTTCTATTGAACAGGCAGTAAAATATCTGCAAGCCTCTGGCAAATTAACACAGTTTATTAGCGATATTCTTCGCCAGTACGTAATTGAGCAAGAAATCAGAATGCGAGACGATATCGAAATTAGTCCGGCTATAACCGAACAGACAATTATTGATTTTCGGCTCAAAAATCAACTGACTGATCCCCAAGTTTTTCAAGAATGGTTAAAGAAAAATGGTACAGATTATCCTACCTTTTACTCATCAATTACTTTAGGTTTTAAATTAGAAAAACTGAAAGCTGTAGTTACAGAACCAAAACTTCCAGAATATTTCATTGAACGTAAAATTTTTCTGGATCGGGTGGTACTGTCTCGAATTGTTGTTGATAATCATGAGCTGAGTGAGGAACTACAAACCCAAATCGAGGAGGGAGGCAGCTTTGAGCAATTAGCCCAAGAGTATTCGCTAGCCGATGATCGGATTGTCAATGGCATGATGGGGCCAATTAGCCGCGGAACAATGCCAGATATATTAAGGGCAGCTGTTGATGCAGCAAGTCCTGGGCAATTGATAGGGCCAATAGAACTCGTTCCCGCAACCCCTGAACAAGAAGGACGTTATGGTTTGTTTCGAGTAGAACAATTTCTACCAGCGTCTTTAGAAGATACTCAACTAAAGCAAGCACTAAAAAATGAGTTGTTTGAGAAATGGCTAGCCGAGAAAATTCACAAGCTGACAGTCAAACTACAAGTGAGCTAATTCTGGATAATCAATCTTTAAGAGTAAACGTGCTAGCTTCTGTACCGTGGAATCAACCGCCGCTATCCTGGCTTAGTCCCGAACAACAATCCCGATTGCGAAATCTCGCAGAAATTCGTCGGTACAGTCTTGGTGAGAAAATCTGGTCAAACCAAGTCGGAGGTTACCAGTTTTTAATCATTACTGGTAAAGTCCGCTTGCGAGACGATAGACGCTACAAATCGGCACAGCCATTGCTACCTCAAGAAAGTGTTGGCAAACCATTGGCATCTCTACAAGCAGGAGATTGGTTTGGCGACTTACAAAAGTTCTCTACAGATTGCAAGGCTGTAGCTGCTAGTAAAGAAGTAATAGTAGTCTGCTGGGATACTGTACTGTGGATGGAATTTTCAACACCACAAATTGAAAGCTTCTGGCAAGGTTCACAGCAGGAGGGAGAGATTGAGGGAAATCGAGAAACATTCTCCCAATTCCCATTACCCGTTATCCCCAGAGAAGACCACGAGTTTCTCAATTCCCAGTCCCCAATCCCCAATCCCCAGTCTCCATTATCTCTTATCCCCACAGGGGGCCACGAGTTTCCCAGTTCCCAATCCCCAATCCCCAATCCCCAGTCCCCAATCCCCAATCCCCAATCCCCCTCATCAGAAATCACAGGTTATCCTTTTGTTACTAGCAGGAATACAGCTGCCGCCTGTTTGACAATGGTGGCGCAATATTTGAATAATGCTGTGAAACTAGAATGGGTGCAACGCCAACTGAGGGGAGAACGCCCGAAAAATGTTGTGGAAGCAGCAGAAAAATTAGGCTTAGTGTTGCAGCGGTTGCAAATGAATTGGAGTGATTTGCGGCAGTTGTCATTTCCAGCCTTATTACAGTGGAATTCGGACACACTTGCGACTTCCTCTTGGGTGGTGGCGTATGGAATTAAAGGCGATCGCCTCATTATCGCCAATCCCTTAAATCCCGATCATATTTGCGAAAAACTTCCCCAATCGGTGGTTGAAGCTGCTTGGGATGGGCAGATATGGCAAGTAGAATTGATCTCCAAGCAAGAAAAATTTAACTTGGGTTGGTTTACACCAGCAGTTTGGAAGTACCGAGAATTATTAGGCGAAGTCTTACTAGCGTCTTTGACGTTGCAGCTGTTGGGTTTAACGACACCGCTAATTACTCAAGTCGTCATAGACAAAGTAATGGTGCAAGAGAGTTTGCCAACTCTTGATGTCATGGCGATCGCACTTTTACTGGTAGCTATATTTGAAGCTGTACTCGGCATCCTGCGCTTATTTATCTTTACCCATACAGCTAGGCGTTTAGATTTAAGTTTATCAGCACAGCTATTTCGCCACTTAATGCGGCTGCCTTTAGCTTATTTTGAATCACGGCGCGTTGGAGACACAGTAGCCAGAGTTCAAGAACTCGAACAAATTCGCCAGTTTCTTACAGGTACAGCATTAACTGTAATTTTAGATAGCATCTTTGCTGTGGTGTATCTAGCATTGATGTTTTATTACAATATTCCTCTCACCTTTGTGGCATTGGCAGTGTTGCCGTTGTTTGCTACGTTAACGATAGTTGCCACACCAATTCTGCGTAATTGGCTCAACGAAACTTTTAACCGCAGTGCTGATAGTCAATCATTTCTAGTTGAGACAGTCACGGGGATTCACTCGGTAAAAGCCCATGCAGCAGAACCAGTAGCACGCGATCGCTGGGAAGGCTTATTTGCTCGCTTCATTCGCACAAGTTTTAAAGCCTCTACCACCTCCAACATCAGCAGCAATATCGGTGACTTTCTCACCAATTTTTCCATCTTGCTAATTCTCTGGTTTGGAGCCAAGTTAGTCATTGAACAGAAACTCACCATCGGTCAGCTTGTAGCTTTTCAAATGTTATCAGGAAGAGTCACAGGGCCACTTTTGCGCTTAGTGCAGTTGTGGCAAAATCTGCAACAAGTTCTACTATCTGTAGATCGCATTGGTGATATTCTCAACGTCGCCCCAGAAGCGGAACCTGGCACAGGTTTAGTTTTACCATCTCTCAAGGGTCAAGTAACATTCGAGCAAGTCTTTTTCCGCTACCAAGCAAATACAGAACCCGTTCTTCGAGGTATATCTTTTAACGTCGAACCAGGACAATTTGTTGGCATTGTGGGACGCAGCGGTTCTGGTAAAAGCACCCTTTCTAAATTATTACAACGCCTCTATCAAATAGAATCAGGACGCATCCTCATAGATGGATTTGATATTAAAAGTGCCGATTTAGCTTCACTGCGGCAACAAATTGGCGTAGTTTTACAAGAAGACTTTTTGTTCAACGGTTCAATTTTAGAAAATATCACCCTTGGGAATCCTGATATTACCGCAGAGCAAGTAGTAGAAGCTGCAAGGTTAGCTGTGGCTCATGATTTCATCAGTCAATTGCCTTACGGTTATGAAAGCAATGTCGGCGAACGCGGCACAGCCTTATCTGGAGGACAGAGACAACGTATTGCCTTAGCGCGGTTATTTCTCTCCTCAGCACCGATTTTAATTTTGGATGAAGCTACCAGTGCTTTAGATAGTGAAACTGAACAGCAAGTTTTGCAAAACCTGCAAAAAATCTCTGCCAACCGCACCGTATTTCTCATCGCCCACCGCTTTGCTCCTCTCAAACGAGCGGACTTGATTTTGGTGATGGAGCAAGGCGTAATTGCGGAACGTGGCACTCACGCACAATTGTTACAACAAAAGGGTTTGTACTGGTCACTTTATCAACGCCAGCAGGCAAATATTTAGAAACGCCGTCAGGCTTTAAAAGACTTCATTAGAGTCAGCAGGGAAATCACTTTCCCTGTTTCTTTTACATTCCGCAAGCTGAAAGAAAGATTTCCGTATTTTCTAAAGAAACTCAGTCGTGATTGGTATTCGTAGTACTGATACCATTTCAAGAAAATCCTGATACAAATCATTGGTTTTTCATTCTTTCCCCCTGCTCCCTGCCCCCTGCGACCTATTTGTATCAAACTTAAAGTGAAACGGTATGATGGATCAACGTGAGCGATTAGCCCGACGGCGTGATGCGTCAGGACGAGCATCGGACTTTTTGCCACCTGTTAGGGTTCGTGGCGCTGATTGTTTAGCTGATTTTTGTGGCAGCGGTTTAGCAGTAGAGTGAGCCGGACGCTTGCTAGCTTGAGGTCTGTGCTTGCGTTCATCTAAAATTGGTTCGGACTTGGTGTGGGAATTAGCTCCAAAGCTAGCAACCACTTCAAAAGGCAAGCGCTGTTCAATCAGTTTTTCAATATCTGCCAACAGATCGTATTCATCGGCGCACACAAGTGAGATAGCTTCACCTGACGCGCCAGCGCGGCCAGTGCGACCAATGCGATGAACATAATCCTCTGGGACATTGGGTAGATCGAAGTTGACCACATGGGGCAGTTCGCTGATGTCGAGACCACGCGCTGCAATGTCGGTTGCTACTAGTACCTGTAAAGTGCCGTTCTTGAACTTCGCCAGAGCATGGGTACGCGCCGATTGGCTCTTATTACCGTGGATCGCCAATGCTTGAATGCGCTCTTCAGCCAACTGCTTCACCAGACGGTCAGCACCATACTTCGTGCGGGTGAACACTAGCACTTGGTACCAGTTATCTTGCCGAATCAGGTGAGCAAGTAATTGACGCTTCCTGTCACGGTCTATTTTGTAGACTTTTTGTGCCACTGTATCGGCGGTAACGTTGCGGCGTGCTACCTCGATCATCTTCGGGCGATTCAGCAGCCCAGCAGCGAGTGCCTTGATTTTGTCTGAGAAGGTTGCAAAGAATAGCAAGTTTTGTCGCTGTTTGGGTAGGAGCGAGAGAATGCGACGGATATCACGAATAAAACCCATGTCCAACATCCGATCTGCTTCATCCAGCACCAAAACCTCAATATTTGACAGGTTCACCGTGCCCTGTTGCACATGGTCTAGCAGCCGCCCTGGGGTAGCGACCAAAATATCTACCCGACCCTTCAAAAGCCGTTTTTGCGGATTAATGCTGACCCCGCCGTACATCACCATCGTGTTCAACTTTAAATACTTGCCGTACTCATGCACGCTCTCGGCCACCTGTGCAGCGAGTTCACGAGTCGGGGTGAGAATCAGCGCCCGGATCGGCGAGCATCCATTAGATGTGCTTTTAACGCTGTCGGACGACAACCGATGCAGTAGCGGCAGGGTGAAACTGGCAGTCTTTCCAGTCCCGGTTTGGGCACCAGCTAGCAAATCCCCACCCGACAAGATGGCAGGAATCGCCTGCGTCTGGATTGGTGTAGGTTTGGTGTACCCTCGCTCGGTGACAGCACGGATAATTTCATTGGACAAGCCGAGATTAGAAAAAGACATAAAACTCCAGAATTAACATCGGTCTGTCGCCAGTGGCGGCATCAGTTTGAGGCGGACGGATGGTTTGAAGGGGTTCTGAGCAGTAAACGCCAAGACTGAAAGCGAATGCCACAATTCTGCATTTTAACAGAGTCTAGTTCGTTGTGTCCTGATGTTTTCAGACTTGATAACAGTGTTTGTCTGGAGTAGCAGTGCTTTGAGGCGAAAACAACCAATAAACATACCCAGTAGAAAACAGCTATAAAATACCCCACCCAGTTTTTGGCTTTTGCCAAATTCTTAGGGGTAGGGTTACAAGGAATTTTGATTAATTCAACAAATAATATATCAGAGGTTGCTTCAGCCTCAAGCTTTCAAAACCACATGGAAAGAATTTAAATATCCTGTAATGGTTTTAGCTAAACTCTTGTGCTGCTTTTTACTAGTTATAGCCATTACTTGATATAAGCGCCCTTGGGCAAAAAACATTCTAGTTTTAGTGACTTTTCCAGCAGAATTGACGTACTCAATTTCTTTGCCAAGATGACCATTGGTACTACGAATATTTCGCTGCCTAATTAAATTGCTCTTCGTGGTCATTAAAGCTAGATCCCGTGCATTATTCAGTATTGCTTGGGGGTCTGTCATTTGAGCATAATCATGAGGAAATTCATTGTAAACAACCACATAAGCTACTTCTTGTTTTGGTGGTTGCGCTACAAATAGTTCTAAGTTAACTTCCCCCATGTAAGTTTTTTGCGATTGAGTATTGCGTATGGGTACTCCGGGCATCAAAACACTAAAGCGCCCATCTGGTGCTGTGAACAACTTCCATTTGGGCTGTACTGGTTGAGTAACTTTTGGTTTAGCTTGAGTAACTTTCGGTTTGATTTGAGTAACTTTTGGTTTAGCTGGAGAAACCGGACGCTTGGGTTGACTTGCCTCAACCAGTACAGTTCCACTGCATACACAAGTGGCAACAATTAACGACAACAAGCCTCTGAGTGTCATAGTTTTTGCATTTAACGATGCTGCTATTACTGATGCCAGCTGTTATAACCTAGCAGCATACAAAGCAGCACCAATTAGCCCGACTTGTTGATTGAGAATAATATATACGGGTATTTCTTCGAGAAGAGAACGCATCCGACCTTTTTGGGTGAAATTCAGTAGGAAACTGCTTTGTTGCATTAATGGGAGTATTTTAGGAGCAATACCACCAGCAATGTATAGTCCCCCGTAAGGTAGGAGTTTGATGGCAAGATTTCCGGCTTCTGCACCATACGCTTCTACAAACATTTGCATAGTTTGTTCGCAAAGGCGATCGCGTTCTTGCAATGCAGCAGTACCAATAGCAGCAGCAGGATCGACGCTTTTCTCTTGTTGTCCGGCCTCTTGTTCCCAGATTCTCACAATGTGGGCGATGTCTGGTGATTCGACAGCAATTTTGCGATCGCGCAGAAATTGGTAAATTGCGATAATGCCTTGCCCAGAAACTACTCTTTCTACAGAAACCCGCTGGATATCATGTTTATCCATGAGGTATTTTAAAAGCAGAAATTCCAACTCGTTACGCGCAGCAAAGTCAGCGTGTCCGCCTTCAGAAGGAAAGACTTGATAGTGGTCTTTCTGCTTAATTAAAAATCCTTGTCCTAAGCCAGTTCCAGCACCGATAACGGCAATGGGGGCTTCGGGTTTGAGTTTACCTGCTTGCAAAGTCAGCAAATTTTTGCTGGTTAAGCCAAAAATACCATGCCCAACGGCAGCAAAGTCATTGATTAAAGAAACAGAAGCTATGCCCAGTTCTTGTTGTAGACGTTCATAATCCAGATACCAAGCCAAATTGGTCAGTTTGGCAGTATTGTTAATCACGGGGCCTGCGATCGCAAAACAAGCTTTGTCTGGCGTTGATGCCTTAGCTTTGATCAAAAACTGTTGGACTATCGGCACCAAATCAGGAAAATCTTTACTGTGGAAACTTTCTTCGTAAATAGTACGTAAATTTGGTGAGCTTGATGGCTCAACCAATCGCAGAATAGTTTTCGTACCACCGATATCTCCTGCTAGTAAATATTTCATACAACTTATTGGTAAATTAGTTACTTTCTTGAGTCATAGCAATGTATCCAGATTACTGGAAGCTACAATTCAAAATACCTATCAGAGGTTTAAACAAATCGAATTACTTCCTCGATTTGATTTAAATGAGAAGTATCTCCTTTGAGTTCTAATAACCATTCTGATTCTTGAAGCACCACTTTGACCAAAGAACATAAAGAAGCTTTAACTTCGGTTTTGGCAATTTCCCCTACTAACCCCATAGCCGCCCCTAGTACAGAAGCACCATGTCCTACCAGCAAAATGTTCTCTGGGTAGAATTCAGCCGCCAGACATCTAGCCGTTTGTCCAGAACGTTCCCGCACTTGTTCTTGCGTTTCGGGGTATTTAGCTGCAATGCGCGGAGTGTAGCTTAGATCAATTCTGGGGAATAATTCTGCTAATGCTGGGGTTGAAAGCCTTTCTGGTTCTTCTGTCATCCAAGCGGGATTAAGCCATTCGCTCAAACCAGTTTCTAATTTAATAGGTAAATCTAGCACTTCTGCGACTGCGTTCGCCGTTTGTACTGTTCGCAGAAAGGGGGAAGCGAAAATATGAGCAATCTTTTCTCGTTGCAAGCGTTTAGCTAACTGCTGTGCCTGCACAACACCATCATCAGATATGGGTGGATCGTAGCGTCGTTCAGCAGTGAGAAACCAATCAGGGTTTACAAAGTCGAGGCGGTTGGCGTGTCTTGCGATCCAGATGATTTGACTCATAGCTTTAGATATTCCAGCGAATAGAATTCCGCATCTATACGAAAATAGACGCCCAAAAAGCAGGCTGCAAATCTAAATATATGATAAAAATTGTGATGTTTTGTAATAAATTACTGGTTTAATAGTTTGTTTAGCTATTACAAGCTTCTATTAGCCTAAAGCTTTAACCATCCAAATAGTTGTCCTACAGTCAATTGCAAATTACTGACTAAATCGGGAACTGGTAATATTTCCTGTTCTGCTTGTAAAAGTTCTGGTTGTTGTTTTGGCGGATAAACTAAAACTGATCGCTCATCTGGATCAAGCAGCCAGCCTAATTTAGTTCCATGCTTGAGACAATGCAAAATATTTCCAGTTACTTTCGTCTGCCTTTGATCGGGTGAGAGAATTTCAATTGTCCAGTCTGGAGAAGCCTCAAAAACATTCGCTACATCTCCACGTTCATCTAAAGGAATTCTTTCCCAAGCAAATACAGCGACATCTGGGACAATCGAACGTCCGCCAAAGGTACACCGTAATTCTGTAAACGCAAAGGCGATTTTTTCAATCTCAACTACTTCATTGATGGCAGTAACCAGCTTACTCTGTAATTTACTGTGCTTTCCTTGAGGCATAGGTTTTTGAATAATTTGTCCATTAATATATTCACTAGCTGGCTTTGTTTCTGGGAGTTTTAAAAACTCCTCCAAAGTCAGAGGACGGGTTGCTGACTTGACCATTTGTTTGCACCTCCTTAGTTTTGATAATTAACCTAAATAAGCTTTCTTAACTCGCTCATCAATAATTAATTCTGATGCTGCACCTGTTAAAGTGATAGAACCAGCCTCTAGAACATATCCTCGATCTGCAATTTGTAGAGCTAAGTTCGCGTTTTGTTCAACTAATAAAATCGTTACCCCCGTAGCTCGGAGATTTTCAATAATAGTAAAAATTTCCCGGACGATCGCAGGTGCTAAACCTAAGCTAGGCTCATCTAAAAGTAACAGTTTTGGTTTACTCATTAAAGCACGAGCGATCGCTAGCATTTGTTGTTCACCACCGCTGAGAGTTCCTGCTAGTTGATTGCGTCTTTGTTCCAAACGTGGAAATAGCTCATATTGACGTTGAATATCTGCTTTAATTTGAGTTTGATCGTTGCGGATATAAGCACCTAATAATAAATTATCTAAAACTGTTTGCCGTGCTAATACTCTACGTCCTTCAGGACAATGAGCGATCCCAAGGTTGACGATTTCGTGAACTTGGCAACGGTTAATATTGCGACCATGATAAATAATTTTGCCACTTTTAGGAGTGACTATTTTAGATATAGCGCGGAGAGTAGTAGTTTTACCAGCGCCATTAGCACCGATGAGAGTAACTACTTCACCTTTTTGAATTTTTAAATTGATATTTTTAAGAGCTTGAATACCGCCATAATTAACATCCAGATTTTCAATTTCTAAAATCGTAAAATCTTCTTTATCATTTAAATATCGGCGTTCATCGGCGTTCATCGGCGGTTAAAATCCTTATGCATTTCCCAAATAAGCTTCAATTACAGCTGGGTCATCCCTGACAACAGATGGTTTACCCAAAGCAATCAATTGACCAAAATCTAAAACAGCAATGCGATCACACAAACCCATAACTAAGGGTACATGATGCTCAATCAGGATGATCGTTAAGTTAAAGCTTTCCCTGAGATTACGAATAAATTCGCTAAGTTGCTGTTTTTCACTGGGATTCATACCCGCCGCAGGTTCATCGAGGAGTAAAATTTGCGGTTTTAGGGCTAGGGCGCGAGCAATTTCTAAGCGTCGTTGGTCACCGTAGGCAAAATTCTTGGCTTTTTCTTCTGTGCGATCGCTCAAGCCTACTAAGTGTAATAGCTCTAAAGCTCTTTGCCTACTGTTATATTCTTCTTTAAGAGCTGACCTCAAGCCTAAAACTCCTTTAAGCATACCAGTTTTAGTATGCAAATGCCCCCCAATAATCACATTTTCTAATGCTGATAATTCGCCAAACAAGCGGATATTTTGAAAAGTACGAGCAATACCTAAGCCTGCAATTTGATAAGGACGTAGTTGAGAAATTTCTTTACCTTGATAAATTAGCTGTCCCCCAGAAGGCGGAATCAAAGCTGTCATCAAATTAAACAGTGTAGTTTTGCCAGCACCGTTAGGGCCAATCAACCCAAAAATTTCATGTTTTTTGACATCAAATGATACATTATTGACTGCTACCAGCCCCCCAAAGCGGCGAGTCAAGCCTTTAGCTTCTAAAACTGTACTATTATTAATTTCTTGGATGCTGTACGACATTTTTTTAGATTCGCATATTCATATAAATAGTTCAGTTTTTAAATTGACTATTTTGCCTAACTTTAATTTTACGTCTTTTAAAAATATCGGGAGTGACTAAACCTTGAGGAAAAAATATTGTCCCTACTACTATTAATAAACCAAAAATAATTAATCTTCCATCTCGCAGAAATTGTGCTAACCAAGTAGGTAATCCACCTGTATCAGCTAAGTTTCGCAAAATTTCTGGTAAAGCTGTAAATACCATACCTCCTACTACCGAACCTAAAAAAGTTCTCGAACCCCCAATCAATACAAAAGTTAAGTAAATAATACTAGCATCAAAAGTACCTTGGCGAGCATTC
The DNA here is from genome assembly GCF_059505145.1 of Mojavia sp. Lineage (NCBI taxonomy): Bacteria > Bacillati > Cyanobacteriota > Cyanophyceae > Nostocales > Nostocaceae > Mojavia > Mojavia sp. Next base: position 55,102 of record NZ_JCACKA010000073.1, read on the forward strand.
CAGGTATTGAGAAAGTGGGCGCTGATTGCTCCTACTACCCCTGCAAGAATGGCTCCTAATGTGAATGCTAAAACTTTGTAGTAAGTTGGATTAATTCCCATTGAACCTGCTGCTAATTCATCCTCTCTAATAGCGATAAATGCTCTGCCTACGCGGATACGTTCTAGACGGTAAAACAATACCATAGCAATTAGAAGTAAAGGCAAAGCAATCCACAAATATTCAATTTGTGTTTGGAAAGGTTGAGGAATGTTAGGAATTCCAATAGCACCGCCTGTAATTTCCAAATTGAGACAAACAACGCGGAGAACTTCTATAAAAGCAATAGTAGCGATCGCTAAATAAATTCCTCGCAATCTTAATACTGGAATTCCTACGGCTATACCCAAAAATCCGCAAACAATCCCCGCAATTAGCATTTCTAAAAGCAGCAAGGGTATCGGAAAATAATTACTAGTAGGTGTGGTAAAAACTGTAGTAGATAAAATTGCTGCAATATATCCACCCACTGCATAAAATCCAGGGCTAGCCAAAGATAATTGCCCAGCCATCAACGGTAAATATAGTGATAAACCCAGCAACGCCCCTAGTACCATTGAGACAATAATTGCACCGTAAGTAGTGAAAAAGTCTGCCATAGAGCGATAAATTAGATGCTAAATTTTACATTTTTAATGTGTGTTAGTAGGGTGGGCAATGCCCACCCTACGTATATTTTTCGCAAACCACTATATTTTTGTTTTAGTGAACAGTCCCTTCCCTGCTTCTGTTGATTTTGAATTTTGAATTTTGAATTGTTTACACCTTCTGTACAAAGCGCCGTCCTAGCAAACCTTGAGGTCTAACTATCAGCATAATAAATAGTATTCCAAAGGCTACTGCATCTTTATAAGCAGAGTATTCACTCGGTACAAACGCCTCTGCTAACCCAATGACAAAGCCTCCTAAAACCGCACCGGGAATACTACCTAAACCACCCAAGACAATCACCGCTAAACCCCTCAACCCAAAAGCAATACCAAAGTATGGGCCAGCAATGCTGACACTAGAGGCGACTAAAGTTCCGGCTAATCCTGCTAAAAAACTGCTGAGGAAAAATGTCAGCACAATAAAGCCATCAGTGTTAATTCCTAACAAACTAGCAGTAATTGGATCTTCTGCGATCGCCTGCATTGCCTTACCATATTTAGTGCGGTTAATAAAATAGGTAAGTATTGCCACAATCACTACAGATACGGCAAAAATTACTATCTGTACGCTGCGAATGGGAATTGGGTTTTGTGGATTACCAAAGTTAATTGCAGGCGGTAAATTGCCGTAAGCACCTGCTGGAAATGTGTAACTTTCTGCGCCTACTAAATACTGAATTAAGTTAACAATTACCACCGCCACACCCAAGCTGGAAACAACCGTTAACAAAGGATCAGATCCTTTACGGCGCAGAGGCTGGAAAGCAATGCGTTCCATAGCTACGCCAACCAATCCTGCCAAGCTACTTCCTAAAATTAAGGCGATCGCAAATGGTAATTTTATAGGTAGTGTTGCATTAGCTAGCAAGCCATTAAAGCCAAATGTACCACCCATAAGTGCATAAGTGAAATAAGCTCCCAGAGCAAATATTGCACCATGAGCTAAATTAATGATGCCTAAAATAGAATAAACGAGAGTATATCCCAAAGCAAAAATCGCATAAACGCTGCCAATAGATAATCCATTTAAAAATTGTTGCAAAAACAAATTGAAACTCATAATCGCAACTATTTTAAAAATGTAAACTTACCTTGGCTGCCATCTTTGTCCATTTTGATTTGAGCTACATAAAAATCTTTTTGGACAACCTCACCTTCTGGAGTAAAACCAATTTCACCCAGTGGTGTATTGTATTTCCCCGTTAGTAGCTGTTTGTTCAATTCAGTTCGCAATTGTGGCAATGCTAACTGACTAACTTTATTCTTTTTATCCAAAGCTTGAAGTGCTTCGACATAAACTTGAACTGCTGCAAAAGCTTGGGCGGTAAATTGGGGTGGTTCTTTTTTGTATTGGTCAGCGTAAGCTTTGCGAAATGTAGCATTAATCTCACCTGGATGCTCTGGGCTGTAAGCTTGAGCAATGAGTACGCCATCACAAAAAGCCTTACAAACTGGCAAAATGTTTGAAGTATTTAGGCCATTACCACCGACAATTAAGCCTTGATATCCTAATTCTCGCAATTGTCTTACTAAGTTACCTCCATCAGCAGCTAAACCAGAAATAATCACTAAATCTGGTTTGAGGTTAATAGCATTTGTCGCTTGGCTTTGAAAGTCTGTATCGCTAGTTTGAAACTTTTGTACTGTTACCAATTCCAGACCCTGATCCTTAACAGTTTTTTGAAAAATTTCTGTTTCTGACTTACTAAAAGCATCATTTTGAGCGTAAAAAACAGCAACTTTTTTAATAGCAGGATTCAGTTTGAGTGCTGCTCTCACCGAATTAGGTGCAACAACAGAAACAGGTGCTGAAACACGAGCCACATATTCACCAATTTCAGGAATTTTATTGGCAGTATTCGATGGCCCAACTACTGGTACTTTTGCACGTTCAGCAACGGGATCAGCACTAAAAGCTTGCTGTGACAAAGTGGGGCCAACAATACCAATCACCTTATCTTTATTAATTAAACTTTGAAAGGCGTTAATTGCTCCGGCTTCATCACCACTAGTATCTTGAAACACCAATTTAATCGGAGTACCGTTAATACCACCCTTGTCATTAAAATATTTTTCGGCAATTTTAGCTCCAGCAACTTGTTCTTGTCCGAGTAAGGCTACGTTGCTAGTTTGAGCAACAGCAATACCGATAGGAATTGTACTAGATGTAGTCGTGGTTGCAGTGGCGTTAGTTGTAGCCTGATTTGAGGTATTACTTACAGAATTCGTATTCGTGTTAGCTCCACCACACGCCGTTAGCAGCATAGTACAAGTGGCGAAAAATGTCGTTGTCAGCGCAACAGGTTTTTTCATAGGTTAACGAGAATCTAATCTAGTTATGGAATCATATTCATTTGACCATGCAAAGGCAAAGGTTTCAAGCATATTTGATTTTTGCTAATGGTAGTAAGCTCAAAAACTATGAAATTGAGTTTTCTACCGCCACTGGTAAAGCCAAAGTGTCAATTATTTTTTATTTTCGAGTTTATAGAGATCCAACTGCAACATTTAATGTAAATTATAATAGCTAAAACACGCTGAAATAAAGCTATTGAGACTCATCCCCAAAAACCTTCTGATTTCAATATTTTCAAATAAACTTATATAATATGAAGAATGGTTTTTATGTATGGATTAGATTAATACTGCTCTTATATAAACTTACACTAAATGAGGTTCCTCTGTTCCTTGGCGCTCTTTGCGTTCTTGGCGGTTCGCTTTGTAATATTAAGCGCATCTTCATGGAGAATTGTATAAAATTATTAATCTATATTCAAAAGAAATAAAATATTAATGTCCAGTTTTTACTAATATCTGCAAATGCATTGCTGGAGTTTAATATCTGGTCGCTTTCTAATTAGACAATAAAACATTTCTGTTGTTGGAAGTGTAAAGGTTATCCAAAACAGAAAAATTTTCATTTTGAATTGAAAGTGCTTTCTTACCACAAAGCCAGAATATTAATTACAAGAGCCAAGATAGATGTAGTTCTACACTTGTATGACTCTCAGCTTAAGGTGTGTTATTCTTCAGGCTAGTTCAAAAATACTAGTATAACGTTCAAGGAGCTTTGACCGTTAACTTCATTCTGTAAAAAAGAGTGTATATGTAATTCAGTGAGGACGAAATTCAGTTCATTAAGCTATGCAAGGGGCTTGTGCAAATATTTTCGCTGTTCATAATGCTAGGGCAAGCTTGATAGACACTTCAATTCTAAGCTGAATCTCCTACGCGCGCGGCATCCTCAGCAACTTGGCGGTTTGCTTGATGCGATCGCCTCAATTTTCCGCTAGAGTGCGATTATTAAGATGATTATTTAAATACAATGCTTTCTGATCGCTTTACCGCAGCTCTAACCTACGCCACCGAACTCCACGCCCAGCAAGTGCGTAAAGGTTCTGGTGTCCCTTACATTGCTCACTTATTAGGCGTAGCTAGTATAGCTTTGGAATATGGAGCGAATGAAGATGAAGCTATAGGGGCCCTGTTACACGATGCGATAGAAGACCAAGGTGGCGCTGCGACTAGGGAAGAAATTCGTCGGCGTTTTGGGGACAATGTGACTGCTATTGTAGATGGGTGTACTGACTCTGACACTACACCTAAACCGCCTTGGCGACAGCGCAAAGAAGCTTATATTGCCCATATTCCCACTGCCTCATCATCAGTGCTGCTTGTGTCAGCTGCTGATAAACTCTACAACGCCCGGTCTATTCTCAAAGATTATCGCGTCTTAGGCGAATCACTTTGGGAGCGCTTCCAGGGGGGTAAAGAAGGTACTCTTTGGTATTATCGGGCACTAATCGAGACATTCAATAAAACAAGACCAACTGCGATTGTAGAAGAATTAGAACGGGTAGTTTCAGAGGTTGAGATGTTGGCATCTCAGAAATAATAAAGAATGAAGCTGAAAAAGTTCATACTTCATTCTTCATACTTGTTTACACAGAACTGTAACGGCGCTAACAGTCCTTTTTTTGCTAGCGGAACATACTACTTACTGAACTATCTTCGTGAATCCGCCAGATGGTTTCTCCGAGTATATTAGCTACTGAAAGTACTACTAGTTGCGAAAAGCGATCGCTTTCTGGTATGGGAATAGTATTGGTAACAATAACTTCCTCAAACAAGCCGCTTGACAAACGCTCAATCGCAGGTGGAGAGAATACTGCATGAGTTGCACAGGCATAGACCTGACGTGCTCCTTCTTCACGCAACAGTCGCGCTCCCGCAGCAATTGTGCCACCAGTGTCGATCATGTCGTCCACCAAAACTGCCGTTTTGCCTTTAACATCGCCAATGACGTTCAAAACTTCAGCGACATTATGAGCTTGACGGCGTTTGTCAATAATTGCCAGTGGAGCATCGTCCAGCTTCTTTGCAAAAGCCCTAGCCCGTGCTACACCACCGACATCGGGGGAAACAACTACAAGGTCATGCAGTTGTTTGCTCGCTAGATAATCTAGTAAAACTGGCGAACCGTAAACATGATCAAAAGGTATGTCGAAATAACCCTGAATTTGGGCCGAGTGCAAATCCATTGCCAGAACGCGGTTAGCACCTGCTTGAGTGATCAGGTTAGCAACCAGCTTGGCGGTGATTGACTCTCGTCCTGCTGTTTTCCGGTCAGCGCGAGCATAGCCATAGTAAGGAATTACTGCGGTTACCTGTCGTGCAGAAGCCCGACGACAGGCATCAACCATAATCAGTAATTCCATTAAATGATCATTGACGGGTTGGCAAGATGGCTGGATTAAATAGACATCACAGCCGCGAATTGATTCTTGGATTTGAACATAGAGTTCGCCGTCCGCAAATCTTTTACGGATCATTGGCCCTAAGTCCATACCCAGGTAACGAGCGACTTCTTGAGACAGTTGTACATTGGCAGAGCCAGAAAACAGCCGCAGGCGATGATTTTCATTCAGCCCTGTTGCAACTGGCTGCACTTTAGATAAAGTTGCAGAACTGAGCACAGCAGATCCTCGATGTGCATTCATGGCAATCTTAACATCAGCAATTTAGCAAATTTAACCGAAATAGTGTAAAAAAATATCTGTAAAAGTTAAAACATTTCTCCTTTTAATTATACTTTGATATTTTTTGATTACTTTTAGTAACCAAACTATTGATAGCTTAACTGAACAACAAGTCTAGTTGATAGACTTATTGTTCAGATTTTTTAGGTTGAGCTAAAAAACCTTCTATCTCACTGGTTTGGCGTGGTAATTGCTGCTTCTACGTACCTATTTTATGGCTAAGAACAAAATTTTTGTAGTTTCAGCAAAATTACTCCGGGATATTATATAGTCGAACACTGAAAAAGAAACAGTTAATTTGTGATTTATTCTTATATTTGATATCTACGTACTGAGGACTGAATGTAAAAATAGGGTTGAGCAAGTTTTAATCAGGCTTGCTTTGCACGCATTCACACGGAGTTTAAACCTTCACTTATGTGAGGGTTGCAGACGATAGTTAACTACGCACCGTGCCCCAGCCAGGCAATATTGCTGAGTCAAGCTTTTAGGGTTTGCCAAGTTTGCACAAAATGTATGGAGCGCGACTGCCCAAGAACCCTCAACCGAGGGCGTATGTATGGGGTAGGGTAGAATTAACGCTGCAAGTAACTGTCTGTCGCCGTTTGGACTTATCTTTGTGGGTGACTTTATTTTAAGTTGCCATAACACTTAACTCATCAATTATGCAACCACCCATTACAGTTGGCACTGTCCTGCAAAACCGTTATCGCATAATTCAAATTCTCGGACAGGGAGGATTTGGTAGAACTTATCTAGCAGAAGACCAGAGGCGCTTTAATGAACTTTGTGCGATTAAAGAATTAATTCCAGCAACAATAGGAACTTCTGTTTGGGAGAAGACACAAGAACTTTTCCAACGAGAAGCGGCTATTTTGTATCAAATCGAGCATCCGCAAATCCCGAAATTCCGCGAAAGATTTGAGCAAGACCAGCGCTTGTTTTTAGTAGAAGACTACGTTGCAGGTAAAACCTACCGAACTATGCTCTCTGAACGCCAAGCTGTTGGTCAAACATTCACAGAGTCAGAAATATTACAGTTGATGCGCTCGTTGCTACCTGTGTTAGGGCACATTCACAGTCGAGGAATTATTCACCGGGATATATCACCAGAAAATATTATTTTAAGAGATAGTGATACCAAACCAGTATTAATTGACTTTGGGGTGGTCAAAGAACTCGCAACTAGATTAGAATCCCCAACTAGCACAGCGCCAGTCACTACTGTGGGAAAATTAGGCTACGCTCCCAGTGAGCAAATGCAAACAGGGCGGGCTTATCCTAGTAGTGATTTGTATGCACTCGCAGTCACAGCCATAGTCTTGCTGACTGGTAGAGAAACCTCTGATTTATTTGATGAAACCCAACTTACTTGGAATTGGCAACAGTGGACGAGAGTTAATCCACGATTCGCCCAAGTTATTAATCGGATGTTGAATTACATACCAGGCGATCGCTATCAAAGTGCAGCTGATGTCATCCAAGCATTACAATCTGTCGATCAACCAACTCCTGCTCCCAATTTGACTAATGCACAGACAATTGCTGTTGGTCATCGTCCCGACCCAGTACGCCCAGCTTCACCCAACAGACCTGCGCCTGTGATTCCACCCAACAATCATAACTCCATCTTAGATAATCCTCTGGCAATTGGAGCTATTGGTAGTGCTGTAGTCATCCTAGCGGGATTCGGTTCTTGGGCTTTGGTAAGTTCTATCCGCAGCCAGTCAAAAGCACCACCAGAAACACCTGTACAAACTTTTCCTTCACCAGTTATTTCTGGTGGTACTACATTGACACCTACACCCACACCCACTAGCAATGAACCTGTTATATATAGTAAGCGCCTTAATTTGGGAGCTTCTAATACCACTACAGTAGAAAATACTCTAAAAGCAAATCAATTAATTCAGTACACGTTTTTGGGAACAGAAGGTTTTAAATTATCGGCAGATATTGAGCAAGGAAGTGGTATTTCACTAACAGTCTTAGGCCCCAATCAACAACCAATTGAAAGTAGCGCTGATAAAGTAATATACTACACAGGAATATTACCACGCACTGGTAGTTACACTATTCAGTTAAGCTTAGATCCAGACATTGCCGAAAGTGATTATACCCTCTCTGTTGCATTAGAAAATCCAGTCCAGCAGACGCCCACACCAACTTCTACACCAACTCCAACTCTAACTCCTACAGAGACTCCCATACCAACTCCAACTCTAACTCCAACTCTAACTCCTACAGAAATTCCCACAGAAACTCCCACTCCAACCCCAACACCTACTTCTGACGAAGAACTCAATAACCCACCTAGCGACGAACAGGTAAATCCACTTTTTAACCCAAGAAGTTAAAATTAGATTCAAAAAATGCCTAATGTCGTGCTAGAAGTGCAGAGTAGTATGAGACTGATTTACAGGTAAATTAATGCACCAAAAATATTGATTACTTTTGACTGACGACTGAATGATTTTTAATAGCATCAACTGATATTGATGCTCTTTTACTGAACAAAATAATCACTTTTGTAAAATAGATTGTTGAACACACTACTGATTACTGGAACTGATACAGATGCTGGCAAAACTGTTTTAACAACGGCTTTGGCAGCTTATTGGCAAAAATATTGTTCTCAACGCAGCTGGGGAATCATGAAACCGATTCAATCGGGAGTAGGCGATCGCGAATGGTATCAAAAGCTATTTTCTTTGGATCAATCTCCCGAAGAAATTACACCGTTGTACTTTCAAGCACCTCTAGCGCCTCCGATCGCAGCCGCCAAGGAAAATCGTCAAGTAGATTTAGCTGTAGTCTGGCAAACTTTGTCTAACTTGCGATCGCGCCGTGATTTTGTCCTTGTAGAAGCTTTAGGCGGCTTAGGTTCCCCCGTAACTGAGGAATTAACAGTAGCAGATTTGGCAGGAGAATGGCGTTTACCAACACTTTTGGTAGTGCCAGTGAAATTAGGTGCGATCGCTCAAGCCGTGGCTAATGTAGCATTAGCGAAACAATCGCGGGTGAATCTCAAAGGTATTGTTCTCAACTGCCTAAAACCTTGTTCGGATGCAGAAATAGCCGACTTAACGCCACCAGAGTTGATTCAATCACTCACCAATACCCCTGTTTTAGGCTGCTTACCTTATCTAGATCACCTTGGTGATTTGGATAAACTGGCTCAAGTAGCATCAGATTTAGATTTAGGAATTATTCGGGAAATATCTGTTTTCCCCTGCTAGCGTAAATAAGCGGATCAAAGCAAATCAGATTGAACCCTCACTACACAGACAAGTAGAAGCACCCTTGTGTGAAGAGGGAAAGACATTCCCTAGTGCGCTTGCGGTTAGTGGGGGAGGATGTCACACTGGGAAAATAACCTAAGTTAGCTGTGTTTAAGTAGCTTTTCTGCATAATGGTTTCCACCTTCCCAAACCCCTCTTCTGTTGACCTATCTGGCGTCCGACTCTCCATCCGTTCACTACAACCTCAACTGGTAGAATGGCGGCGGCGACTGCATCAACAACCTGAATTGGGTTTTCAAGAAAAACTAACAGCTGAGTTGATCTCACAGAAGTTACAAGAATGGGGAATTGAGCATCAAACTGGTATTGCCCAAACCGGCATTGTTGCCATCATTAAAGGTAACAAACTCGGCAGCGAAAAAGTGCTGGCAATTCGGGCAGATATGGATGCTTTGCCAATTCAAGAACTAAATCAAGTGCCCTACTGTTCGCAGCATGATGGAGTTATGCACGCTTGCGGACATGATGGACATACAGCGATCGCCTTAGGTACAGCTTACTATCTCAGTCAGCATCGTGAAGATTTTGGCGGCACTGTCAAAATTATTTTTCAGCCTGCGGAAGAAGGGCCCGGCGGCGCAAAGCCAATGATTGAAGCCGGGGTACTAAAAAACCCTGATGTTGATGCGATTATTGGGTTACACCTATGGAATAATTTGCCATTGGGAACCGTGGGTGTTCGTAGTGGAGCATTAATGGCTGCGGTAGAGTCCTTTAACTGCAAGATTTTGGGCAAAGGCGGGCATGGGGCCATCCCTCATCAAACAATTGATGCCGTTGTAGTTTCTGCCCAAGTTATTAATGCCTTGCAAAGCATTGTGGCGCGTAATGTCAATCCCATCGATTCGGCAGTCGTGACAGTGGGTGAACTTCATGCCGGTAGCAAGCGGAATGTAATTGCTGATACAGCTAGAATGAGTGGTACTGTCAGGTACTTTAACCCTGCTTATAAAGGCTTTTTTTACCAGCGTATCGAGCAGATTATTGCGGGAATTTGCCAGAGCTATGGTGCTAAGTATGACTTAGAATATTGGTCACTTTACTCACCAGTAATTAATGATGCAGGTATGGCGGAATTAGTGCGATCGGTGGCAGAAGAAGTCATCGAAACTCCTTTAGGAATTGTGCCCGAATGCCAAACTATGGCAGCTGAAGATATGTCATTCTTTTTAGAAGCCGTTCCTGGTTGCTATTTCTTTTTAGGTTCTGCCAATCCTGCAAAAGACTTGGCTTATCCCCATCACCACCCCCGGTTTGATTTTGATGAAACTGCTTTGGCGATCGGTGTAGAAATATTTGTGCGTAGCGTAGAAAAGTTTTTAAATTAATTGAGTGAAATATGCGGCTTTCGTAGATGTTAACTGAAGCCCTAGCGAATGGAATGATACTGACTTGTAAATAAGGCAGAAGGCAGAGGGCGGAGGGCAGAAGGGAAAGAAAAGTATTTTCATGCTGGTGTACGCAGTTCATGACGACTGTTGGACAATGTGCAAGGGGTAAAACACCTTACCATTGAAACCCTAGTTTTGCGTTGTCTATCCGGACTGAACTAAAGTTTGGGCTAATAGCTAAAGGATGTTGAAATGCACTGTAACCTTCGGGGATTAGGGCGTATGGAATGTTGTTGGGCGCCAGCTTGAACACTAGGGGCTGTATCAGTTCGAGTACCAGAAGCTAGGGTAGTAGCAGTTGCTGTGGCGAAAGCAGCTGTGTTCAAAACCTGTCGGCGTTTCATAATTTTTTATTTAAGCGATCAATAATACTTTTTGACATTTATCAACATCGCACTTGCAACTATAACCGGGTCTGAAGATTTGGGGGATTGGGGTATTAATCTTCCCCTTTCCCCATATTTCTGTGATTCGCTAGGGGATATGCATCCCGCGCTGTACTGCTGGACGATCACCTACAGTCTCAACCCATCGTTTCAAATTTGGATGATTGTCCAGCGTCAAACCTTGCATATTGTAAATTGCTACCCAAGGATAAGTTGCAACGTCGGCAATAGAATAGTCACCGCAGATAAATTCATTGTTCGCCAGTTGTTGATCTAATACGCCATAAATTCGTAAAGTTTCCTTTTCATATCGTTCAATGGCGTAGGCAATCTTTTCTGGCGCAAATTTTTTAAAGTGATTGAGTTGCCCGAACATTGGCCCTACACCTGCCATTTGGAACATTAACCACTCAAGTACTTGAAAGCGACCTTTTTGGTCTGTTGGTAATAATTTACCTGTTTTTTCGGCCAAGTAAATTAGAATAGCACCGGATTCAAAAACTCTGATATCAGTTTCTTGGTCGATAATCGCCGGAATTTTGCTATTAGGATTAATTGCTATATATTCAGGTGTAAATTGCTCTTGTTTGGTAATGTCAATTTTGTGGACATTGTAGGGCAGTTTGACTTCCTCCAACATAATCGAAGCCTTACGCCCGTTAGGTGTGGTGAAGGTGTAAAGGTCAATCATCTGATAATACCCTGGACTATTCGTTATATCCGAGGGTAGTGTACCTTAAAAATGGCAAGTAATTTAGGATATTTTACAAATACATTCAAGTTCTAAATTTGAATTAGTATTACATGGCAAAATAGCCAAAATAAGTTATTTTAAATGCAAGAATAATGGCAAATATTTTTTAATTTCAATTTTTTAAAGTTGTTATTGCTGCTATTGGAAAATCTAAAAGGGTTATGTGCGATCGCCTAGATGTAGAAACAAGCAAGTTCAATTACAAAAAACTGTGCAAAATTATACTATTTGCTCCATTTGCCGTTGTGCTGCTAAGTGTTGGATTTTATACAGTTTTAATACTAATCTCTTATATCGATGTAAATTTCAATTTTACCAAGAGCTACCCTACTTCAATTCCTGGGATTGATGATCAATTTCAATGTGAAAACAGTGCTAGAACTTGGCGTAATGATAAATGTTGGGATGATAAACACGATCCTTTGTTCTGATGGCAAGCATACTACTAGGATAGGCAATAACTTTGATGGTATTTTGCATTGGTTACTAGGTAAGCAGTAATGAGTGATGTGTGAGTAGCAATTAACCCCTAACCATTACCAACAAAGAAACTGCAAGTATTGCCTTTAACATCTATTAATTTAAGTTTCAGCTTCTGAGGTTGAAAGGTCAGCTGTTTGTTGGCACCAATGTTCAGGTAGTTGAAGATTTTGTGGCAGAATGGTTGTGCGATCGCCAATCGCCAATTCAAGTTGTTGTAGTTCTAAGTTTTCTGATCTGGTCATATCTGCTCCAAAAATTTTGGCTTTCTGGAGGATTGCTTGTTCTAAGTTAGCTCCAATTAAAATTGCCTGTTGTAGGTTAGCTTCATAAAAGTTTGCTTGTTGTAGGTTAGCTTCATATAAATTTGCCTGTTGTAGATTGGCTGTACTAAGTAATACACCTTCTAAGTTTGCTCCAATCAGTTTTGCTCCTTGTAAATTACTTCCAATCAGGTTTGCCCCTATAAGGTTGCTTCCCTCCAAGTTAGCTCCTTCTAAGTTGGCGTCACACAGGATTGCGTCTTCCAAGTTAGCGTTATAAAGACTTGCTCCTTGTAGATTGGCATCATAAAGAATTGCCCCTGCCAAATCAGCTTCATAAAGTACGGCTTTAGATAGATTCACTTTTCTAAGAACTGCTTCTTGAAGATTGGCTTCCGGGAGAGTTGCCTTTTCTAAGTTGGCTTCATAAAGAACTGCTCCACAGAGATTGGCTTCCGTTAGGTTTGCCTCAGAAAGATTGGCTCCTATAAGATTTACCCATTGCAGATTAGCTCCTATCAGGATAGCTCCAGAAAGGTTGGCTTCCATGAGGTCTGCGCCACTGATATCTATATCACGTAAATCTAGCTTTTGATTTGCTAAATCTTGTAATGAATTGCGTCTGCCAAGGACTGTAAGCGCTATTTGAATATCAGTAGGAATTTTTGATACTTCTTGTAAATCAGCCTCAGCTTCCCGGCGTACTGGGGCATGTTCTCGGATATAAGCAGCAAGAATTTCCATAATTGTCCAATGATCTTTGGAAGATTCTCTGGCAATCCTTTCTAATGCATATATTGCAGCAAATCGCGTTTCAATTTTTTCATGTCCTAAATGTTCTATTGCTTGAGAAAAGCGTTCTCTAATAAAATCTTCTGAATTTGTTTCTGTGTAATTAATGTTAACTTCTTTCTGCTTTTCCCACGCTATTAATCCTGAAGATATTTGTGCTAATGCACTTTGATCTATAGCTAGAGAGAGCCTTGAAGTATAGTAAGCATTAATGCTAATTGCCAATCCCCAAGCAAATATGGCAATTGTTGTGATTACTTTAGTTAGAGTTTCAATTTTTTGCTCAGTTGCTAGCCCCTGAACACTTGAAAAGGATAGGAAAATTAGAGTTAATGACACAATAAATATAACTGTGATCCCCAAAGACAAACTAGTGAGTTCATTTGTCTTGATCAAAGACATATCATTAGTCTTCATCTCTGGCTCCTTGGTAAATTAGATTATGCCATAGTATGATTTGTTGTAGTATTTTAGTACAGTGAAAATACTGACTTGCTAACCTCATTAATTTAACAGCTTTAAAATCTATATATATTTACTTATAAGTAATAGAACAAACTATAATTATCCAAATTTTAATAGCTACTACTTTGAATTTAATGCCAACTTTCGCTCAGACACTTACTAATCACTTTATAAACGCGTCTGTTTGCTATCAGACACACAGCATAATTCTGAATTACAACAGGCTTAATACCTGGCTTTGAGAATTAATTGTGTACTTTACTAACTTGAAATCCGCTATAAGTAAATTGATAGTAATTCTTTGTTTTACCACTACAAATTATTCTGCCCTGCTTCCCTGCTGCTTATTTATAGCGATGTTAAAGTGAAATATGCTAATGATCGCAAGTTTATACATCAGGTCAAAATGATGTTAATACATTTGAAAATTACTGTGAGATTATTTTTTATCTCTTGAATTTAGTTTAGTATGGATATTTTTGGTAAAAACTCTAGCACTTATCTCAAAATTGGAAGATGCACCCAGATAACTAATTGATGCGATGTTAACTTAGCTGGATTGTCGCCAATGTGTTGGTACTTCGACATAATCCGGCAGGCGAGTTGTGCGATCGCCGAGTGCTACTGTAATCTGATGTAATTCTAGATTTTTGGCTCCTGTGAGAATTGCCCCTTCTAATTTGACATCACAGAGGTTTGCCCCAGAAAGATTAGCTCCCATGAGATTTGCCTCATGTAGATTGGCTTGATCAAGGATTGCTCTAGAAAGGTTAGCTCCTATGAGGTTAGCTCGATATAAATTAGCTTCCGTCAAGCTGGCTTCTGAGAGGTTGGCAAAATATACCTCTGTCTGCTGGAGTTTAGCTGCATTCAAGTTAGCGCCACATAGATTAGCACCATTCAAATTTGCTCCATTTAGGTTAGCTCCAATCAAACCTGTATGTTGTAAGTTGGCTTTACCAAGCTTTGCTCCTTGTAAGTTAGCTAAAAATAACTTTGCTCCAGAGAGGTTGGCTAGTTTCAAAATTGCCTGTTGTAAGTTGGCTTTATAGAGGTTTGCTCCTTGGAAATTGGCTGCACGCAGACTTGCTCCCGTGAGGTTCGCTCCCCGCAGGTTTGCTCCTGTAAGGTTCGCTCGATTGAGGTTGGCCCAACAAAGGTTAGCTCCGCGCAGGTTTGCTCCCCGCAAGTTAGCTTCATAAAGGATAGAAGCAGTGAGTTTAGCTCCATCAAGGTCTGCACCAATCAAGTTGCAACCACGTAAATCTGCGCCAGACAGGTTAGAACCACGCAAATCTAACCCTTCTAAGTTTGCTTCTAGCAAGTCTGCTCCTCTGATGTCTGTATTACGTAAATCCAGTTTCTGATTTTCTCGGTCTTGCAGTGAATTACGCCTAGTGATGACTGTCAGAGCGACTTGAATATCTGTGCGAATTTTTGTTGATTCTGGATGAAAATTCAGGTCTGGCTGCTGTGTACGATAAGTCTCAGCTTTGTGTTTGTCAAACTGTGCCAGCGCCGAATCTTCATGCCTTGATTGCTCTTTTTCTTTGATGGAAGTATTCTCGCGCACAAAAGCAGTGAGGATTTCCATGATTGTCCAGTGTTCTTCAGGAAAATCCTGCGAGACTCGCTCTAATGCATAAATTGCACCTGCGCGGGTTTCAATTTTCTCATGCCCAAGCTGTGCGATCGCGCTCATAAAACGTTCTGCAATCAGCTTATCTTGAGATATTTTTGTATTTTGAATGCCAATTTCAATGTTTTTCTCGGCAGCGATCGCACTTTTATGCAAAGCTTGGGCACACTGCGCTCCATAATAAGCATTAATTATTACTGCCAATCCTAAAAAAATTATTGCAGCAGTTGTTAATGCTTGAATCCCATATTGAATTTGTTGTTGAATTGACAATTCCCGAATACTGGACAATGCAAAGAAAATTAAAGTCAATGACAAAGCAAATATAACTGTTGTAGCTATCAACCATTTCGAGAGTACGCCTGTCTTGTTAGCAGACATAGCAGAAATATTCCTCATAGGTCAGGATTATTACTTAGACTATGGGGAAAACTAGTATAGCATTTAGCTTAATATTTGCATATGTTCTAGAAGACTTAAATGATTCTACAGCCTCTCAAAGGATTTAATATTGTTTAGTAGACCAATTATGCAATTGTCACTTGCATTTGCAAACTTATTGACCAGAGCAGCCCAAATTCAATAGAGGATGTCACATGCTTAGTGTATCTATCCCCGGAAATTCTGCTTCTCTCAAGTTCGCCTCGCTAAGTATCGCATCCTTAATATTTGCCCTGTGCAGCTTGGCTAAATAAAGGTTTGCTCGATGTAAGTTTGCCCCAGTTAGGTTAGCTCCTTCTAAGTTAGCTGCACTCAGAATTGCCTCCTGGAGGTTAGCTCCAGCAAGGTTAGCTCCTTGTAAATTGGCTGCACTTAAAATTACTCCAGAAAGGTTAGCCCCACAGAGGTTAGCTTGTGAAAGATTAACTTGATAGAGGTTTGCTTGTTGTAGGTTAGCGCCACAAAGGTTAGCGCCTCTAAGGTCTGTACAACTTAAATCTAGTTGCTCATCGTCTGGATATTGATTGGTATATCTTCTACCCAAAACAGTTAGGGCAGTTTGAATCTCTGCACTTATTGTTGATAATAAGTTGCCCCTGACTACTGCTTCAGGTCTGTAAGCAGCATGATTACGCACAAAATTACTGAGGCTTTCAATAACTTGCCAACGTAATTTTGGATAATCCTGAGCAATTTGCTCTAAATCATGAATTACAGCCAAACGAACTTCTCTGTTTTGATGAGCCAGCTGTTCAATTGCTAACTTTAAGCGTCGTTTTGGTAAGTGTCTTGCAAGATATTTTGCTTGTTGCTGGTTGGCAACTACCTTACGGTAGAAATTTACTATTAATTCTTTATGCATACTTAAAAAGTTTTTGACTTTGCGATGGGCATTTATAATTAATATCAACATAACCAAAATTATTTTTCATAATTTCGAGAAAATCAGCAAAAATTTACTGTATAAATTCTAAGCAAGTAGACAAAATTTACAAAAAATGGTATATACTTACAGTACAGTTAACACTCACTCCTAATAAGCGCTGTAATTCTTATGATATCTTTGATTCATCACGGATAATACAGCTTTTGAATTCATCTGTTTGGTCTAAATTTAAAGGCTTTTCGGAAAAGACTGGTGAATTTAATGTAAGTATCTCATAATATGTTTTTGATTTATTAATAGTAAAAAAATACTTTTAATTAGAAATTATTATAGAAAACTTCTATCTATAAATAGTTGGTTTTTAATAGTAATACTTGCTTTTAAAAATAATTCATTAGCACACAGCAGACAAAGTAAAAGCAATTGCTGAAATATTGAAATGCAGCAAGATTTACAGCCAATATTGAAAGACTTAGTGCTGATTGGTGGCGGACACAGCCATGCCATTGTACTAAGGATGTTTGGCATGAAACCGTTACCGGGTGTTCGTTTAACTTTGATTACTACAGCCTCAGATACACCTTATTCGGGGATGTTGCCAGGACATATTGCTGGATTTTATAGCCATAACGAATGCCATATTGATTTACGACCATTAGCCAACTTTGCCCAAGCGCAATTGTATATTGACGAAGTAGTTGGTTTGGATTTGGAAAATAACAAAGTAATTTGTGCTAACCGTCCACCTGTAAATTTTGATTTGTTGTCTGTTGATATTGGCAGCACTCCAGCCACAATATCTGTATCAGGTGCAGCAGAATATGTGATTCCAGCTAAACCAGTGTCGCAACTGCTAGAACATTGGTATCAGCTACTGGAAAGCGTTGCGGAAAATCCCGAAGAACCAATTGGCATTGCGATCGCAGGTGGAGGTGCAGGCGGTGTAGAATTAGCGCTGTCAATGCAAGCACATTTACACCGAATTGTGCATCAGTTGGGAACTGTAGACATTCATTTATTCCAACGCGATCAGGAACTGATGCCGAAGTATCATCAGTCAGTGCGGCATCAAGTTAAGCAAATTTTAATCAAGCGCGGTATCTCGCTACATCTGGCGGAAACCGTCTGTAAAGTTGAACCTTGCGAAAACAAGGAAAATCAAGAAGCATTAAAAGTTAAATGCCAATCTGGGTTAACTATAGAGTGCAACAAAGTTTTCTGGGTAACACAAGCATCTGCACCCCAGTGGTTAGAAACAACTGGACTAGGCACTGATGAACAAGGCTTTATTTTGGTAAACGATGCTTTACAATCGCTAACGCACCCTTATGTATTTGCAACGGGTGACATTGCCACAATGGTAAATCATCCCCGTCCGAAAGCTGGGGTATTTGCTGTGCGACAAGGTAAGCCTTTGTTTGAGAACTTACAGCGGTTTTTATTAGATAAGCCTCTCAAACCTTATAAACCACAGAAAGAATATCTAAGTTTAATTGGTACAGGAGATGGACAGGCGATCGCAACAAAAGGTGCATTTACTTTACCACCTCACAAACTCTTGTGGCGTTGGAAAGATTGGATTGACCGCCGCTTTATGGAACGCTTTAGTAGGGGATTGGGAATTGGGGACTGGGGGTTAGGAAAAGATTTTGACTCTCAAACAAATACGCAATCCCTAGCGATGCGTTGCGCTGGATGTGGTTCTAAAGTTGGCAGTACAGTTTTAGAACGAGTTTTGTATCGTATCCAGCACGAACAGCGAGTTGGGGAAGATAGAAAAGATATAATTATTGGTTTAAATACACCTGATGACGCAGCGGCAGTGCAGATACCAACCGATCAGTTGATGGTGCAGACGATTGATTTTTTTCCTACTTTAATTAATGACCCTTATATTTTTGGGCAAATTAGCGCCAATCATTGCTTGAGTGATATTTTTGCAATGGGGGCTGTAGCTCATAGTACATTAGCGATCGCCACCATTCCCTACGCTGCACCAGCTAAAGTTGCAGAAACTTTTTATCAATTATTATCTGGTGCTGTGAAGGTACTCAACCAAGCAAACGCACCCTTAATTGGCGGACATACTAGTGAAGGTGCAAAATTAGCTTTTGGATTATCTTGTAACGGTGTTGTTCATCCCGACAAGCTATTACGCAAAGCTGGGATGCAACCCAAACAGGTGCTAATTTTAACCAAAGCACTGGGAACCGGGACATTATTTGCTGCTGATATGCGTCGCCAAGCTAAAGGACGTTGGATTGATCGTGCTGTGGAATCAATGCTGTTATCAAATCAAGCTGCTGCTGATTGTTTGTTACAACATGGAGTCACCGCTTGTACTGATGTCACAGGCTTTGGCTTGCTGGGACACTTGATGGAAATGGTGCAAGCTTCTGGTGTCGCTGTAGAATTGCAACTTGACGCTATACCGATTTTAGAAGGTGCAAGGGAGACTATACAACAAGGAATTTTTAGCTCACTGCATCCAGATAACTTGCAGGCTGCGAATTATATTCATAATTTGGTGTCAGTTCAGTCTCACCCTAATTATCCGCTATTATTTGACCCGCAAACATCTGGCGGTCTTTTAGCCTCCCTTTCCAAGGAACAAGCTAATAGCTGTTTAGCCGCACTCCAAACTTTGGGATATAAGCATAGCTGTGTTATTGGTCGTGTCACGCCCTCGGTTGCACTTGATAGCGAAATTGGAAAATTAGTCTATATCTTCTAATTCAGATTCGTTAAAACATAAGCTTGGCGTTAATTTTGGCACAGCTATTAAAAGATGTCCTTAAATAGGTATATTCTCCCAAGAGGTGCTACCCTTACACTTGTTCAACAATCTGCCTCATTTCTTGCTCATTTCCTGGCTCGACGGCGTTTACAAAACGCCCCGGAATTGTGACGATTACGCTAGAATTATTAAAGCTTCTTTACAGAATTTGCTGATCATCCCCAGTTCTGTTAGAAAAGCCTAGCATTCACTAATGTAAATCTAAAAACTCCCTCTAAAGTTCACCAAAAGCCTCTATGACGCTCCCAATTCGCAACGTCGCCATTATTGCCCACGTTGACCACGGCAAGACCACCCTGGTTGATGCACTCCTCAAACAATCCGGCATTTTCCGAGAAGGTGAAGACGTTCCGGATTGCGTCATGGACTCCAACGCCTTGGAACGTGAACGAGGAATTACAATTCTGTCTAAAAACACAGCGGTTAGGTATAAAGATACCTTAATCAATATTGTCGATACTCCTGGACACGCTGACTTCGGCGGTGAAGTTGAACGCGTACTTGGCATGGTTGACGGATGTCTTCTGATTGTCGATGCCAACGAAGGCCCCATGCCCCAAACACGCTTTGTACTGAAAAAAGCTTTGGAAAAGGGTCTGCGCCCCATCGTTGTTGTCAACAAAATTGACCGTGCCCAAGCTGACCCCCACGTTGCTGTTGATAAAGTATTAGATCTGTTTCTAGAATTAGGGGCAGATGAAGACCAATGTGATTTTACCTATCTGTTTGCCTCCGGTATGGGAGGTTATGCGAAGGAAAGCATGGAAGCAGAATCGGTAGATATGCAGCCTCTGTTTAACGCGATTCTGCAACACGTTCCACCACCAGTAGGTGATATCAACAAGCCCCTGCAATTGCAAGTCACAACCCTAGATTATTCTGAATATCTGGGACGAATTGTCATTGGTAGAATTCACAACGGTATCATCCGTGCTGGGCAACAAGCGGCACTTATAACAGAAAATGGCTCAATTGTCAAAGCCAAAATTACCAAATTGATGGGCTTTGAAGGGCTAAAGCGGGTGGACATGGAAGAAGCATCCGCAGGTTATATTGTCGCCGTGGCTGGCTTTGCTGATGCCAATATCGGGGAAACGATTACAGACCCCAACGAACCGCAAGCTTTACCATTAATTAAGGTCGATGAGCCAACCTTGCAAATGACCTTCTGGGTGAATGATTCACCTTTTGCTGGTCAAGAAGGAAAGTTGGTAACATCGCGGCAAATACGCGATCGCCTACTGCGAGAATTAGAAACTAACGTCGCTTTGCGTGTTGAAGAAACTGATTCTCCTGATAAATTCCTGGTTTCTGGTCGTGGAGAACTACACCTGGGTATCTTAATCGAAACCATGCGTCGGGAAGGCTATGAGTTTCAAGTATCCCAGCCACAGGTAATTTACCGCGAAGTCAATGGGCAACCTTGTGAACCTTACGAACTTCTAGTTTTGGATATCCCCGCAGACGCTGTTGGTAGTTGTATCGAACGCTTGGGACAACGCAAGGGCGAAATGCAAGATATGCAACCTGGTAGTAATGATCGCACTCAGCTAGAGTTTGTCATCCCTGCCCGTGGATTGATTGGTTTCCGGGGTGAATTTATGCGGATGACTCGTGGCGAAGGTATCATGAACCACAGTTTCCTAGATTACCGACAACTCAGTGGCGATATTGAAGCCCGGAACAAAGGTGTTTTAATCTCCTTTGAAGAAGGTGTTTCTACCTTCTACGCCATGAGAAACGCTGAAGATAGAGGTGTGTTCTTTATTACTCCAGGTACTAAAGTTTACAGAGGCATGATTGTGGGAGAACACAATCGTCCGCAAGACTTAGAACTGAATATCTGTAAGACTAAGCAGCTTACCAACCACCGGGCTGCTGGTGGTGATGAACTAGTACAGTTGCAAGCACCAGTAGAAATGAGCCTAGAGCGTGCTTTAGAGTACATCGGCCCAGATGAATTAGTGGAAGTTACACCCCAATCGATTCGTTTACGCAAGATGTCGAAGAAACTGGCGAAACGGTAAGCAAAATTACTTAATTGATTTAAAAAGCCCGCATCTGCGGGCTTTTTATTTTGTTATTGACACCATTTTTCAAGGGATTAAATGATAACGTTTCATACACCTGAACTTCATAGCCGGATCTAGCTTAGAAATTAATTTTGTCAAATGTCTAGCAATGAGTTGGGTTATACGTAAGGAAATTTTGGGCATTCTAGAAATAGTAATGGCTGATTGAAATCCTTTGCAATATAGCTAGCTGTACATCAAACAATGAAACAGAAAGTATACCCCTCTAAAATTATTGCCACTGCTAAATCTATTAACGTAACTAAACTTCCCTGGATTTTATACATTGATAAAAAATTGCTTCCCACATGCGGAGGCATTTATTTTATAGGTACAGATCAAGAGCCTACAGCTTATATAGGTCAAGCCGGATCTTTAAAAACTCGTTTTATTGGACATCATCGAAAAACTGCCTTTGAGCAACTTGTTGACGAGTGTGGTCAAAAAGATGTCAAAATCCGCTATTGGCAAGCACCATTAATGCCTAAATCTGAGCTAGTACTTTTTCTGTCTCAACTCGAAAGTTATTTAATAGAGAATTCAAAAACAAGGTTTAATTACACAGCAAATTCCCTACCTAAGACACCATTTCAATCGAGACATCGCACTTATTATGGGCCTATCTATGTCCAATTAAATAAGTTAGGTGAATATTACGTACCAAAGTCTTCAGATGGAACGTCAGGATTCTACTTCAGTCTTGAAAAAATCCACATGGCTGAAAATGCTATTAAATATCATTCTCCAACATTTATAATTTCTAGTGGTACTTGGAAAGATGCTTTATATGAATATGAGAATAATCTTGAGTCAGAGTGGAAGCAATACTCAACACTATATTTCTTAGAAGTAAAGTTTCAGGCACGTTGGATTAACTATGTTGGACAGGGTGGGATGGAAGATTATGTTCTCTCTGGGAATCAGGCTACTTTCTACCGTATTTTCTTAAACGAGCACCCAGGCTTTAAGGAATTTTCAATTAAGTATTTAAGAACTGGATTAACCAATTGCAGTAAATCAGATTTTTGTGAAACTCTACTGAATTTAACTAGATAATGCTTTTCCAAACGATGAAGCGCTGAATGATGCATTTAGATTATTAATCTAAGTTGCCAGTGCCAGCAGTCCGATACTACCGTGCAACAAACAGAATAAAAGTTATTGGCTGGAGTTAAAGTTAGGAGGTGATCGCTCAAGACTAGTTAAAGCTTCAGCCTATACTAGAAAGGGAAGACTAGAACAATGTTGATCTCAAAATGCTACTTGTTCCAATGGCTAACCTGCTTTTGCTTGTAACCAAACTATGAAAAATATTGGGTTGACGCAAGGAAAAACTACAGTTCCAAAAAGCACCACTTTAGAGGAGTTCTTAAAACTTCCATACATTGAGGAGTCACCAGCTTGGGAATATATTAATGGAGAGGCAATTCAGAAACCTATGGGAGGGGCTAAACACAGTTTATTACAAAAACGTTTAGTTTCAGTCATTGATGGGTTGGGAAGTAACTACGAAGCCTTTCCTGAATTGCGCTGTACCTGCGGTAATCGTTCAGTAGTTCCTGATGTAGTTGTTATCTCCAGCAATAAACTACCACTGGATGAAAGCGGTGAAATTATTAGCAGTGGTATTGATTTTGCACCCGATTGGGTAATAGAAATTCTTTCCCCGGCTCAAAGTCAAACTAAAGTAACTGGCAATATTTTACACTGTTTGAGAAATGGCAGTCAGCTAGGATGGTTAATTGACCCAAGTGAACGCTCTATTTTAGTTTATCAGCCTAATTCTTTGCCTGATTTGTTAATAGGAAAAGATATATTAACAGTGTTAAAAGATTTAAAATTGACACTCTCTGTTGATGAAGTTTTTGCTTGGTTACAGCGGAAAAATTGACATCATTACCTAAGTTTTCTAGATAGCTTTAAATAGGAAAAGAAGTTATTGGGGCTTTTTTAATATATTATTCCCTATGACCACGAAATCCCCCGTTCTCAAGACCGAGGGATAATTTCAGCACCCACTCAGCACTTCCCTCAACGTGGGCTATAGCTATAAGCAGTGTAAGCATCACGTCGTGTAGAACGAGATGGATCTAGACCATCATTGCGGGCACGACGACGCAAATCACCGATATCCGGCGAGATATTGTAAGCATCCTCAAAAGTAATTTGACCATTTAGCATCAACTCGCAAAGGGCATCATTCATTACTTTCATACCTTCTTTGCTGCTAGTTTCCATAAGTTGATAAGCTTCTGCTTCTTCACCCTTGAGTAAGTAATCTTGCATTGTGGGCGTATTGAGCAAAATTTCCATAGCTGCACAGCGGCTACCATCTGTCGTGGATAGTAACCTTTGGGCAACAACAGCAACCAGTGACTCGACAATTTGCATACGCATTACTGCTTGTTCATCTGGGTTATAGATGTTGAGTAAGCGATTAATTGCCCCAATAGTATCTTTAGAATGGAGAGTGCCTAAGACTAAGTGACCCGTTTGTGCCGCTTTTAGGGCAGTATCTACAGTAATGCGATCGCGCACTTCTCCAACTAAAATTACATCTGGGTCTTCCCGTAATACCCCTCGCAAAGCATCATGAAAGTCATGGGTATGCAAACCTACTTCCCGTTGACTAATCAAGCAATTTTGGGAAGTGTGAACATATTCTATTGGGTCTTCAATAGTGATGATGTGTTTTTGTACTGTCTCGTTGAGATAGCGAATCATTGACGCTATAGTTGTAGACTTTCCCGACCCAGTTGGCCCTGTAACTAAAATTAATCCTTGTTTTTTGTTAATAATATCTTTGAGAATCGGTGGTAGCCCCAAGCTATCTATACTTGGGACGTGTAGTGTAATTAACCGCAGAACTATTGCACCACCAGTTAGAGTTTGAAAACAGTTGACACGACAGCGCAAAAACCCAGGATAAACAATCGCCGTATCAAGTTCTTTGGTTTTAGCAAATCGTTGTTGTCCTGAAGGAGTAAGAATCTCATTCAAGTACGCTTCAAAAATTTTTGGTGTTACTACCTCTGCTAACTCATATACCTCCATCTGACCCCGAACTCGAAATCGCGGTAACTCTCCTACACGAATATGGATATCAGAGGCTTGCTGCTTATACGCATCGCGTACCATCTTCTGAATTGAAACTATCTTTTTATGTAGCCGCTGTGGGGGTAGTGGAGGAGGTGGTAGAGGAATGGGTAACTGTGATGTGACATCCATTAGCGCTTCCTTTGGCAGATATCAGGTTAAAAGCAACGTTTAAACTTAGTCTTGACATAAAAAATACACAGTTAAACCACTGCATCAGGTTAACTGGTTTTATTTACGTCAACCGTACTCTTACTTAGATGATTA
The DNA here is from genome assembly GCF_059505145.1 of Mojavia sp. Taxonomy (NCBI): domain Bacteria; kingdom Bacillati; phylum Cyanobacteriota; class Cyanophyceae; order Nostocales; family Nostocaceae; genus Mojavia; species Mojavia sp. Next base: position 79,861 of record NZ_JCACKA010000073.1, read on the forward strand.
ATCTACCGTTTACGTAGGTAAATGTCTTGTTTTAGAGATGGTCTTCATAAATTCTTTAGTAAAACCCTGAATTACTATGAATTTTAGGCATCGTTGGGCTAGAAAGGAATTATGAAAATCATCACACCCGCCATCAACTGGTTACAAACCCGCGCTTGTGCCCCTGCATACAGCGGTTGGGTGCTAGCAGGAATAGCTATTTGTTTTTTTGGGGCTGCTATTAATACAATGGCAGGCTGGCTATACGCGATCAGCGGAGTCAGTTTTGCGCTGTTAGGCGTAGCAGCCGTCTTACCACCGCGATCGCTTTCAGGTTTAGTTGTCAAACGCCGCCCCATCGAACCTGTGACAGCAGGAGATGAGCTGACAGTCGAATTAGAAATCTATAACCAGACACAGCGGACTGTAAGCTTGCTGCAAGTTGAGGATATACTGCCCTTTATTTTGGGAAAACCAGTAACCAAGGCAATAGAGACAATTTCCCCTCAAGAAAATTACCGTTGGGTATACTATCATCCTACCCAGCGCCGGGGTGTCTATCGTTGGCACACAGTAGAATTGGTGAGTGGTGCGCCTTTGGGATTGTTTTGGTGTCGTCGTCAGCGCCACTGTCCAGCAACAGCAATTGTCTATCCTACAGTATTACCCCTGGCTCGCTGCCCCTTAGTCGATGAAATGGGGCAAAAAGATAGTACTAGAAGCGATCCTCGTGCTAGACCCTTGCAAACAGCGACAACAGGACTTGTGCGATCGCTACGTCCCTACCGTCTTGGAGATCCCATCCGCCTCATCCACTGGCGCACCAGCGCCCGCTACGGCGAATTAAGAGTACGGGAGTTAGAAATAGTCACAGGTGGACAAGAAATCATTATTGCTCTTGATAGCGCTGCTAATTGGGAAGAAGAGAACTTTGAACAAGCTGTAATAGCCGCAGCATCACTATATTTTTATGCCCAGCGCCAACAGATGCAGGTGCAACTGTGGACAGCACTTACAGGTTTAGTTAAAGGCGATCGCGTGGTTCAAGAAGCCTTAGCAGCAACTACTGCCCAAGAAGACGCTAGCACACCTATTCCTGAAGGCTACCCCTTGATTTGGCTAACACAAAACGCCCTAAGTCTTTCTTCGCTTGCTTTAGGTAGCCGCTGGGTTTTGTGGCATTCTTCACCGTCAGAACAAATGGTAGTCAATCAAGATTACTCTGGCATCATCTTGCAAAGCGAACAAGAACTCCAACCCCAACTACAAAAATCATTGCATTAGTGATGCATACCATACAAAATTTTGCCACTATGATTAAAAGTTAAGCTTCTGTGATTACCAAGATTTTTTTTGATCCCAGCAACCAAGGCATACAAGCCTTTGAGCAAATGTAGGTTAAGTTTAGTTGGTAAGGTTGGGGAAATATCCCCAGCAATAGCCCAGTAAGGCTGATGTACAATGCAAAGAAATATTTAAATTATGAGCGGCTGATTTAATGATCTCATCAGAAGAAGTTAACACAAAATCTAGCGATAAAAGCCTAGAGGCAATGCGGCATTTTTCCGAGCAATACGCCAAGCGTACTGGAACATACTTCTGCTCTGAACCCTCGGTTACCGCAGTCGTCATTGAAGGGCTAGCCAAGCATAAAGACGAACTTGGTGCGCCTTTGTGCCCCTGTCGGCATTACGAAGACAAAGAAGCTGAGGTTAACGCTGCATATTGGAACTGTCCTTGTGTACCTATGCGAGAACGCAAAGAATGTCATTGTATGTTGTTCCTCACCTCAGACAATGAGTTTGCCGGAGAACAGCAAGAAATTCTTTTAGAAACAATCAAAGAAGTGCGAGATAGTATGGCATGAGTGAAACCATGCCCCAAGAGTTTTGGCAAGGTGTAGAACAGTTCAATTCTGGGCAGTTCTACGCCTGTCATGATACTTTAGAAGCTTTATGGATCGAAGCCAGTGAACCAGAAAAAACCTTTTACCAAGGTATTCTGCAAATTGCTGTGGCATTGTATCATCTGAGTAACTATAACTGGCGAGGTTCCGTAATTCTACTGGGAGAAGGCAGCAATCGCCTACGAAGTTACCCGTCAAGTTATGGTGGCATCGATGTAGCAGAATTATTCAACCAAAGCACGGCTTTGTTGCAAGCATTGCAAAAAGCAGGCCCAGACAAGATTGCTAATGATGACCTGGGTGAAGCTGACACCTTGCCCTTACCTAGAATTGTGCTAATTGATGAGGAACTTAACTCAGAGAATTAGAAATTGGCAATTAGCTAGTTATGGCGATCGCAATATGACCAAGTACACGCAAATAAGACTATTATCTAAAAACTTTTTTAAAGCCCACAATAAAAGATTTTTGGAAACGTCTAAAAAATTACGCGTACATCCGCAGCGGTGAGGCATTCCGGTGAGTCTTGCAATGTCGAAAGGGTTAGCCTGATGCAGGGGTTCTTGCAGATGACCCTTACCCCTGCACCTTTTTGACACGATTAGGCTAGAAATTAAGAGTTTGAGAGATATTTTGCGTAACCCTGAAAAAAATACCAAGCTGTAAGAAGCTTAACTAGCAGTTTTAGATAGCCAGTAAGAATCGAAGGCTATCCTTTGGTCTCCTCATGCTGTAAGAACTACTATTACAAGTTTTCTTGAAAGCTGAATACCAAAAGAGGGCTGTTAGCGAAACCTTCAGGTTGGGGTAAGCGTCAATAGTGCCAGTCAGGATTTAACCGAAATTAGTCCAGATGGTATATTTCGCCTCTGGATAAAGTACTTGCGATAATTAGAATACAAGCTGAAATTTTAAATTGCAAATTGCTATGATGCCGCGCTATCAACTGCCCAGCTCACAGATACACCGCTGTGTATTAGCCTTAATGCTACCCGTTACACTCTTGGGCGCAATGGCGTTTCCTCCCCAAGTACAAACCGCCACCGCACAAACCTCTGGGGGAAATCGCCCTCTTACCATCCGCTCTGATGTGCAAGAATATGACGCCAAAAGCCAAGTAGTAACTGCTCGCGGCAACGTACAAATGTTGTATCCTGCTCGCCAAATTCAGGCAACAGCTGCCCAAGCACAATACTTTAGTAAAGAACGCCGAATTGATTTCAGTGGCAACGTCTATATTTTGCAACAGGGTGGCAATAGTATGCGGGCGGAGAGAGTAACATATCTCATTGACGAGGGACGATTTGTGGCCTTACCCCAATCTAATCGTCAGGTAGAGTCTATTTATATGGTAGAAGATGGCCAGCTTGGTGGACAAGCTGCTAAACCTGCGCCTCAAACGCCACCTTTAAAGCGTTCTAATTAGCATTAATTACTAAGAAAGGACGCACTAGCCGTGAAAATCATTTTAGAGAATATCCACAAATCTTATGGCAAACGGCTCATTGTCAATCGGGTCAGCCTTTCTGTTGCCCAAGGAGAAATAGTAGGTTTATTAGGGCCCAATGGAGCTGGCAAAACGACGACATTTTACATTGCTACAGGTTTAGAAAAGCCCAACCAAGGAAAAGTCTGGCTAGATAATTTAGATATTACTGGTATGCCAATGCACAAACGGGCACGGTTGGGTATTGGATATTTGGCCCAGGAAGCCAGTGTTTTTCGCCAGCTTTCGGTAAAAGACAACATACTTCTAGTGCTTGAGCAAACCAATGTGCCACACTGGGAGTGGTCGGGGCGAATGCAAAATTTACTACGGGAGTTTCGTTTGGAAAAAGTGGCTAACAGTAAAGGAATTCAACTTTCTGGTGGTGAGCGACGCCGGACGGAATTAGCTAGAGCTTTAGCGGCTGGTAGAGAAGGCCCAAAATTTCTACTTTTGGATGAACCTTTTGCTGGAGTAGATCCAATTGCAGTTGCTGAAATTCAGCAAATTGTGGCACGACTACGCGATCGCGGTATGGGTATTCTAATTACAGATCACAATGTCCGCGAAACCTTAGCTATCACCGATCGCGCCTATATCATGCGCGAGGGGCAAATTCTTGCTTTTGGTAATGCTAATGAACTCTACAATAACCCGCTCGTGCGGCAATATTACTTGGGTGATAACTTTCAAGTCTAAAACAATAGTTATGAATTCATAATTTTCCAGAGGATTCTTGAGCCTTGCTTCTGATATATCAATCCTGAGTATTAATTGCATTAGCCACTGGAAAGTTGTTCTAGATATTAAATGCGGTATAAATCTTTTTCTATGTCTAGGTTATAGATATTAAATTCTAAAATTTACCTATGATCTCAAAAAAGCTCACATCTTTCTACACCCTCAATTCGCTGATGCCTTTTACGATCATGGATCGCTATCTCACCAGCGAATTGATACCGCCATTTTTATTTGGGGTGGGAGCTTTCTCATCAATTGGTGTAACAATTGATGCCGTATTTGATTTAGTTAGGAAAATAGTAGAATCTGGACTACCCGTAGACATCGCTATTCAGGTTTTCTTATTAAAGCTGCCAAACTTCATTGTTTTAGCCTTTCCCATGTCTACTCTGCTAGCTACTTTGATGACTTATAGTCGTCTTTCTAGCGAGAGTGAACTAATTGCTCTGCGTGGCTGTGGTGTGAGTGTCTATCGCATGGTAATGACAGCTGTGATGTTGAGTTTTATCGTCACAGGAATGACATTTGTGTTTAACGAGCAGATAGCGCCAGCAGCAAATTATCAAGCAGCTACTACGTTAGAACAAGCTCTTAAGTCAGACAAACCAAAGTTAAAGCAGCAAAATATTTTTTATCCTGAGTACCGAGAGACAAAAGAACAAGACGGTACTAAAAATAGGATACTGACACGCTTGTTTTATGCTGACCAGTTTGATGGTAAGAACATGAAAGGTCTGACAATAATAGACCGTTCTGAAGCAAATCTTAATCAAATTGTGGTGGCAGAATCAGCCCAGTGGAACGCAACACAAAACGTTTGGGATTTTTATAACGGGACTATTTATTTAGTATCTCCTGATCGCTCCTATCGCAACATTTTGCGGTTTGAACACCAACAATTGCGGCTCCCCCGCACACCATTGAGTCTGGCAGAAAAAAGCCGGGATTATGGCGAGATGAATATTGCGGAAGCGGTAGAACAACTAGCTGTAGAACGTCTTGGTGGCGATCGCCAAAAAATTCGTAAACTTGAAGTTCGGATTCAACAAAAAATATCCTTACCATTTGTCTGTGTAGTTTTTGGCTTGGTAGGTGCAGCTATGGGAAGCGTACCTCAGCGCACTGGACGAGGGACAAGTTTTGGGATTAGTGTCATAGTTATTTTTTCGTACTACTTAATTTTCTTTATTAGTGGTGCTATGGGACAGGCAGGTGTTCTCTCTCCCTTTATGGGGGCTTGGTTACCCAACTTTATTTTTTTTGGAGTAGGAACACTTTTATTAATGCGAGTTGCCCAACGATAACTAAGGAACAGGGGAAGAAGAGGGAGCAAGCTAACAATTATTATTTCTCCTCATCCCCTCATCTCCTCAGTTAATATCAAGAATTATACTTTCGGCATTCAGGCGCATTGGGGTTATCTCTACAGTATTCTTCAAAAGAAAGTTTGGCTGATTCCATACCTTCAGCTTTTTGATGAGCGGCTTCTGCTTGGAGTTCTTCAACTTCATCCCAAGCGGCGGCACAAGCTTTAGAATAAGCACCGTTTTCAGTGCAAATAGCACGAGCTTCCGCGATCGCTTTTTGAATTCTCTCCTCCAGCAGCAACACTTTTGGAGTCTCCACAAAATCGCTTTTTGTCAGAATATCGGTAATCGAGATAATACCCAACAGCTTACCTTGAATCACGGGCGCTCTGCGGATACCGGTATTAGCAAACAAACGCGCTACATATTCCACGCTCAACTCAGGATTGACAACAATGCAGGGCTTGCTCATAATCTCATAAACCCGCACTTGCTTAGGATCTTTACCGTAGGCTGTGACCTTATAGACAATATCCGTTTCAGTGACAATGCCATAAGCATCATTGTCATAGCGACGATCCACAACCAAGGCACGTAATCCTTTTTCCTTCATCAACCCTACCGCTTCAGCAACAGTCGCTGAACCGCGGATGGTAACTACATTCGTGGTCATGATATCTTCAGCTTTCATCATTGCTGTAGTCTCCTGGTAAATAGTACTGGCGTGCAGCGCACACAGTAGTGCTAAGTAATGAGTCCTGAGGAGCCACTGCGTTGCTGTGAACTAGCGCTCTTGGTAAGGTTTCCCCCGTTGTAGCAAGTGGCGTTGCTGAGTATTGAGTTATGAGAATTACTCAGCATTCAGCACTTTTAACTCAGCACTGTTTTAGCCAGCTACAACAATAAACTTAGACCAGCTTTCAACTCCTGATGATATCCAAAGTGACCGTCGCTCAAAAATTGCTATCTTGCTAGGCTGGGAAAGCCTTACCAAAGAACCCAAACAAGTAAAAAGTAAATATTTAACGAATAAATATTTATTGCTAATGACTCATCAAGATTGAGAAGTTAGTATGAAATCAACATTAAAATTTTTGAAATCTTGTCTAAAGTCGGAAGTTCTGGCAAAGTCAGCCATTGCCCTCAACTTCTGCAAATTTTTGCCAGTTATGTAATAAATTTCCCACACCCAACCTATGCCAAATCGCCATTATCCTCCTGCCTACTTACGTTATCTCAAAGCCAGGTTATGGAATTTAGGGCGACCAGGCTTTTGGGGTACAGCAATTTTTTTATCTGTGTTTGGGCTGGGAATTTGGCAATATTGGTCAAATCCAAAGATCTTTACTCACAAGCAGAACCACGAAGTCGCTTCGCCCAATGTAGCTGAATCTTCTCTTTCAGTCGAAGACCGAGCCATTGCTGCGGACATTGATAACTTACCCATCCTGATTAAGGAATTTGAGCAAGCAGCCCTGGCAGCAAGTTTAAGTATCCCTGAGGAAAACTCACAAGCTAACAAAAGTCAAAGCTTATTCCAGGATGTCCTTAGTAAACAACAGTCTTCTGGCAATGATACCAAATCAAATTTAGGCTTAGGGATAGTTAATACTACATCCACACCAAAAGAGAATAATCTATTTGTTTTACAAGCAAATAATTTATTGCAAATGGGGTCGGGTTATATTAACGGGTATTTGTTAGACACTAAATCTTTGACTGCATTCTCAGAACCAACAGCAACTGCAACCACCTCATTTACGCAAGGGGTAGGATTAGCTAATCAAATCGGCAATAGTCAAAATCCTGCCACCATCAGCCCCTTGCAAGCTGCTCTCAATCAATCCCCATACCCAAATTTTTCTGGCTTGAATAATGCGACTTCCAGCCCAACAAATATTATGGGGTCTGCTTCCTACGGCACAGCAACACCAACGCCACCCAACAACGGATTATCCAGTCAGACTTTGCCGCCTAATACTGGACTACCGCAAAATTCCTACACTAACTTCAATAACAGTCAGGCATTACCTACAGGGATACAAGCAGCTCCAGTAACACCGCCCGTTACATCTGCCGCAACCACTAATATTACGCCCTACTCTTTACAAACTCCAAGCCAAGGTGTTCTCACCCCCACAACCCCGGCAGAATATGGCAATTATTGGCAACAGCAACCAACTCAACTACCGCAGTCTAAACCCTCACTTCCTCGCCCAACACCAGGGCCGTATGGTGGGGTTCAGATAAATGGCTACACTTATCCTTAAAAATTGACTTGCCGTCTAGAATACTAGTACCGCAAGACGAATTTTGAATTTCGCGCAGCGGTACAAGGCGCAATACAGTTCATTTAAGACTATAACTGTTTGTTGAACTCAATTTTTTTAACGAACCGCAAAGGGCGCAAAGAGCACAAAGAGAAAAAATGCTTAACTGAACCGTATTGGTACAAGGCGTGTTTTCAAACTTTAAAAATAGGTAAAGCGAAGCGCAACCCAACAAAGCAATGTAAATCTTGTTTAAGTCGCATTCAAAGTGTGTCGTCAAAAAATGCCCCAGTCAAATCAGCCCCAGACAAGTCTGCCTGTGAGAGATTTGCACCTCTTAAATCTGCTTGGCTTAAATTGGCATCACACAAGCAAACGTGACTTAAGTCTGCCCCTTTTAGGTTGGCTCGCAACAGATTTGCCCTAGACAAATTAGCCCTAAACAATCGTGATTGACTTAAGTTGGTATCAGCCAAATTTGCATCTTGAATGTCTGCCGCCGTTAAGTCTGCCTTAGTTAAGTTACTCCCGCTAAGGTTAGCTAAACTTAATTTAGATCGGCTTAAATTAATTGCACTCAAGGAAAGGAAAGAAAGCTCTGCACACCTTAAATTAGCATTGATAAAATTTCTTTCTCCTAGTGCATAACGACGCAAAAATTCATCAGTTTTTAATTGATTTAGAACAGCAACAGAAGCACCTTGATAACACCATGCCGTTTCCAGTAGTTTGACAGCAGTGTTAACAGCTACCTCGTCAACTTTAGGCATTACTACACCATTACAGCCATCCCACTCACCGCCAAGCATAAAGGCAATTTCACCAGCAGCAGGAACTGAGTCTAGAAGAATATATTGTGCCGGCTCTTGCGCGACAATTAAACCAGCAATTTGGCGTAGTAAGTTTTTCATCTCAAAGGTAGCTTTTATATTACCAAGGTGAAGAAGGTAGTTGATCAATTGATTGCACAGAACAGCTTTCCAGAAATATTGGCACTCGTCCACAATTGGGACATTGCAATTTATCATCCTGCTTACTGTCAGCCTTGCCTTTTAGTCGAGGTTTTGAATTTTGTGGTGTCATAAAAACCACTTCAATAGATAGTGGAGTTGAGCAGTTTCGGCATTCGCAAATCAATAGCTGCCCCGAATCACTGGTTTGAAAGACTTTGAGATGTTGGGTTGGAAAGAACTGTTCTGGTTCTTCGGCTAGTTGCTGCTGTTCGTCGAACTTCTCAGAAATTGGTTTGGTCATGGATGTTTTAGCTTTTCAATCGTTACATGGGGGCAAATTGTAGCTTCGCTGACATTGGTAGTATATGTACTACAAAAGTGTCAGAAAATATTACAAAAGATGATAACCTTAATTTAGAGTTACACACACCTGTAGAATTAGGCATCAGCTTTCGGTTACAAATAACGATCAAGCAATAACCAGATCAGGAATTGTAGCCTGCATTTTTTTAAAGCATCAATCAACTCTGCAATTGTTTCTCTGTCTTGAAAGAGTACTGAGTGCTGAGTGCTGAGTTTTAAGTTTTGAGTTTTGAGTAAAAATACTAGCCCGTAGTCCGCAGTTTCTTTTTTTATACATGGTGATGAAATTGTTTGATTGAGACTGCCTCGAAAGATTGCTGAGTTCTGATGATTAAAGTAAGCCCATGAACTTTTCGGAATAGCGATCGCTCCACTCGGCTACAATCTGCGTTGTAAGCATTATGATCTCTCGATCGCCACATTAGCAGTTCGGCTCCATTCATTCCACGAACCATCATAATTTCGGACGTTTGGGTAGCCAAGTAAATACTTCAAGATAAACCATGTATATCCCGATCGCCCACCAATTGCACAGTAAGGGATGATTTCCTTGTCAGCTGTGATCCCTTGGCTGCTGTAGAGTGCCTGTAATTCTTCAAACGACTTGAAGGTTCCATCTTCATTCAGGGTCAGCAGATGCTCTAGATGCACTGCGCCTGGAATATGCCCAGCGCGTTCAATTCCTTCTGGTGGCTTATTCAGAAACAGTTCACCACGGTACTCTTCAGGTGTACGAACATCCAATAGTACGCAATTTGGTTTACCTATAGATGCCTGAACTTCTTCCTGAAATACCCTTAAGCTAGCATCTAGAGCCTTCATACGATACTGAGTTGGCTGAAAATTTGATAACTCTGTTGCTACTTGACGATCTTCCGCCATCCATTTTTGATGTCCACCGTTGAGGACACGCACGTCGCTATGTCCCAACACTTTCAACAACCAGAAAATCCAAGCTCCAGTACCAGGGTAGCTACCGTAAGCAACTACAGTTGTCTCATTAGTAATGCCAGAACGAGAAAGTAGTTTTTCCATTGCGACTGGATCAAAATTGATTTGCAAATCAGGAAGTAGCAAATCAGTAAAGATGTTCCAGAAAACTGCACCGGGAATGTGAGCTTCTTTATATGGGTGTGGACTTGTATCGACTTCTACTATACGAACATTCGGATCGTTTAAGTGTTCCGAGAGCCATTGTGTATCTACCAAAACTTCAGGGTGAGCATACTGAGACATAGGTTTTCTCCTGCTTTCCGCGCTAAAGCTAAGATTAGGATGGTTGCCTCTCTGCGCCTAGTCCTCGAACGAGTACAATTTGCAATCATGGCGAATTTACAAGCTCTATTTCTGGCAATCCCACAAGCCAAAGATGAACAGGAATTGCGATCGCAAGTGTTGGCAGAATTCGGTAAGTACTTTGCTGCCAAACGGTGGGGTTTGTTTTTTTACGATCAATTTCCTATAGCTAACAGCAACTTTCAAAAAGCATTCCAATTAGCCCTATCCACTGAACACAACCCAGTTTTGCGCTATGTAGTGGAACGACATGCACCTGTCCATGAAGAATTGGTGGTATCGCCCAAGGTATGGAGGCTGATTTGTCCTCGTATTGATCACTGGCATGTTATGGCAGGGCCACTTGTTAGCAGTGGTCAGTTAGTAGGTGGGGTGGGCTTTACCCGTGAGCAAGGAATGCCAGCATTTAACACGCAAAATTTAATGGATTTGAGTGCGCTTTGTTTGCACGTATCAACTTGGGTAGCAACGGTGCGATCTCAACGCCAATCCTTAACGATTAATCGCCTCACAACTCGTGAGATGCAAATTGCTGAACTGGTTGCCAAGGGACAAACAAACGCAGAAATTGGCGCTGAACTCTGGATTACAGAGAATTCTGTTAAGCAAGCCTTAAAGCGAATGTTTCGTAAACTTGAGGTTTCGTCTCGTACTCAGATGATTGCACAACTTTTCGCAAGTACAAGTTTGTGTTCACGCAACGACAAAGTAATCTAACTTAACGCTGAATCCTACCGATAACTTCCGAGGCTGCGATCGCTTACTTTTAAAAGTGTCAAAATCAAATAGGCGATTCTTAAAGACAAAATCTGGAGAGCAACTTGCCTAAATCGATTCAATCAATTCAACCACCACTAAAATTTATTCCGCCAAGCTTTAACCCAATCGTACTCCAGATTGCTAGGTGGTTGCTGCCGTTCTTTTTGAGGTTTCGGACTCGACCTTGGTTACCAGCTGGTATTGTTCGTATTGAAGCGAAAAATGCTGAGATATTAGCCGAGCTTTATCAACAATTCCAAGCTGGCAAAATTCGCTTTTTATTAGCATTTCGGCATCCAGAGGTAGATGATCCCCTCTGTATGTTTTATCTAGTTTCCCGCATAGTTCCAAAGGTGGCGCGTCAGCAAGGGATAAAGTTGCAATACCGGACTCATTCTCACTTTCTCTATGACCGGGGGATGACTTTATGGGCTGGGAAATGGCTTGGTTGGTTTTTCTCTCAGGTAGGAGGTGTACCAGTTCGTCGGGGTAAGCGGTTAGATAGGCAAGCTATCCAAACAGCACGGGAGTTGTTTGCCAATAGCAATATACCGATCGCAGTTGCACCTGAAGGAGGTACTAATGGTCATAGTGGTGTTGTTAGCCCCTTGGAACCCGGTGTTTCCCAACTGGGCTTCTGGTGTGTGGAAGATTTGGTAAAAGCTAACCGTTCTGAAACTGTTTTCATTGTGCCAGTCGCTATTCAGTATCGCTACGTCAACCCACCTTGGTCAAAACTTGAGCAGTTGTTGAGTAAGTTGGAAGCCGATAGTGGCTTACCAGTGGAACCAGTTGAGAATTTGGACATTGATAGGCGACAAGAGATTTTGTATCAACGCCTCTGCCGATTGGCTGAACATATCATTTCTGAGATGGAAGAGTTTTATCGCCGTTTCTATCATCAAAATCTTCCAGATATCCCTAATCAAGAGATAATTCCCCAGCTTCATCGCCTGCTAGATACCGCTTTACAAGTAGCGGAACAATATTTTGGTCTCCAGTCGCAGGGCAATTTTATTGATCGCTGTCGTCGTTTGGAAGAGGCTGGCTGGAGTTACATTTACCGCGAAGATGTGCCAGAGATTGATGCTTTATCACCCCTAAAACGCGGATTGGGAGACTGGATTGCAGAAGAAGCTGATTTGCGGATGCGACACATGCGATTAGTGGAAAGTTTTGTTGCAGTTACTGCTACCTATATTCAGGAACAGCCGACTGCTGAACGATTTGCTGAAACCTTGTTAATCATCTTTGATATGCTTTCTCGGATTAGTGATGCAAAAATGCCTCCACGTCCCCGATTAGGTTGGCGAGAGGCACATATCACGATAGGCGAACCAATTTCAGTAACTGAACGTTGGGCAAATTCTCAAGCCGATCGCAAAGCATCCAGACAAGCTGCTAGCGAGTTGACGCAGGACTTACAAATTGCTTTGGAACAGTTGATTGGCAAGTAAATTTTGCTTATTTACTGCTAGCACAGCGTAGTGGAAATAACGCCAGTGCCTACGGCACTGGCGTAAAGATCTGCGGACATGGCTGCTCTTACCGCGTAGCGTCTCCGACAAAAGACGCCAATCGCTAACAACAAGCGCTGTCTAATATTACCCAAAATCAATATGGTGAAGTACTAGTCCTCTAAATCTATATCGCTATCGTCATCATCATGATCGTAAGGAAGATCATCCAAATCTATCATCTCTGAGATTTCTTCTACTTCAGTTAGAAACTCAGCATCTACATTTTCACGCTGTATTAAGCGACCATTTGACTTTAGCCATTCTATAAGAACAAACTCATTACTTGAACGAATTACAGTGGCTCGTTGGTTACGAGGTTCTTCACGTAAAGGGCCGTTATTCATAAAAAAACTCCTATTGAATTAGGAAAAAATAGAATGTCCAAAAGTCTAGGTATTCATCTGATTGTAAGTTTTAACTCAGCCGCGTGCCTAGTTTGGACTTCCTAAGCAAGCACTACTACAGCGTTCATTTGTGACAGAGTAATGTATTTGAGCAGCAAGAGCAATAATTTCTGCGGCGCATCAATTGCCTAAAGCATATAGTTATATACCGTTGGCTGCAAACTCTTGTCAGATTTTATCTCCATTTAAATTTGCTTTCTTGAATAAAACTTACATGAAATATAAACTGACAAGTAGATCTTACTTTCAGTATAAATTATATTGACAAAAAAATGTTGATTTTAATAAAATAAAAGTTTTTATTTATAAATATTAGATTAACCTTAAATAATTTCGCAAAAAAACTCTAGCTTGCAGGCTAGAGTAATTTGTGATTGTTGCAAGTTGCAGCTGATATTTAGTATTTCAGCAATGGCAGCACAGTATTAAAATGAGGATTCGCTGGCTGATCCAGAAAGTGGAAGAATTTTAACTTGCAACTAATTTACCCCAACTCACATAAGGTAGTTTTGCCGCAGTTGCCCGAATTTGGTCAGCGTTGGCAACTAACTGACCGCAAGCGTCCCAAGTTCCAGAAATGAAGGTGCTTCTAGTGCCTTCGCCGATAGAAACTGGGGTTGTGTAATCTTCGATTTGTACTTGCAAGGTTTCTAGATTTACCGTGACGGATACTTGCGAATTAGCTGTCACTAATTCTTGCAGGTTTTTAATGGTGGTACTATCAGCGGTAACGCAAGGTATGCCCATTGCAACGCAGTTACCGAAAAAGATTTCCGCGAAGCTTTCACCAATTAAAGCTTGAATTCCCCATTTAGCAAGTGCTTGGGGTGCGTGTTCTCGTGATGAACCACAGCCAAAGTTGCGGTTAACTATTAAGATTTTCGCCCCTTGGTATTGTGGTTGATCGAAAGGATGTTCACCTTTGAGTGCTTGGCGATCGTCAATAAACACGCCTTCGCCTAACCCATCAAAGGTAACGGCTTTTAAGTAACGGGCGGGAATGATGCGATCGGTGTCTATATCATTGCCTACTAAGGGTACGCCGCGCCCGGATACTGCTTTAACTTCACTCACCATAAATTTAGTAAAAAACTAACCACGAAGGACACAAAGAACACAAAGAAATAAGAGTTTAAAAGAGTTTTGGCTTGAGGTTAGCCTGTTAGGGGTTACAGCAATTCGCGTACATCTGCAACTTCGCCTTTAATTGCAGCAGTTGCAACCATTGCAGGACTCATCAGCAGTGTGCGACCAGAAGCTGAACCTTGTCGACCTTTAAAGTTGCGGTTGGAGGAGGAGGCGCTGATTTGTCTTCCTTGTAGTTTGTCTGGGTTCATGGCTAGGCACATAGAACATCCGGGTTCGCGCCATTCAAATCCGGCTGCTTGAAAGATTTTGTCTAATCCTTCGGCTTCTGCTTCTTTTTTGACTCTTTCGGAACCTGGGACGACAAAGGCTTTGACTCCTGCGGCTACTTGACGACCTTGGGCGATTTTGGCTGCTTCGCGCAGATCGCTGATTCTGCCGTTGGTACAGCTACCAATGAAGCAAACATCAACTTTAGTGCCTTTGATCGGTTGACCGGGGAATAAATCCATGTAGTTGTAGGCTTCTTCAGCTACAAATCGGTCTTCTTCGGGCAGTTCGTCGGGCTTGGGGATAAATTGGTTGACACCAATACCTTGACCAGGGGTGATTCCCCAGGTGACTGTGGGAGGAATTTCCGCAGCGTCGAAGACTACTACATCGTCATATTCAGCATTGGCATCACTCTTAATAGATTCCCACCAAGCCACAGCTTTGTCCCAGTCTGCACCTTTGGGTGCAAAGTCTCTACCCTTGAGGTAGTCGTAGGTGACTTGATCGGGATTGACGTAACCACAACGGGCCCCGCCTTCGATCGCCATATTACAGACGGTCATCCTCTCTTCCATATTCATTTGCTCAAAGGTTGTACCTGCATACTCATAGGCGTAACCTACACCACCCTTGACGCCGAGTGTACGGATGATATGCAGGATGACATCTTTGGCGTAAACACCAGGTTTGAGAGTACCGTTAACTTCGATTTTGCGGACTTTTAATTTAGAGAGGGCGAGGGTTTGGGAAGCCAGAACATCACGTACTTGGCTTGTACCAATACCAAATGCGATCGCCCCAAATGCCCCATGACTAGAAGTGTGGCTATCACCGCAAGCAATGGTCATTCCTGGCTGGGTAAGTCCTAGTTCTGGTGCGATGACGTGGACAATACCTTGACTACCAGAACCAATATTGTAAAAAGTTATGTTATTTTCTTTACAGTTTTGCTCTAGCGCTTGGATCATTTCCTCTGCCATCGTATCGACAAAGGGACGTGCTTGATTTTCTGTAGGTACAATGTGATCTACCGTGGCTACAGTGCGCTGAGGAAACAGTACTTTTAAACCTCGTTCCCGTAACATAGCAAAGGCCTGGGGACTGGTGACTTCATGGATAAGGTGAAGCCCGATAAATAGTTGCGTCAGTCCTGATGGAAGTGTCCCAACGGTGTGTAAGTCCCAAACTTTATCGAACAGGGTTCCTTTGCTCATACTTAAATCGTTATTTAACGAGTCAGAGTTTTTATAGTATCAAAATTTGTCAGGCTGTTGCGATGATAAGTTTATTGAACTGGGGATTAAGGATTGGGGACTGGGGGCTGGGGATTGGGGATTGGGTAGTAACTAACCTTAAGCGCTTGCTGAATTAGTAAGATACACACTCAAAATGGTAAAGGAAATTCTCCGAGAGCCATTTGAAGGCATCGGCAAGCCTGAGCCGCTAAAATATGAGTATTCTGGGTGCTGGTCGCGTCGTATTAATCAAGAACATCGGCTTGTGTATTTAGTAAGTGATGATCGAGTTGACTTTCTTCAAGCTTGCTATCACTACAAATAAAAATACTATCTTGAGTTAAATAATCATGCCAGTAAAAGTTACATCTGCTGAAGCGAATGGAAATCTAGATAAACTTTGCACTCAAGTTTTAGAGACAGGTGAAGCTGTAGTTATTAGCCAAGCAGATGGTAAAAACGTTGTCTTAATTGCTGAGACTGAATTAAATAGTTTATTAGAAACTCTGAATTTGCTTCGCTCACCTGCAAATTCTGCTCGTTTATTAACTGCTTTAGAACGTGCAAAAGCGGGAACAATTGAACCTCAAAATGTTAACGAACTATATGATAAGTTTGGTTTAAACGAGGATGATACAGATAATGAAATTGCCGCTGCAAGCTAATATTACCTACAGGCTATAAGTAGGTAGGCACGAACATATTTTAAATTTCCCGCTTCGTTGCCATCCCGCAAAAGAATCAATTCTCTTGCTAATAGCTCAACTCTGCTAAAGTTGACTAAGCTGTATATTTCAGTCCACTTGAGTGGACTAAAACTCTGAGAGGATGTTTTCAAAGTTCTCTTGTTGGTAGCAAAAAGTTTTAGATCCCCCTAAATCCCCCTTAGAAAGGGGGCAGTGCGTTGCGGGGGTTCCCCCCGTTGTAGCAACTGCCGTGGACTTTAAGAAGTTTCCCCCCTTAAAAAGGGGGGTTAGGGGGGATCAATAGGTACTTAACATCACAGATAACCACTTTTCAAACAACCTTTGAGCCTCTGAACTTCAGTTCAGGCCGGGATGATGGTAAATGCGATGCGTCAACTGTTACAAAAATGTGAGTAATAACAAGAACTAAACGCAGGGTCTACCTTCTGCCTTTGTGAAAATGCAATCTAGAAGGCGAAACTGAAATCTCTCTGAAATATTCTCTTTAATGGCTGTAATTAACTTTATTCTTGTAATCAAGAATATCTAGGATATACAAGATAAATAAATTACTAGCTTTATGGCCATAGATTTATTGAATTTCTTTCAGGCTACTGACCCCAGCCGCACTCTGTTTATCAAAAATGCAGTAGATGCAAAGTATTACATCGATTTTTCTGCGGTGCGAGGTGGCGACATTATTAACAAGCTGAAGTATAAGATTACATTCTTCAAGCCGAATGAGCCTACCTGTACTTTATTTACTGGACATATTGGTTGCGGGAAATCGACGGAGTTATTACGGTTACAGGTGGAACTGGAAAAGCTAGGCTTTGAGGTGGTGTATTTTGAGTCTAGTGAAGACCTGGAAATGACCGATGTGGATATTGCCGATGTGTTGCTGGCGATCGCACGTCGTGTTAGCCAAACTCTGGATAAAATTACCTTAGCCGAAACCAGTAAATTAAATGAATTACTCCAAGGTGCTTGGAAGGTCTTAAACTCTGAGGTCACAGGAGTCAAGCTCAAAGTTCCAAACGTTGGAGATGTGGGTTACTCGGCTGAAAAGGAAAAGCTGTCTTTGGCGTTTGGGATTGGTGAAATCACCACGAAGGCGAAAAATGACCCTACACTGCGGGAAAAACTCAATCAGTATCTCGGCCCGCAAAAAACCCAATTGCTAGAAGCGATTAACCGAGAACTACTAGAACCTGCGATCGCCAAACTCAAGCAGCAAGGTAAAAAAGGTTTAGTAGTAATTGTCGATAACCTTGACCGCATTGATAATCGTGTCAAGTCTTGGGGTCGTCCGCAACAGGAATATCTGTTTGTGGATCAAGGAGAGTTTTTGACCAAACTAAATTGTCATTTAGTTTATACAATGCCTCTGTCGCTGAAATTCTCCAATGATTACGGAATGCTGACCCAGCGATTCCCAGAAGATCCGAAAGTTTTGCCGATGGTTCCGGTACAGTGGCCTGATGGTAGCGTCCATGAACAGGGAATGGCGCTAATGCAGCAGATGGTTTTGGCTAGGGCTTTTCCTGACTTGCAACCAGAGGAACGCTTAAGCAAAATTCCAGAGATTTTTGATGATGTAACAGCCTTAGAACGGTTATGCAGTGCGAGTGGTGGTCATGTGCGCGACTTACTGCGGCTGTTGAATACCTGGATTATGGAAGAAATGACCCTTCCCTTATCTTGTGACACCTTAGAACAAGTAATCCGCGCCCGTCGGAATGAAATGACCATGCCAATTTCTGATGATGAGTGGCAATTATTACGTCACGTCAAGCATAGAAAAAGAGTCAGCGACGATCAAGGATATCAAAAACTGATTCGCAGTCGCTTTGTATTTGAATACCGCGATCGCGGCGAGTCTTGGTTTGATGTTAACCCGATCTTGGCAGAAGCCAGAGAGTTGCAGGGCTGAGTAGGCAGGGGGCAGGGGGCAGGGAGCAGGGGAAAAAGCAGCGAGTAAGGAGCAGAGGAATGGAAAAAGAACCAATCAAAAGTCATGAAGACTTAGAAGTATACAAAATGGCATTTGATGTAGCCATGAAAATTTTTGAATTATCTAAGAAGTTTCCTATAGAGGAAAGATATTCATTAACTGACCAAATTCGTAGGTCATCACGTTCTGTTTGTGCGAATTTAGCCGAGGCATGGAGAAAACGTCGTTATGAAGCTGCTTTTATTGCAAAATTAAATGATTCCGAAGCCGAAGCAGCAGAAACTCAGACTTGGCTTAAATTTGCTGTCAAATGTAGTTATTTAGACGTTGATACAGGCAGAGAACTTTATGCAGCTTACAACCGAGTTTTAGCCATTCTAGTAACTATAATCAACAATCCATCACCTTGGCTCATAAAACGCTAATTTCTAATGCTCCCTGCCCCCTGCTCCCTGCTCCCTGCCCCCTGCCCTTTAAATTATGAGTGAACAGCAAATCAACAACGATCGCGCACTGCAACAACTAGCTTGGGCAATTCAAGCTTCTGTAGGGCAGTTTAAGCTGATTTTGGCAAAGTGCAATTATGCCCAACAGCGCGATCGCTTAATTGCCAAACTACAAGAAATCTGTGCTGTCAAAATTAGCGTTTTATATCTCAAGCCATCTCAAAGGACACTTTACACCGCCATTCGTGAAGATTTTGGGGATAATGTCCAAGCTTTGATGATAGTGGGGTTAGACAAATTGCAAGATTTGTCTCAGATGTTAATTTCGGCTAATCAGGTGCGGGAGGAGTTTCGTAAAAGTTTCCTTTTTCCGATAGTGCTGTGGGTTAATGATGAAGTTTACAAACAACTGATGCAGCTAGCGCCGGATTTAGAAAGTTGGGCAACTACGAAAGATTTTGATATTGGCACTACTGAATTAATTGAGTTTATTCACCAAACAGCATCACTATTATTTGATAATTATTTAAATTTAAATTTAGAAATTATTGCCGAAATTAAATCAGCTTGGCAAGAATTACAAAAATCAGGGCAAGATATAGAAGCTGAGTTAAAAGCCAACTGTGATTTTTTACTAGGACTAGTTGAATCAATAAATAAAAATTTTGATGCAGCTATAGAACATTACAATCAAAGTTTAGCTTTTTGGCGTGCAAGTAAAAATTTTGAGCGTCAAGGTAAGTTACTTACTCAAATTACAATTTGCTATTACGAAAAAGCGAAGTTAGATAATAAAACTCAACCACTGGTTAATAATAAAATCAGCGAAGGTGGAAAGAGTTTGTATAGCAGCGATTTAAAACTGCCAGAAATTTTAGTTAATAACTATCTCCAGCAAACTATCACAGCATTTGATGCCGCCCAACGTCCCGATTTAGTTGCCAATTCTCTAGATAAATTTGGCATTATTCTCCGTTTTTTAAAAGATTGGGAGCAAATAAAAGCTCTGGCAGAACGTGCTTTAATTGTTCATCAAGCCGAAAAAAATACAATTAAGATAGCTCAAGATTATGGTTTTTTAGCTGAAGTAGCTTTAGTAAAAAATAATTGGCAACAAGCAGAACAATTAGCCCAAAGAGCATTAGCAATATTATCTGAGGCTGAACAGTCAGTGCAGGCTAACTTAGTTCGTGTAACTGCGGTTTCTCATCACCAGGCTATTCGTCAAGAATGCTTATTAACTTTGGCGCAAGCACAACAAAATTTGGCGCAATATGAAATAGCTATTGAAAATTCAGAAGCGGCTAAAAATATTGGTGTTACTGGCAACGAACCGCAGCTTTATTTAGAGATTTTGGATAATTTGCAAAAGCTCTATTTTCAACAAAAGCAATATCTTTCAGCTTATGATACCAAACTAGAAGCACGTTCTATCGAACAGCAATTTGGTTTACGGGCGTTTATTGGTGCAGGTAGATTACAAGCTACAAAACAGCTAGGGACGCAAGTTCTCACACCTTTACAAGTTGATAATAATGATAATATCGCCCCAGAAATTGCCGCATCTGGTCGTCAATTGGATGTAGAACGGTTAATTGAACGCATCGGTCGCCCTGACTATAAATTAATCGTAATTCATGGGCAATCGGGTGTAGGTAAAAGCTCCTTAATGAATGCGGGACTAATTCCGGCTTTAAAAAAGAAAGCCATCGGGATTCAAGATAACTTGGTTGTCGCCATCCGCGTCTACACCAATTGGGTTGAGGAGTTGGGGCGGGTGTTGGGGGACAGGCGGGACAAGGGGACAAGGGGACAAGGGGACGGGGGGATAGGAGAAGGGGGAGAGTTAGAACTGGAAGCATCTCCCTCAGATACTGATTCATCTCCCTCAGAACCTCATTCATCTCTCTCAGATACTCGTTCATCTCCCTCAGAACCTTATTCATCTCCCTCAGATACTCGTTCATCTCTCTCAGATACTCGTTCATCTCTCTCAGATACTCGTTCATCTCCCTCAGAACCTCATTCATCTCCCTCAGATACTGATTCATCTCCCTCAGATACTGATTCATCTCTCTCAAATACTCGTTCATCTCTCTCAGATACTGATTCATCTCCTTCAGAACCTCATTCATCTCTCTCAGATACTGATTCATCTCTCTCAGAACCTCATTCATCTCCCTCAGAACCTCTCCGCGTCCCCGTGTCTCCCCCTCCCCCCATCTCCCCTCCCGCCCTCCTCACCCAATTGCGAGAAAACGAACAGCGCAACCTGCGAACTGTGTTAATTTTTGACCAGTTTGAAGAATTTTTCTTTGTTTACCCAGAAGCAAAACAAAGACGGCAGTTTTTTGAATTCTTGGGAGAATGTCTAAATATCCTCTCTGTAAAAGTGATTTTGTCACTGCGGGTGGATTATCTGCATTATTTGCTGGAGTGCAATCGCCTATCGAGTCTGAAGATTATTGGTAATGATATTCTCAGCAATAATGTCCTTTATGAGTTAGGGAATTTTTCGCCCACTGATACCAAGTTAATTATTCAGCGTTTAACTGAAAATACTAGCTTTTATTTAGAACCTGCTTTAATTGACCAACTAGTTACAGATTTAGCCGGCGAACTGGGAGAAGTGCGCCCAATTGAGTTGCAGGTGGTGGGGGCGCAACTGCAAACCGAGAACGTTACAACTTTGGCGAAGTATCAAGAATTTGGGGATAACGCTAAAGAAGAACTAGTGAAGCGCTACTTAGCAGAGGTGGTTGATGACTGCGGTGTAGAGAATAAACAAGCGGCGGAATTGTTGCTGTATTTGCTTACCGATGAAAAAGGGACTCGCCCCCTGAAGACTCGCGCTGAACTAAAACGGGATTTGCAGCAATATTTCTCGTTTAGCAATATTCAGTCTTCGCAGATCCCCCCAACCCCCCTTGAAAAGGGGGGCTATATTTCTTCTTTTATCCCCAAGTGGGGCAATAATAATATCACTCCTTCCACCCCCTTATTAAGGGGGTCGCCGCAGGCGGGGGGATCGAAAGATCAAGTCTTAGATGCCAGTAGATTGGAGTTAGTATTACAAATTTTTGTGAAATCTGGCTTGGTGGTTTTATTACCAGAAAACCCCGCAGACCGTTATCAACTGGTGCATGACTATTTAGCCGCCTTTATCCGCCAGCAAAAAGAGCCACAATTAAAAGAGTTGATGGCGCAACTGCAAGAAGAAAGAAAGCAAAGAAAGCTAAGTGAAGCCAAACTCAATGGCTTTCTCAAACGCGCCCTGATGGGTTCAGTTGCAGCCGGATTGGTATTGGCTGGGTTAGCAGTAACCGCCTGGGATGCAGCACGCAGGGCAGAAGAGCAAAAAAAACAAGCCGATGTTAGTGAAATCAATGCTTTGACTAACTCTAGCGAGGCATTTTTTGTCTCAGAGCAACCTTGGGATGCCCTGATAGAAGGCTTAAAGGCAGCAGGAAACCTAAAAAATGCAGAATTGGCAACCCCAAGCACCCGCACACAGACAATTGCCGCATTAAGACAGGCGGTGTACTTACAACCAAATGAAAATAAATTCAGAGAACGTAACACTTTAGAAGGGCATAGCGGTAGTGTCTATAGTGTGAGTTTCAGTCCCGACGGCAGCAAGACCCTAGCCACAGCAAGTTCTGACAGCACAGTCAAACTCTGGGACATCTCTGGCAAACTACTCAAAACTCTCAACGGGCATAGCGGTTTTGTCTGGGGTGTGAGTTTCAGTCCCGACGGCAAGACGATAGCCACTGCAAGTTATGACAGGACAGTCAAACTCTGGGACATTTCTGGCAAACTCCTCAAAACTCTCAACGGGCATAGCGGTTTTGTCTGGGGTGTGAGTTTCAGTCCCGACGGCAAGACGATAGCCACTGCAAGTTATGACAGGACAGTCAAACTCTGGGACATCTCTGGCAAACTCCTCAAAACTCTCAACGGGCATAGCGGTTCTGTCTATAGTGTGAGTTTCAGTCCCGACGGCAAGACCCTAGCGACTGCAAGTGATGACAGCACAGTCAAACTCTGGGACATCTCTGGCAAACTCCTCAAAACTCTCAAC
>NZ_JCACKA010000074.1:0-178762 GCF_059505145.1 Mojavia sp.
AACGAGTCTTTGAACTGGATGAACGAGTATCAGAACTCCGTTAACGAGTCTTTGAGCTAGATGAATGAGTCTTTGAACTGGATGAATGAGTCTTTGAGCTAGATGAACGAGTCTTTGAGCTAGATGAACGAGTCTTTGAGCCTCATCAACGAGTATCAGAACTCCGTTAATGAGTCTTTGATTCTCCTTTCTAGGTATGATACAGGTAAATATTAGACCTGTTGCACGAATAGGTTCACGCAGAGACGCCATGAACACGGTGAGCGCAAAGCGCACGCTACGCGAGCACAACGAAGGAATAAAAATATTTCTTCCCCAGCCCCCAGTCGCCAATCCCCAGTCCCTATTTTCAAGGCAGGTCTATTGAATAAGCGACAGAATTGGTTAATTTAAGGAGTATTTTCGCCGACACGAGGCATTACCATCACCATATTTTCAGATTCATCTACAGTTACCCGTGCTAGCCCAAACTGCTCAATGATTGCAGCATTTGTTGTTAAATGCCTAGTAATCTCAGCTGTCCGATACCGACTTTCTTGTGAAGCTAAAGCCGCTGGCAATAATAATTGATCTGCCAAATGTTCATCTATCGGTGCGCCTGTATGATGAAACTCTATCAGTTGTCGGCAAGCAATGTCTGCAACTTTCTCAGCTGGTAATCGCAAACGCCCAAACCCACCAAATCCAGTCAAGCTGTGCTGATACTCAGCAGTTAAAAAAATACCCGCCCCTGGTGCTACACCTTTTTCTCGTAATGCCTGTACATTAGCTTTCAATCCCGCTTCGCGCAATAAATTCTCGGCACGATTAGCCATCCGTTGGGGAATATGCGAAGCCAATTCCGTCACAACTGCTAGTCCCCGTACCTGCTGCAACTTACCCCGTTCCAGCAAGGTGATCCCATTAATTTTGTCACCACCACTTACCTGTATCTGCATCTCTCCCCCACCTTGGGGATACCATCCCCAAGCGCGTAACTTTGCTGTTGTCTCTACCCCCATACGTCGTAGCATTGGCAAATAAACTTGCTCAATGTATGTCATGGTTGGGCTAAAGGGAACATGAGTTCCGCCTTTTAAAGTCAGTTGGGAGCCAGCACAGGCCATTGCCAGAGGCAAAAGAATAGTCTGTAAAACGAGTGTCATTGCACCAGCCGATCCACCTTGCTGTGCTTCTGTAACATCAAAAGTATAATGTCCTGGCTGTACAGAAGTACCGGGAATGAATTCCAACATCATAGAACCCAAGGCATCACCCCGCAGTTTGGCTTGACAAATTTTTGCCGCCGCGCGAACTGCTGTTAAGTGTTGTGCTGCTAGTCCTGGCCTTTTGCGCCCGGCGCGAATACCTGCAATGGTGATAGGTTGACCAGTGATAGCAGCTAAACTCAATGAGGTGCGGAGAACTTGTCCGCCTCCTTCTCCGTAGGAACCGTCAATTTCAATCATGCTTGAGTGACTTTAGATTTTAAATGTTGAATTCTTTCCACGGTTCTTAAAATCAAACCACAGATTGTAGATACTCAGCATCTAACTTCCCAAAAGTTACACAGATATACACACAAGCAAATTATCTGTGTTTATCTGTCAGTTTTGAATTCTAATACTTTGCTTTTACCAGGATTCATCAACCCATGAGGATCAACCATTTCCTTAAACTTTAACTGCTCAGGATCAATTACTTTTCTGCCACCGTCTTCAATAATATATGTATGGGGATTGGCAATCATCACACCTTGCGCCTCGTGGTAGCGGATAATTTCGTTGAGTCGTTCCTCGGTGGTGTAGCGTACTAGTTGCAAAGCGCCGGGAATGACCGCCCCCTTCACCCGAAAAAATTCTAAATGCATCATCACCTCATCACCAAAGTAATGATACAAATGTTCGACTAATTGCAAGTTAGGATCAGCAGGAAAAATACTTTGCAAATAAGTAATTGAGGTATCTACAGTCCGGGCGTGTAAGGTGGTATGGTTCCAGGTAAATTCTGCTAAATGTGTGCCTTTACCTGTATCCTGTGCAGATTTTTGATAGGTAATTTGTCCGCCAAATTGTTGTACTAATCCAGGTAATAATTCTAAGCTGGGTTCGGCAATCATTAAAAATGCTGGGTGAGTACCTGCGGGGATGTACTCTTGCAAGGCGTGAAAGTATTGGGGAATTGGTGATGCAAAGACACTTATTAACTTCTTAATCATGCCATCGGCATTGCCAAGGGTATTACCAAACTTGGCGGCTGTCATGAAGTCGTTAAAGGTGACAATAACTTCTGCCCAAGGATAAGCTGGCCCCAAGGGAATTTCTAGTTCAGTGATGATGCCGTTAATCCCCCAAGCATGGTTAACTTTTTGCACATCATCGCCGCGTAACTCGATAACACGGGGTTCATCTTCTAAAGTTACCACTCGCAGTCCTAAAAGATTGCCGCGATCGCCTAATAAGCCATATTGTATCGACCCAATACCTCCACTCCCACCAGCAATAAATCCGCCAATTGTCGCTGTGCGGTAGGTTGAGGGGGCCATTCGCATTTCCCAGCCGATTTCTCTAGCTTGTTTATCTAAGGCTGCTAATTTTACCCCAGCTTCTACCCGCGCTACTCCTGGTTTTACCCAAAGAATTTCGTGCATTTTGGTCATGTCGAGAATTACGCCACCATGTAGGGGTACGCATTGTCCATAATTTCCTGTTCCTGCACCTCGGACGGTTATAGGTATGCGGTGTTTTGCACAAGTTGCGGCTACTTTGATTACTTCTGCTTCGTTGGCGGGACGGACTACGATATCTCCAACTTTTTCTGCTAATTTGGGTACGAGAATGGGGCTAAAGGTGTGATAGTCCTGGGATAATTTGGCTACTTGGGTGGGGTCGGTGATGGTTTCTATGCCTTCTAAGGAAGCGATGAGGGTCTCTAAGTTGGTAGCTTTCATTAGTATTTGCGCCAAGCTAGTAAATTTCTTTTTATTTTCACGCAAAGGCGCATTCGCCGGAGGCGTTCCCGCAGGGTAGGCGCAAAGGAAGGCGCACAAGAATTTCAAAGCTAGTACAGTGCAACGGAAATAACTATGCAGTTAAAAATAATGCAAAGGCTTCTATCTTCTCAGCTTTCTTACCTTCTGCCTCCTACCATCTGCCTTCTGACCCCAATCCCCAGTCCCCAATCCCTATTACCTTCTACAGCTACTTCTGTTGCTGATCGGGTGGTGCAGCTTTCGGCAGTATAGAACGTTCTTCATCTAAGGTTGGAGCAGGTACGCCTAGTTGTTTCCGGGCCATTTCTTCTGCTAGTGTCCGATCTTGCTCATTATTGAACTGGCTTTCATCCAATAAATGCTGATTCCGTGCTGCTTCATCTCGACTTGGCGGTGCGCCATTTTTCCATCTGTACTTGAAGTCCATAACTTAAAAAGCAATAAACTGCTGTTCTGTTTTTACGGTCTTCATGGTAGGTATGAATAAACAATTGTACCTCTACCAATAAGTTGATAAAACTCTCGCAATGCTGCTTGCGGCGTAGTCAATAGTTACAGCAATTGCCGATTAAATCTCGCATCAGCGGTTATCTGGTAATTAGTTTACATTTCTTTAGAGACAGCCTTAAACACCTTAGCTTAATTCTTCTAGTAGAAGAGGTAGGTCATGATAAATGCCTATACTGCAATTACCAAGCAATAGTTTAATAAGCTTCTAGCTAAATAACTGCTAGGAGCTTTTTCTTAATCTATATAGATGAATATCAAATAATGTGGTAGTAATTTAAGTATTCCTTAAGGCTGCCAATAATTATTTCTGTTGGCAGATCGGTCAACAATATTGCGACTGTTACTATTACTTTCATCAAAAAACGTTTAATAAATTCAGAACAATGAACATTATTGCTTGGCTTGTTTTAGGTCTAATTGCTGGTGCTATTGCTAAGGCTATCTACCCTGGTCATCAAGGTGGCGGCATTCTGGGAACCATTTTATTAGGAATTATCGGTGCTTTTATCGGCGGTAGTTTGGGTGTGTTCTTCACCACAGGAAACTTTGCGCTAGCCGCTCCTAGTTTGAGTATTCCTGGTATTTTATTAGCAGTTCTTGGTGCAATTATTGCTGTCTTTTTGTGGAACTTGCTGAACCATCGCAGCACTGTATAAACAATTCAATTTTGTCCCAGTTATTAGTAATCATCAAAGAATGGATTTAAGCATTTTTTAGTGTCGGGCTAAACTAAAACAATAGCGCTTACCTAACTATATAGGTAGGCGCTATTATTTTTTGATTAACAACAAAATTAAGATGGGCATCAAATCTAACACAGTGCGATCGCCGTTGGTAGTTTCTGGTAATCTGAAAACTTATGCTGGGATAGAAAGCGATCGCATCATCAAGTACAAGTGTGCGAAGTCCCTGGTTTTATTGGACTACGCCCCAGCATTTCTCCAGGTTAGGGCCATACTGCCATTATCGCCGCCTTGATTGGTCGGTTAAACCCACTGGGCATAATTTTATCTCTTTTGCTGATGGTACTTTTGTGCGTAGGCAGCGAATTATTACAAATTAAACTGGGGTTACCCTTAGCCAAGGCTAGTATATTTCAAGGTATTTTATTCTTTTGTCTTCTAGCCGCGGATATATTAATCTACAAGCAAGCGCAAATTAAGTAACTGGTCTGCGATTTCCGTCTTAATCATTAAGATGTAATTAGAGATACTATAGGACTCATATTTGATTTTTGAACAAAATTCAGTACACCTTTATTCCTTCTTCCCAGTCCCCAGTCCCCAATCCCCAGTCCCTTACCTCTACGAGCGATTCAGAAATCAAATCGGATTGCTATATACCCTTAAATGAAGTTGTGTAGAATACAACCAACTAAGAATGCTCCAAGGTTTTGCATTAATAATTAAAATAATTGAAAAATTTTGAAATTTTGAATTATTAATAATGCTGCCTCCATCTTTTCAACCGATTACTCAACGTCCGGCATTAAAATTACCGAATAACGCTAGAGTTGCCGTCTGGGTGGTGATGAATGTCGAACACTTCACCTTTGGCAAACCGGGAACGGCAATTCAACCTCATTTAAATAGTTATCCAGAAATTGCAAACTATGGTTGGCGGGACTACGGTAATCGTGTGGGAATTTGGCGATTATTTGAACTATTTGCTGAGTTAGAAATTCCGGTTACAGCAGCAGTTAACGGTGAAATTTGTACACTTTATCCTGAAATTATGGCAGCCATGCAGCAATATGGTTGGGAAATCATGGCGCATGGGATTAATAATTCCACTGGGCATAGTGGTATGAATCGGGAAACTGAAATTGAGATAATTAATCAAACCATAGATTTACTCCGACAAGCTACTGGCAAAACTCCTAAAGGCTGGTTAACTCCAGGATTTTCAATTACAGAATCAACCTTTGAACTATTACATAATGCCAGAATTGTTTATACTGCGGACTGGGTAAATGATGACCAACCTTATTGGTATCCCATACCTAATGGTCGCTTGTTAGCAATTCCTTATACTATAGAAGCAAATGATATTAGCTTATGTTTAAGTAATCGCTTTTCGGGTGTAGAATTCGCCCAAGCTATTGAAGACCAATTTGATCAACTGTGGCAGGATGGGGAATCACAAGGGCGAATCATGGCAATTGGTTTACATCCATTTATTGTCGGGCAACCCCTACGCTTAAAATATTTAAAACAATGTTTGTTACACATTAAAAATAAGTCTGATACCTGGATAACGACAGGTGAAGGTATTTATGAATGGATGAATAAATCACATAATAACGCCGAGAAACCGAGATAATTATCAAAATTTCTCGGTGGTTCAAAACTCTTAATAAATTTAAATGCAAAAGTGTTAATTTATGAATCTTTCCTCAACCAAAGTTTTAAAAATACCTGTAATTGATGTCGATGCAGAAAACATCAAACTCTATGGGCATTTATTAGGTGATGATGTCAGCAAACCCGGCTTAGGAATTCCCTTTTATCAAGAACGGGTACTAGAAGGCGAAAATATTGACTTTAGCTATCGCGGAACAGCAACTTTTAGAACTGCAAAAATTCTACCAGGGTATCCACCAATTATTTGGCTAGAACGTCATATACACATGACCCAAATGTTTATTGGTTTGGGACAAGCACCATTTATTATGGTGATGGCACCACCAAATCATGCACAAGATGAAAGCTTACCTGATTTAAATCAAGTGAAAGCGCTAAGATTTCCCCCTGGTTTCGGACTATTGCTGCATCTTGGCACTTGGCATGATTTTCCCATAGCCTGCGATCGCCCGGTTGTGATCCTGACAGCAAATTCTGATGAAGTTGTCACCGCCTTAAGCCAAATGAAATCACCAGATGAGATGAACCAAGGCGATGTTTATAAAATTTCACTACCAAAACGTTTGGGGTATGAAATACAATTAGATATTTAATATAAATCTACGTTTCAATAAAAAATGGATTTACCAAACGTAGAAGGTTATTTAAGTCCTGATGACGTTCAAAGTATTACCAACTGGGGTAATGGTTGGGCTTGGTTAGCTGGGGGAACTTGGCTTTTTTCTGAACCACAACCATATCTGAAAGTGTTAGTAGATACACAGCATTTGGGATGGTCAGAAATTGAAATTCAAAAAAATTATTTAATTATTGGGGCAACTTGTCCATTAATTAAATTATTGGAATATTCCTGGTCATCAGAATGGATAGCAGTTGAGGGATTAAAAAGTGCTGTTTCTGCGCTAGCAGCATCATTAAAAGTAATTAATGTAGCAACTGTAGGAGGCAATATTTGTCTAGCTTTATCGGTAGGAACCTTAGCACCGATAATGGTGGCTTTAGATGCAAGTTACGAGATTTGGAACTTAAAAGGAGAGTCGCGTCAAGTTGCAGCAAAAGACTTTCAAATTGGTTCTCGCCAGACAATTTTGCACCCAGGAGAAATATTGAGGCGGGTTATAATTCCGTTGTCTAATTTAACTTGGCAAATCAATTATCAACGCTTTAGTATTGCAGTAACTGATCCCGCTTTAGCAATTGTGGTTAGTGCCAGAAATAATCAAAAATTACGGTGTGTAATTGCTGCTAGTGTCGCTGCACCCCGCCTGCTGGAATTTGACAAGATAGAACTTAGCGAAACGCAATTTACTGCATTATTAACCAACGAGAATTTTATTGAAGATGCTAGGGCAAGTGCAAATTATCGTAGAGAAATAATTATAGTTCTTTTCAGGCGATGTCTGCAACAATTAAAATGTCAAAATTACAATTTTTAGTCAATAACCAACCTTATACAGAAAAATTTGCCCCTGGAACTAGCCTGTTAACTTTATTACGCAAATTAGGCTATTTTGGTGTCCATCGTGTTTGCGATTCTGGTGATTGTGGTGCTTGCACTGTTTGGGTAAATGATAAACCAATTCATAGTTGCATTTACCCGGCAATGCGAATTGCTAATGATTCAGTAACGACAATTGAAGGACTTTTTCAGAATGGGGAACTTGCACCAATACAGCAAGCATTTTTGGCTGCACAAGGTTTTCAATGTGGTTTCTGCACTCCTGGGATGATTATGAGTGCGGCAAAGTTACCGGAGTTATCAGAAGATGAATTACGTTTAGCTTTAAAAGGTAATCTTTGTCGATGTACAGGTTATCAAGCAATTATTGAAAGTATTCTGCAATATCATCAACCGCAGATAAACACTGATAAACACAGATGTAATATCGGTACGGCGGTTCCAAATTCTTTAGAGTCTGTAGGAAAAAGCATTCCCAAACAAGACGGCACAGCAATTGTTACGGGGAAAGCATCCTACACAGCAGATATTGCACCACCAGGATTACTACATCTTAAGGTACTGCGATCGCCTCATCCTCATGCCCGTATCCGCAACATCGATACCGCAAAGGCGAAAGCACTCCCTGGTGTAGTTGCCATTTTCACCCACGAAGATGTCCCCAGAATACCCTATACCACAGCCGGTCACGCTGAACCAGTACCCGATCCGCTAGATCATTACTTATTAGATAATAAAGTAAGATTTGTAGGCGATCGCGTGGCAGCTGTAGTTGCAGAATCACCCAGTATTGCCGAACAAGCCTGTGAATTAATTAGCGTTGATTACGAAATTTTACCCTATGTTCTCGACCCTCACCAAGCAATGAACGATTGTGGTGTTGTAATTCACGATGAGCCAGAATCAACCCAAATACCTGATAAAAATCGCAACATTTCTGGCAAAATATTTCTCGAATCTGGTGATGTAGAACAGGGATTTAAAGAAGCAGATTTAATTGTCGAAAATACTTATAATTTACCAGCAGTTCAACACGTCCACCTGGAACCTCATGTAACTGTTAGTTGGCTAGAAGCAGATGGTAATTTAGTTGTCCGTTCGAGTACCCAAGTACCATTTCATTGTCAAAGGTTAGTTTCACAAATCTTCAATTTACCTAAAGATAAAGTTCGAGTTTATAAAGCACAGCTTGGTGGTGGCTTTGGTAATAAACAAGAGATTTTATCAGAAGATTTATGTGTTTTAGCAACGTTGCGGATAGGCAAACCCGTGCAGTGGGAATTTACTAGAAAAGAAGAATTTACTGCCACAAATAGCCGCCATGCAATGAAAATTAAAATTAAAACTGGCGTGAAAGCAAATGGTACAATTGTTGCCCAAGATATGGAAGTTATTGGCAATACAGGAGCCTATGGCAATCATGGACAGACAGTGGTATTTTTATCAGGTTATATACCTTTAGGTTTGTATCGTTGCCCAAATAAAAGATTTCAAGGTTTCGCCGTTTATACAAATACAATGCCTGCGGGTGCATTTCGCGGTTATGGTGCAACTCAAGGCACTTTTGTAATGGAAATTCAAATCGATGAAATTGCTCAAAAATTAAATATTGACCCTGTAGAAATGCGTTGTAAAAACTTAATTTGTGCGGGAGATGTAATTAATTTAGGCAACGCTGATAGCCACTTTAACTTAATTGGTAGCTACGCCGTTCAAGAATGCTGGGAAAAAGTTATCCAGTCTCTAAATTATGTTCCTAATACAGCACCAATTATAGAAGGTTCTTGCCGTCGTGGTGTCGGGTTTGCCGTTTCCATGCAAGGAAGTGGTTTATGTAAAATCCACGTTGCTAGCGTCAAATTATCTTTGTTACCTGATGGCAAATATGAATTAAGAACAGGTTCAGTAGATGTTGGCACAGGTTCAGATACAACACTGCGACAAATAGCAGCAGAAGTTTTAAATGTCAGCGTTGCGGATATTAATATCATTTCCGGCGATACCCAAAAGACACCTTTTGATGCAGGTTCTTATGCTTCTGCAACAGTTTATATTTCTGGACAAGCTGTGAAACTAGCAGCCGAAAAACTACTTTCTACAGGTGAAACTAGCGTCGAAGTCACCTATACAGCAGATGAATCAACTTTAACTTTCGCCGTGCAAGGAGTAGAAGTAGAAGTTGATACAGAAACAGGTAAAGTTCAAGTTTTACGATGCGTACAAGCAATTGATTTAGGTAAAGCAATAAATCCGCGTATGTGCCACGGACAAGCAACCGGTGGAATTGCAATGGGAATTGGCTATGCTTTAACCGAAGAATTATTATTTGATGAACAAGGACAAATTCTTAACCCCACATTGCGCCAGTATCGCATCCCCACAGCCGCAGATATGCCACCAATGGAAGTAATTTTAGTAGAAGCAGCCGATCCTTACGGCCCATTCGGTGCTAAAGGCGTAGGAGAAATTACAACCAATTGTACAGCCCCTGCCATCGCCAATGCGATCGCCCAAGCCACAGGATGTAGACTCCGCCAACTCCCCATGACACCTGAAAGAGTTTGGCAACAACTCAACAACTCTCAAACCTAACTTCTTTCCCTGCGTCCTCCGCGCCTCTGCGGTTATGGAGCGATCGGGTATCACATCGAAATAAGCTATAGCCATCCTCATTTTTGCCAGCCTTGCCGCCAGTGGCATAGAAGGATTTTTCCAGAGCATTAATATAGGACTTACGCACTGTACAAACGAATCACCTTGTGTGTTAGTCTATGCTTTAAGAAAAAGCTAGAAACCCAGCTTTGGAATATTGCCGATTCGCTGCGGGGCAAAATGAATGCTGATGAGTTTCGGGATTATTGCTTAGGGTTTATTTTCTATAAGTACCTCTCTGAGCGTCAGCATCTTTACGCCAATGAGATTTTGGCTGAGGATCGGATTGATTTTCTAGAGCTTGATGAATCTTCGCAGGAAGGGCAGGAATATTTAGAGGCAATTAAGGAGGAGTCCATTGCCTCGCTAGGGTATTTCCTCAAGCCGTCGGAGTTGTTCAGTTCTTTAGCGGAACGGGCGTTAGGGGCGAAAAAAGCCCATGAGGAAAATCTGGCAGACGAGGATTTTGAGTCGTCTAATTTTATCTTGGATGATCTCGCCCAGGTGCTTAACAGTATTGAACGCTCGACAATGGGCAAGGACAGCGAAGAGGATTTTGATCACTTGTTTTAGGATTTGGATCTGACTTCGACGAAGTTGGGGCGGACTCCCAAGGCAAAGAATGCGCTGATTGCCAAGATTTTGGTGCATTTGAACAAGATCGATTTTCGGCTAGAGGAAACCGAGAGCGATGTTCTGGGGGATGCCTATGAATATTTGATTGGGCAGTTTGCCAGTGGTGCGGGGAAAAAGGCGGGAGAGTTTTACACGCCGCAGCAGGTGTCTAAGGTGTTGGCGAAGATTGTGACGACGGGGAAGAGCCGTCTGAAGTCGGTGTATGACCCCACTTGTGGATCGGGTTCGTTGCTGTTGCGGGTGGCGCGGGAGGTGGAGTCAGTCGGAGATTTCTACGGGCAGGAGATGAACCGCACGACCTACAACCTGGCGCGAATGAACATGATTTTGCATGGGGTGCATTATCGCAATTTTGATCTGCGGCAAGAGGATACGCTAGAGCATCCACAGCATGAGGGAATGCGGTTTGAGGCGGTGGTGGCGAATCCGCCATTTTCAGCCAATTGGAGCGCCAATAAGCTGTTTGAGTCAGATGATCGCTTTAGTCAGTATGGGGCATTAGCTCCCAGTTCTAAGGCAGATTTTGCCTTTGTGCAGCATATGCTGCATCACCTGGATGAGAACGGCATTATGGCGGTGGTGTTGCCCCACGGGGTTTTGTTTCGCGGCGCGGCAGAGGGGCGAATTCGCCAATATGTGATCAAGGAACGCAATTGGTTGGATGCGGTGATTGGGTTGCCTGCGAATATTTTTTATGGGACGAGTATCCCGACTTGTATTTTGGTGTTTAAGAAGTGTCGGGAAAATCCTGAAGATATTTTGTTTATTGATGCGAGTGCCTATTTTGAAAAGGCAAAGAACCAGAATTATTTGCGGGATGAGGATGTTAACAAAATTGTCTCTACCTATCGCCAACGGTTGCAGGAGGAGAAGTACAGTTATCGCGCCCCGCTAACGGAAATTGAAGAGAATGATTTTAATTTAAATATTCCGCGTTATGTGGATACGTTTGAGGAAGAGGAGGAGATTGATTTAGATGCGGTGGCGCAGGAGATCCGAAAGGTTGATCAGGATATGGTGGAGACGGATCGGCTGATTCGGGGGTTTTGTGAGGAGTTGGGGATTGAGGCACCGTTTTAGGGAATGGGGAATGGGGAATAGGTAATGGGTAAGAAGTTAAAGAAAAATGTGCCTGTGTTGCGCTTTCCTGAGTTTGAGGGAGATTGGGAGACGACAACTTTAGAGAAAGTTAGTGTTTTTCATGATAAGAAAAGGATACCTTTAAGCTCTGAAGAAAGACAGATAAGGCAGGGTGAGTATCCTTACTATGGTGCATCGGGAATAATAGATTATATTGACAATTATATTTTTGATGGAACTTACGTTTTATTGGCTGAAGATGGTGCAAATATTATTAACAGAAGCACGCCTATAGCTTTTATTGCCGAAGGAAAATTCTGGGTAAATAATCATGCCCATATTCTCAAGGCAAAAGGTTCTAATCATTTCTTAGTAGCATACTTAGAAAACTTGAGCTACGACAGATATAACACGGGTACAGCACAACCCAAGCTAAATGCGGATGTTTGCAAAAAAATCATTATTAAAATTCCCTCGATCGCAGAACAAGAGAAGATCGCTAGTTTTTTGGGGGCAGTGGATACGCGCCTAAACCAACTCCGCCGCAAACGGGAACTGCTGCAAACCTACAAACGCGGCGTAATGCAGAAAATATTTTCTCAGAAAATTCGGTTTAAAGATGCGATCGGCTCAGAGTTTGCTGATTGGGAAGAGAGGAAGTTAGGAGATTTTTTAATAGAACATCAGGAACGAGTCAATGCCAATACTCATTTACCTATTTACAGCTCTTCTCGTGAAGGTCTAAAACCGCAAAAAGAATATTTTTCAGATAGGGAACTTAAAAATGAAGGTGAATACGGAGTTGTTCCCAAGAACTTTTTTGTTTATCGTCACATGAGTGATGATCTTACATTTAAATTTAATATTAACGATACAGGTGAGGATATAGCCGTTAGTAAAGAGTATCCAATATTTACCACTAAAAATATCAACTCAAAGTTTATACTCTTAAAATTGAATTACAGTGATGAATTTAAAATATTTGCTGTAATGCAAAAACGTGGAGGTACTAGAACCAGACTTTACTATAAAAATTTAGCTTCATGGAAAACTTTTCTTCCAGAAATTCGAGAGCAAGAAAAAATAGCCAACTTCATAACCGCAATTGATCGCAAACTCGAAATCCTGTCCCGCCAAATCGACCAAACCGAAAAATTCAAAAAAGGCTTACTGCAAAAACTGTTTATTTGAAAAAAGGGAACAAGAAATAAAATAAAAGTATTACCAATTACCTAATAGAAAATATGGAGATTTAAGCAATGCTGAACTTGAAAATTACAAAGGAACAAGTATTTAGTTTACTTGAACAATTATCTTGGACAGAACAACAGGAGATTTTGCAATATCTGAGTCAAAAACTCCATAGTCAACCAGTTGATAGTCAATCTAATCCTGATTATGCTTCAGAGCATCCCATTAACCAACTCTCAGGGAAAATTACAGCTTTTCAAGGGGTTAATGCTTTAGCTTGGCAAGAGAAAATTCGGAGTGAGTGGGATGAAACTGGATTATCTCATTGATACTAATATTTTGATCTCATTGTTCAATCAAGAATTAACCCAACCAATACCCAATGGTAACATAGGTTATTCTGTCATCACAAGTATTGAGATTTTATCTTTTAAGGGTTTATCTTCGCAAGAAGATAATTTAATTCGCTCAACTCTAAAAACTCTTATCGAAGTATCTCTAGATACGACTATTGCCGAAAAAACAATTCAATTAAGGCGAAAATATAGCTTAAAGATGCCTGATGCTGTTATTCTTGCGAGTGCTTAGGAGTGTGCAGCAGTGTTGATTACCAATGATAAGCAGTTGTCCAAAATCAGCGAAGTACAGGTTCTTTCTTTGCCAACGAAAAGTTAGGGGATAGCGAATAAAATCAAAGTATTACCAATTACCAATCACCCATTACCAAAAAAATGCTCGCAGCCAAAGACAAACCTACAAACTTCACCCCTGAAGAATACTTTGCTTGGGAAGAACAGCAACTAGAAAAACACGAACTGATCAACGGTCAAGTTTATCCTATGGGTATCTATGCCATGACCGATGGTAGCAAAAACCATAGCTTACTTGCTGCCAGATTGATCACATTGTTTAGTAATCATTTAGAAGGGAGTGGCTGCGAAACTGCAACTTCAGACCTACGAATTAATATTGTCGGCACAAATAACTACACCTACCCAGATGTCAGCGTCACCTGCGATGATCGCGATAAAACCACAACCCAATATATTACCTACCCCTGCTTAATTGTTGAGGTTTTGTCAAGCAGCACTGAAGCCTACGATCGCGGTGGCAAATTCAGAATGTATCGCAACAATCCCGCCTTACAAGATTACCTATTAGTCAGTTCCACCAGCATCGAAATCGACTTATATCATAAAAACGAAGCAGGCGACTGGTTGATTATTAACTACAAAGAAGGCGACACAATTGAACTCAAAAGCATTAACCTCAATTTCCCAATTGAGCAAGTCTATCGCGGTTTAACCCTTGAACCAGGGAATGGAGAGTAAAACAAAAGCATTACCCATTACCCATTCCCTAAAAAGCATTACCCATTCCCCATTCCCCATTCCCCAATATGCTAACCCTCGAAATGGCAATCCAAAAAATCCAACAACTCCCCCCCGAACAACAAAAAAAAGTGATCGAATTTGTAGAATTCCTAGAATTTCAAGCCGATCGCCAACAACAAGATAAACAACCCGAAACACCTGCTGTGCTAGAAACCGCCGAAACATCATTCACCGCAGCGACTAAAGAATTTATCGGTTGCCTCGATAGCAATCTCGAAGACCTCTCCCATAATCCTAGATATCTAGAAGAATTTGGTAGATCATGACTAGAACCACCATCCTAGATACAGGAGTCTTAATTGCCTACCTCATGCCCAAAGATAAATTTCACGCTTGGGCAGTGTCCCAACTCTCTCAAATCAGCACCCCTGTCTTAACTAATGAAGCTGTAATTACAGAAGCCGCTTCCTCGCCCAAAGGATTCACAACGGACAAGAAACGATTCTAAACCTGATTAAGCAAGGTCATATTATTATCCCTTTCATCCTCAGCCAAAACATTGAAGCCATAGAAAAGCTGATGCAACGCTATGCTTCAGTTCCAATGTCTCTCGCCGATGCTTGTTTAGTCAGAATGAGCGAAGTGTACGAAAATAGCCAAATTATAACCCTGGATAGCGACTTTACAATTTATCGAAAGCAGCGCAACCAAACGATTCCCGTCATTATGCCTAACGAGAATTAAGCTATGCCCCAAACTGAAGCCGAACTCGAACAAAAGCTGATTGATCGCCTAACGGGGCTAGGCTACGAACCTGTCACCCTTCGCAATGCCGAAGACCTCAAAGCCAACCTCAAAACCCAACTAGAAAAACATAACGGTATCACTCTCAGCAACACCGAGTTTAAAAGCATCCTCAACCACCTCGACAAAGGCAACGTCTTCGATCGCGCCAAACGCCTCCGCGATAAAATGGAACTCAGCCGCGACGACGGCACCACCTTTTACCTAGAATTCCTCAACACCGAACATTGGTGTCAAAACCAATACCAAGTCACAAACCAGATCGCCCAGCAAGGCAACTACAAAAACCGCTACGACGTAACCCTGCTGATCAACGGCTTGCCCCTCGTCCAAATTGAACTCAAACGCCGAGGACTGGAACTTAAAGAGGCATTCAACCAAATCAACCGCTACCAACGCCATTCCTACGGCGCAGACAATGGGCTATTTCAATACGTCCAAATTTTCGTCATCTCCAACGGTGTCAATACCCGCTACTACGCCAACAACCGCAAACAAGAATACAAACAAACTTTCTACTGGGCAGACCAAGATAATAACCTAATTACCCAACTCGAAGACTTCGCGGATAGCTTTCTGGAGAAATGCCACGTCTCCAAAATGATCTGTAAATACATCGTCCTGCACGAATCCGATAAAGTGCTGATGGTGCTGCGTCCCTATCAATACTACGCAGTAGAAGCCATCATCGAGCGAGTGAAGGATACTGATAAAAACGGCTATATCTGGCATACTACTGGCTCAGGCAAAACCCTCACCAGCTTCAAAGCCGCCCAAATTCTCACCCAATTTCCCAAGGTGCATAAAGTGCTGTTCGTTGTCGATCGCGCTGACCTCGACTACCAAACCAGCAAGGAATTTAATTATTTCAGCCCTAATTGTGTAGACACTACTGACAACACTCGGCAACTGGTAGAGCAAATGGCTGGTGATAACCCCCTCATTGTCACCACTATCCAAAAACTCAACACCGCCATCAAAAAGCCTCGCCATGAAGCCGCTATGGAGAGTTTGAGAGATAAGCGCATTGTATTCATCTTTGATGAATGCCATCGTTCCCAGTTTGGCGAAACTCACAAAAATATCGTCAAATTCTTTACCCAAGCGCAAATGTTTGGCTTTACGGGGACTCCCATCTTTGCCGATAACGCTGCCAGTAATCAACACGGTAAACGCACCACTAGAGACTTATTCGAGGAATGTCTGCATAAATATGTAATCACCAATGCGATCGCTGATGAAAACGTTCTTAAATTTTCCGTCGAGTATTGGGGCGCTGTCAAAGATTCGGGCAAACGCAAAGATGACACCCTGATTACAGAGCCAAAGGGCGATCGCCACTTCTTTGAAAATCCCGACCGAATTTCTCTAATTGTTGATTGGATTATTGCCAACCATAACCGTAAAACCCACGGCAGAAAGTTCTCCGCGATGCTCTGCGTCAGTAACGTAGATACCCTAATCACTTATTACGAAACATTCAAAAATAAACAGAAACAGGGATTACATGACCTACGAGTGATCGCAATTTTTACCCCCAGCGATAACGAAGAAGACGAAGACGCAAACGGCTTAATTGGAGAACCTGATTTCAATATCAGCACAGATACGAGCAGCCGCAGCCATAGCCGCGACAAATTGAATGAATTTATCGCGGACTATAACCAGATGTACCAAACCCAACATTCAGCTAAAGATAGTCAGGCTTTTTATGCTTACTACAAAGATATTTCCAAACGAATGAAGGATAGGGATCGGGAAAACTTTCAGGAGCATGAACGTGCTGATATTCTGTTAGTCATTAATATGTTTCTTACGGGTTTCGATGTTAAGAAACTCAATACGCTCTATGTTGATAAAAATCTGAAGTACCACGGGTTAATTCAAGCATACTCCCGTACTAATCGCATATTGGGCGAACTTAAATCTCAGGGAAATATTGTTTGCTTTCGCAATCTTAAGGAGAATACCGATCAAGCCGTTGCCCTCTTTTCCGATCCCAACGCTAATGAAGAAATTTTCATTGAACCCTACGAATACTACACTGAGCAATTTAATGAAGGTGTGCAAGAATTGAGAGCGATCGCCACTATTCCCAACGATGTTAATAAACTTATTATTGAAGACGACCAAGTTGAGTTTGTTAAAGCCTTTCGTAATCTCATCCGCTTATTGAATGTTAGTAAATCATTTACTGAGTTTAGTTTTTCCGACTTAAATCTGGATGAACAAACCTTTGAAGATTACAAAAGCAAATATCTGGACATCTATGACAGAACGCGATCAAAACCCGATGAAGAGAAAGAATCTTTGGTCGAGGAAGTCGATTTTGAACTAGAACTGATCCAGCGAGACGAAATCAATGTCACCTATATTCTCAAGCTTTTGGGCAACCTCCAGCGCGATCGGCAAGTAGATGTCACCTCAGAAGAGTACCAGAGCCAAAAAGCCTCTATCCTTGAACTCATTGGTAAAGAAGCCCAATTACGAAGTAAACGGGATCTGCTGGAGAAATTTATCGAAGAGCGGCTACCCACCCTTGAACCCGAAGAAAAAGTCGAAACCGTCTTTCAAGACTTCTGGACTCAAGAACGTATTGAAGCAATTGGGCAACTCTGTATAGAGGAAAATCTCAAGGTCGAAGCTGTTAATCAAATGATAGCCGACTATAAATTTTCTGGGAAAGAGCCATTAAGAGAAACTGTGCTGAGTGCTTGTAACGAAAAACCCAAATTATTAGATCGTAAAAAAATCTTTGCGCGAGTTGTATCAAAATTACTCGACATCATCAACAAATTTGATGACGCTCTTGGTGAGCTTGGAGAGGAAGAATAAAACAGTTCTCAAAGCAGGCGATCGTTAAATCACTGTTGCAAAGCATTTAGGTCATCACAACAGAACTATTTCTAGACACTTTCCAGATTTGTGTAGTGCTATTTCTGCTAAATGTCGTGATTACAATAAAGCTTGTCGTCTCAAAAGCATAGAAAAATTGTGCAATGACGTTAGAGAGATTGTCCTTAGCCTTAATGCTCAGGATGTCTATCCAACAGAAGTTCGCGTTTGTGAATTAATTACAAATCCAGGGTGTTTTAGATATAAACAAGTCCGCGATGCTTTTAATGATGCACGACGTGAGTTTGGTTTGTAAGCTGTTATAGTTTTACCTATGAGCTTCAAAAGCTGGAACCATAACCTTATCGTTGAGGCAAAGTTATGGGTAAAGTCACATTTCTGCCCTTTATCTTCTGTCTTTAGTATGGGTAGTACTGGACTCGAACCAGTGACATCCTGCTTGTAAGGCAGGCGCTCTACCAACTGAGCTAACCACCCGTTTGACCCACAATTAAATAATATAGCGAACTATCTCGCATCGCGCAAGTGTTTTTGGAAAAATATTTTTTATCTTATAATCACTCAGTATTCAGCACTAAGGACTCAGGATGCCCTCTGGTCGAACGCACGATCGCATTACATTATGGGCTTTGCCGTTCGTGGCGGGTGTCACTTTTTGGCAGACTCGCAATAGCAATATAACTTTATTGGTTGCAGGCGGGTTTATGTTTGGCGGACTGATGTTTGGCCCGGATTTAGATATTTACTCTCGCCAATATCAACGCTGGGGTTTCTTGCGCTGGATTTGGCTACCTTATCAAAAAAGCCTGCGCCATCGTTCTTTTTTATCCCACGGCCCAATTATTGGCACAACGTTACGGGTGCTTTATCTGAGTTGCTTGCTAGCTATCTTGGCAATTTTTGCTTTAGCAGTTGCCGAAAAGCTGTGGAATATTGCTTTAAGTTGGCAAGATATGGGTGGAACAGTCGGGCGATCGCTAACTAGTTACAGCACTGAATTCCTCGCCTTACTCTTGGGCTTAGAACTGGGCGCTATGAGCCATTCTTTAAGCGATTGGGGTGGTTCAGCATATAAGCGTGTGAAAAAGCAAGGTGTTCGTGCTTTGCTTCCTAGTGGCAAAATTAAGAAACGTAAATCATCAAAGACCGCTCGTCGAATTACAGGGGCGAAGACGCGGAAGGGGACAAGGGGAGTTAAAGGGCAGAGGGGCAGAGGGGCAGGGGAGCAGGGGAGAAAGGCAGAATAACTTAATGAATAATAACTATGAATAATACTTTGGCGGCGTTGCAGGAATTAATTGAGGTGGTGGCAAAATTGCGATCGCCTGATGGTGGTTGTCCGTGGGATTTGGCGCAAACTCCACAGACTTTGACACCTTATGTAATTGAAGAAGCGTATGAAGTAGTGGACGCGATCAAGAGTGGCGATCAAAAGGCGATCGCAGAAGAATTAGGAGATTTACTATTACAAGTAGTGCTACAAGCTCAAATTGCTAGCGAATCAGGACAATTTTCTCTCAAAGAAATTGCTGAAGGTATTTCCCAAAAGTTGATTCGCCGTCATCCCCATGTATTTGGTGATGTTTCGGTAGCTAGTGTAGATGAAGTCCGCCAAAATTGGGAGCAAATCAAAGCCGAGGAAAAAGGAGAAGCATCCCAAGAGGCGCAAAAACTCAGTGATAAACTCAGTCGTTATGGGCGTACCCTTCCCCCTCTAATGGCGGCGATGAAAATTTCCCAAAAGGCTGCTGCTGTAGGCTTTGAGTGGGAAAATATTGATGGAGTGTGGGCAAAGTTTCATGAAGAGTTGGGAGAGTTTCAACAGGCTTTAGCCGAAGAAACACCAGAAGCACAAGAAGCAGAATTAGGTGATTTACTGTTTTCAGTGTTGCAACTTGCCCGTTGGCATAACCTCGACCCTAGCGCCGCTTTACAAGGCACAAATCAGCGATTTATTCAACGTCTACAAAAAATGGAAACGTTTGCTAACCGCCCCCTATCTGATTACAGCTTGGAGGAGTTAGAAACACTTTGGCAACAGGCAAAAGCGCAAATTGCTCAAGAAGGTTAGTCGTGAAAGGCAGAGGGCAAAAGCGAAGAAATAACACCAAGTCTAATTAATCAGCTTATATGGCTTACAAACTAAATTCTGCTGCATTATCTTCTGCTTCTGCATCTTGGGCTTTACCTGCCGCAGTGGGTTTAAATTTAGAACCATGAATTAATTCAGCAAAAGAGATTTTGGGATTTTGGTAAAGAATATTCAACACGCTAATAAAATCTCGCACAATTTCCCCTGGTGTTAGCAATGCTTCTGCACCCAAGCGATTGACAATTTCTTGTACAAATTCCAACAGTTCCCGATTTGTTAAAGTTTTTTCATAACCGAAGTTAACAGCATGAATTTCCGTTAAGCGTTGCAAAAGTGTCAAAATTTCTTCTTGACTCAACGGATTTAATCGAATTACTGGCCCTGAATATTCTTGAACACCTGCTTGGGTAACAAAACGGCTTTCTTTGGTACGTCTTCGCCAAGCCTGATCTGCAAATAACCCACGATTTGGATCTTCTAAAAATTTTGTAGTACCGCCAATAACAATACCGAGATGTTCAGCTTTGCATTGCATGGTATCGTTAAACATTGCCAGCAGTCGATTATAGTTTTTTTCCCGGCTAACTGTAGTAGATATTTGGTATAAATGTACAGATTCATCAAGTAGAATTAACAGCCCTTTATAACCAATCTCAGCTATAAACTTGGCGAATAGTTTAATGTAGTCATACCAACTATCATCATCAATGATGACACGCACTCCCAAGGCGGCTTTTGCCTCAATCTTTGTACTAAATTCTCCGCGCAACCAGCGCATAGCGGCATTTTTTAATTTATCATCATCCAAGCGGTAACCGCGCCAATAAGCAATAATTACGCTGCCAAAATCAAACCCGTGGACTAAATCTTCAATATACTGAACGACTTCCCTAATTTTCGCTTCAACTTGGTCATCAAAACCATCATCATTAGGGCGTAATCCTGCTTCTTTTACTACTTCTTGTTGGATTTTATTAATCCATCCTTCTAAAATTGAGACTAAAGCGCCACCATCAGGACGAGTTTTTGTAGCTAGGCGACTTATCAATTCTCTATAGGTGGCTAAACCTTCATTGTTTGTTCCTGCTAGCCGGCGTTCAGAAGATAAATCAGCATCAGCGACAACAAAACCTTGCTCCATAGCATGGTTGCGAATCAGTTGCAGCATGAAGCTTTTTCCCGATCCATAGTTGCCAATAATAAATCGAAATGCGGCGACCCCTTCTGCAATATCATCGAGATTTTGTAAAAGGCTTTTTAGTTCTTGTTCTCGACCAACTGCTATATGTTCAATTCCTAGCCTTGGTACTACTCCTGCACCAAGGGAATTAATCAAAGCAGTAGATATTTTTTTCGAGATTTTGAGCTTTGCCATGTATGTAATCTCACTTGATTTTGAACGCAGAGGCTCGCAGCCAGTAAGTTAAGTAAAGTATATGCCATACTAACCTAATGATTTTACAACGGCATGAATGATTTAATTAATTTTATGAAAATTAATTAGATATATGATTTTCATGTATTTCAATCATTTTTTTGACGTTGCTTGTATGCTCATGGTAAATTTCTGGAGTTTCCGCGTCAGGATTAATTATTAGTTCTCCCAGAATAGAATGTGCGCGTTCATTTATAGAATCAATTAATAAATTTGGCATTGTAATATTTGCTTCAGCAATCTTTTTAATAGCAGAATTTGGATTTTCTTGCTCAAGGATAGATTTTAATACCTGAATTTCATAGCTTGGTAGCTGCTCCATAAAATTACTCCATTCTTGGGGTAATTTTTCAGTTGCATCGGCTTTTGTATCTATTATTTCTAAAGGTTCAAGTAATTCAGAGAAAGGAAACAGTTCCAGAACATCTTCCTGTTCTTCAGGTAAAGAATCTGGGCTAAGTGTTTCCATTTGTTGGAGTAAATCCCAAACTTGGTTTTGCAACAGGTCGCGTTCTTCTTGTAATAATACGACTTGCTCTTGTATTTGGTGTAATTCTGTTTGTTTTTCGAGTATTTGGGTTTGGAAAAAATTCAGGCTATATTCTATA
The DNA here is from genome assembly GCF_059505145.1 of Mojavia sp. Lineage (NCBI taxonomy): Bacteria > Bacillati > Cyanobacteriota > Cyanophyceae > Nostocales > Nostocaceae > Mojavia > Mojavia sp. The sequence goes on from NZ_JCACKA010000074.1 coordinate 21,992, forward strand.
TTTTCTCTTTGATTTATGGTATCTACAAGTAATTTATTTTTCTGAGCAACTTCAATTTCTAACTCTTGAAGTTGAATTCGCAACTCATATAGCTTTTCCTCTATTTGAGGTTTAAGTCTGCCTAAGAGGGTTAAATTACTTTCGATATCTTGCTTTTCTTGCTGGAGGTCACGAATTTGGGCTTGCAACTGATTGCTTTCAGAACGCGATATATTGTAATTTAATTCTAGACGGCGTTTTTCTGCTGTCAGATTAGACAAGGCATTATTTAGTTCTACTTTATTTTTATCTAGGTTATCAATTTCAATTTTAAGGGTAGTTATTTCAGTTTCTAGCTGTTTTTTTTGTCCTGCAAAACTACTTAACTCTCTATGAAGATTATCTCTTTGATTGCGACATTCTGATACCTGATTTTGCAGTTGTTTTGACTCTGCATATAATAAACTATGATGCTCTTCTATTTTGTTGATTTCTCTAAATAACCGTAACTTCAGTCCTTCAAGTTCTCTAATTCGCTTTTGCTGCGAAATTAAAACCAGCATTTCATGATTTTTACGCCGCTTATCTACACAAAATGCTGCTGCATAGCTTGATATTACAGTAATTGAACCTGTGAGAAAGGCTTTAGTAAAATCCCAATTGGGAACGAGGCTAAGACCAAAGCTCACACTAAAAGCAACTATTCCTAAAAAAAATCGATTGCTTACTACTGTTGAGTGCGTATTGCTTGTCTTTAGCCGATTCGAGTTGTCAGAAGAAGTATTTCTTAAGACCATTACCCCTCACATTTTTGCTCGAAATTCCCCGGTTCTAAATATTTGTGCATAAGTTTATTCTGTAATTAAAAAATTGCAATAAGTAAGTAATTCCGCCACTAATTGTCAGATATAGTTTTACTGGCGCTAAGAAGTGCCAAATCTGCTTTTAGGAAATCAACAAATTGCCGTGCTGTACGTCCAGAACGACCATTATGGCGTGTTGCCCATTGTAATGCTTGAAATTCTAAATCTTCTTGGCTAAGATTAATTTCAGCTTGTGCTGCTAGATGCCGAACAATTTTTAAGTAAGTTTTCTGATCTGCCCCCTCAAAGGTCAAAGTTAACCCGAAGCGATCGCTAAACGAAAGCTTCTCTTGCATCGTATCCCACGCATGGATTTCTTCGTTATCCTTGGGCGTTGGTCTATCTGTAAAAAACTCTCGAATCAAGTGACGGCGGTTGGACGTAGCATAGACTACTACGTTCTGCGATCGCGCCGTTAAATTCCCTTCTAAAACCACTTTTAATGCTTTAAAGGCATCGTCATCTTCTTCAAAGGACAAGTCATCGACAAAGATAATAAATTTCTGTGGCACCCCCCGCAATTGTTCCACGATTTTTGGTAAGTCTTGTAATTCAGATTTTGCCACCTCCACCAAGCGTAGGTTGCGATGACCATACTCATTCAACAAAGCTTTCACTAAAGAAGATTTGCCCGAACCACGGCTACCATAAAGTAATACATGCAGTGCTGCCTCACCTGACAATAAAAACTCTGTATTTTTTAACAAAGCGTCCCGTTGAGACTCGTAACCTACTAATACATTCATTTGAACTGGATCAGGATGCTGGATACCAACAAACTGTCCACCTTGCCAGCGTAAAGCGCGATACTCTGCAAATAAACCTGTGCCAAATTGCTGATAATAAGCCGCTAAATCTTCTACCGCATCAGGCCAATTTTCCCAACTTTGTAGACAGGCCATAGCAGTTACTTGACGGTGCTGCTGCATCAATTCTGTCTCCAGATTTATCTTATCTGGCTCTCTATACCACACAATTGGTGAAACAGGTAGATGAGCTACTGTTTGTACCCACTCGCTCAAACAAGCGCTGCTACATTCAGATAAACTCTGCAACACTTGTAAATCATGCTGAACTGCTGCTACTAATGCAAGGGGCATATTCTCCAATTCTTCCTGTTGAGCAAGCCTTGTAAAGGGATTTTCACAAATCAGAATTTGAGTAATTAGGTAATCTTCCCAATTTTGATTTTTAGCAGCTAAGGCGTGAAAGTAACTGCCGTAGGCTTGGAGGCAACCCCGCGCATCGGCATCAGTGTAGCGTATAGCTTGCAACAGATCAAGAAATGCGATCGCTACTTCGTTCTGGAGAACAGATTGGTAAAGTAAGAGTGATGCTGCTTGGCGCTGGAGGAATTGAATCTTTGCATAGAATGAAGTGGTTCCTGTAGACATCGCTTGATTATCCATCAATCAACTCAATCAATTTAGTGATGTAGCTAGACAGCTATCGTAAATTGTCTGCCGACCCTTGCCGTAAAATCAAAATCTACATAGGTTTTAACAATGGAATTAAGTATAATTGCCACCTTTGCCTACGGAATTTTGTCGATAATTGGCGGCATAATAGGCTCTATTCAGGCTAATAGTAAGATTTCTCTATTAAGTGGTAGTATTAGCGGTTTATTACTAATTTTTGCCGCTTTTTGGCAATTACAAGGACAAACTTGGGGTTTGTTGATGGCAACTTTTATTACTGCCGTTTTAATAGTCTTCTTTGCTATGAGGCTAGCTAAAACGCGGAAGTTTATGCCCGCAGGATTAATGTTTATTTTGGGTATGCTGGCATTAGTGCTGATGTTGAATCAATTAGTTGCCGGAAGGTAGCGCCAGCCTGCTGCTAAGATTATCTGCTTTATTTGGCATAGATGACTATCCCTGCGTAAGTAATTATATATAGTACATTTATATTACTATGAAGTTGATTTTGCGACATCACATAAAAAAGCGGCAAAGAGTAGGCGATCGCCGTTGTTACTCTTAGATGAATAGTCACTATATAAAATACCTTAGATTATTGTTGGTTACATAACAAAATAAAAGACACAAATCAGCTATTGCGATCGCACCTGCCTCTAAACCTTAAAAAAATTTTAATCAAAAATTTTAATTTGGACGTTTATAAATTACTTGGGTGCTTGGTTACAAAAACCACTGACTACCGTGCATTCAAGCATTAATGATTAAAAATTAACTAAAAAAAATAATTTTTACTTACCTAAAATATCCGGTTTTCCTGGCTTTGGGATGATAAATAAAAATAAGAATGCTGAATGTTATGTTTCATCAGTCAATAGCAAATTAAGATTTTGGGCTGTATCAAAGATGAACAAAATGTTATTACTACTACATTTTTCCCATTATCTCCATAACAGCAAACATTCTCATTTATAAGTTAACGCTTAACATCAAGCAGCATTAGCTAATAATTGTTTTCTTGTGCGTTACTCAGTTGCTCAAAAATGATTTTTTAGTCTAAAAGACAGCAAAAACCTTGATTTCTGCCGTAACTTTTGCCAGGAAATTAAAAATGTTGCACAAACTACGAAGAACTGATTTTAATGACAAGCACAATTTTCCTTGGCTAGAGAGCAAAAAAGAGCTTGAGGCTCAGAATATCAGCTATTACCTCAAGGAAGGTGAAAAAACTATAAATACATCCTTCTCCTTCCCCATCCCCCCTACCACTTGTCCTCTTCTGCTCAGTCCTATACGTACTTGGTTACAGCAGGGTTGCAGTATGAATAAGCTCATTAATTCTTTTTGAAGCTGCCAAAACCTGGAAACTGGGCTAGCTCAAAAGACACAACTAAAAAAATTGATGTGTACCTACGTAAATATCTTCATAAGAGTAAAGATTAGGCCTGTAATCGATTAGAATTTAAAGGAATAGTGAAGAGCAAATTGGCATTTTGGCAGGTTTTTATCAAATAGATGGGGTATTAATAGATTGTACCAATCGTTATTGATATTTACGCATTAGTTGCTATCTACCGAAAACTGCTATAGCTCAGTCATTCCTGACATAGGCGATTCTCTAAGCAATTTTACGTACTAGGAAATAATAATACATGGTATTCTCACTGTCTTCTCACAACGTTATCCAGTATCTGCAAGATGCAGGTCTGTGTAGCTCAGAAGATGGAGCATCAGACGAATCTGAGCCGCCAAACAGTAGTAAAAATTTAAATTTACTGGTGAAGCTGATAGATAATCGCAAACTCCTGGTTAAACAAGAACGTAGCAATCACAATCATGAAACTCCCCATGAATTTTTCAATGAGTGGCTGTTTCACCAATTGCTCCAGCAGTTTCCGGTTATAGGCAACATTTCTGCGATCGCATCATTAGTACTGCATTATGATGAGGAAAATTCTATCCTCGTTCGTAATTACTTAAGTGAATATCTAGAACTGGGAAGTTTTTACCAAAATAACGATATTTTTCCACAGGAAATTGCCACTGCTATTGGCACTACGTTGGCGGGGCTACACCGTGCCACGTTCAACCGCAAAGAATATCGTAATTTTATGGCAACTGCTCCTGAAGGACAGTTTCGTTATAACTTTTATAATCCAGCCCAAGGGATAGAATCGATTCAACCAGAAATTTTTGGTATGATTTCCACCGAGGCGCTGCAATTTTATATTTTCTCCCAGCGTTATGAGAGTTTAGAATCAGCAATTGCAGACTTGGCATATGAATGGAATCCTTGCTGCTTAACTCATAACGACCTGAAGTTAAACAATATTTTGGTTCATTCTCGGTGGGAGCAGCTAGACAATTGCTTGGTAAGAGTGATTGACTGGGAAGCTTGCGCTTGGGGCGATCCAGCTTTCGATTTAGGAACTTTAATCGCAAGCTATTTAGAAATTTGGCTTTCGAGCCTGGTAGTAGATCCTACTCTCGATTTAGAAGAATCTCTGCGTCTGGCGGCAACACCGCTAGAGGTTCTGCAACCTTCGATACTTGCTTTAATTCGAGCTTATCTTAATGCTTTCCCAATAATTTTGGAGTACCGTAGTGACTTTCTGTTGCGGGTTATCCAATTCGCTGGATTGGCGCTAATTCATGAAGTTCAGGAAATGATTAAGTGTCGCAAACATTTTGATAATGCCAATATCTGTATGTTGCAAGTGGCTAAAAACTTATTGACTATGCCTGAGCAAGCTGTACTAACAGTTTTCGGCATCTCACAGTCAGAAATTTTAAAACCTATGGCAAAAGTCCATCAACTTCCTCAGCCAGAAAAGGAAAAGCAGTTGGTTCCTCTTTATTACGAAAAAACCCGCCTCCGTGGTTGTTAAGACGAGTAAGCCAACGATTAAAATGCAAAATAGCAAATTTTGTATTTTGAGTTTTTAACCATCTCTCTATAACTAATTCTCGATAAATCGTTATATCGGTTATATCGATGAATTTGCCATGACGAGACAAAATTACTGCTACGTAGTAGTTGCCTAATTCCAAATTCTAAAATTTGAGATTTAATTAAATGCTAAATTCTGCTGTTCAACAACCCCTAACCTCTTTATTTGATATCGCTAGCAACATCCAGATCGAGCCTAACTTCTGTATTCATCATCCCAATTATCAACCCTTTGCTCTGCCGACTAAAATAGCAGACAGATTTCAACAAAATTCCGCAGATTTGCAGCGTAAGTATCTTAATTTACTACTGCGTAATTTCCTTTACGGAATCTATTACAATGGCTCTCTGCAAAACGTTTTGGCAGTAAATGCTAAAAACGCTAATCATCTACCCCACCAAAATATAGAAAACAACTCCACTTTGGGAATTGATGGGGAATTTTACGAACGACTGCACAATTGCAATCACGGCACAGGTTATTTTGACCCTAGTTGGGAAGTGTTACGGCGAGAACCTGATGGTACGATGGCAGTCACCAAAGGTGGTTTGACATTGTATATTGAGCCAGAATGCCATCTCAAACCCAAGTCTCAAACTGCCAAGGCTGGTGAGTTGGTTGCAATCTGGATGCCCAAAAATCGACTGCAAAACGGCTGTTACTTGGCAGTTAGTAATTTTGGACAAGAACGCCAAGGTAACCCAGACGCTGATTTGGGTATAGGACGAATCTTCTTTAATATCACACCATTTGGTGCGATCGCCCTCATGGATAGTCTTACATTAGAACTAAACGCAGCAGCGATTCCCTTTAGCTTTCAGGTACTTTACAATCCCTCTGCCTACGGACGCTATGACTCAGGGGTACTTTATTTTGAACGTAGCGATTATCCAGCAATTCGTAAAATCCTTCAAGCTGCGTATGCAGACCATGAATCGCATTTTAACTCTGAAATACCATTGTTCACCAAGTTTTTAGCACCAGGGCTGAGTTTAGCTGAAGAACCAATCAAAAAATTTGCGGCACAAGAAAGTTTTGGCATGAATCGTTGCCAAATTGTTGCTAATGCTTTACTAGAAGCTTGGCAGAAAGGTAGAAATGCCCTCGATGAACGGATGAAGACAATTGATCGGCACTTTGCACGGCACTTAATTGATGTGCAACGTCCTTATCTCAATCCTAATTCTGAGGATATCTACTATCCCTTAAACTAATCACTGCGATCGTTGCGGTAAAATTACTTTGTAGAGCAGGCTTCTAACCTGCTCTTTTTTTTGAATTGGGAATTTGAAAAAATGCCATTCACTTATAACCGTAGCGTTCGCTTTCAAGATACAGATGCTGCTGGTGTAGTTTACTTTGCCAATGTTTTGGCTATTTGTCATGAAGCCTACGAAGAATCTCTAGCGGCATCAGGTATTAATCTCAAAGTATTTTTTAGCAATCCAACAGTAGCTTTTCCGATTGTTCATGCAAATGTAGATTTTTTACGCCCAATATTCTGTGGAGATAAGTTAATAGTTAGCTTAATGCCTCAAAAATTAGGTCTAGATAAGTTTGAAATTGCTTACGAAATTACAGTTTCTGATGTGTTGGTTGCTAAGGCAATTACTAGGCACGTTTGTATTGATGCGATTAGTAGAAGTAAGCAGGAATTTCCGAGTGAGATCAACCAGTGGTTGGAAACGAACCGCAGAGACACGGAGGAAGCAGAAAGAAGAAAGTCTAGAGAGATTACGGTATAGAATTTTGCAGTAATTCTGTAGCTATTTGATGTAGCTGTTGGCGGTTAATTTTACCTTGAGAATTGCGGGGTAAGCTATTCTGTGAAATCCAATGTTTAGGAATTTTGAATTTGCTGAGTTTATCTTGGAGTGCAACTTTCACATCTAAGCTAGTTATCTTAAAGTTTTGAGGAATATAAATCGCTGTTAATGCTTGCCCCCATTGTTTATCTGGTATACCAATTACACAAACATCAGCAACTATTTTAGTTGATAAAATAGCTGATTCAATTTCTGCTGGATAGATATTTTCTCCCCCAGTAATTATTTTGTCACTACTACGACCAACAATACTTAGATAGCCTTGGGCATCTATAAAACCTAAATCATCAACTTGAAAGTAATCTTGAGTTTGCCAGATATTTGGATAGTAACCAAGGGCTAAAGATTCAGCTTTGATAGTTATATTTCCTATTTCATTTATATTTAATATCTCGCCTTGCTGGTTGCAAATTGTGACTTGGGCATGAGGTAAAATCTGGCCGGAGCTAACTTTACCATTCAGAAAATCATTAGGTTTGAGGGTAGCAATTTGAGAGGCGGTTTCTGTCATTCCATAGGTAGGCGCTAATTGAATGCGGTGAAATCTAGCTTGTTCTAGCAGTTCATTCCACGCAGGCGCACCTCCCAAAAGCACAGTTTTAAATTGCGACAGCCAATCGGTTAATGCTGGGTTTTGGAGAAGACGCTGTAACTGAGTTGGTACTAAAGATATAAAAAACTTTGAGATTTCAATATTATCTAATAGTCTAGATTCTAGTGTTTTAAAGTGAAGAATAGCTAGTTGACCGCCAGTGGTGAAAGAACGCATAAATTGCATCAAACCACTTACATGATAAAACGGCAAGACGCAAAAAGAATTAACACTATTTAACTCGAAATATGCTGTAAAACCTTGCACCGATGCCATCAGAGTTTCCCAAGTATGGATGGCAAACTTAATTTCTCCCGATGACCCCCCAGTGGGAATCATAATCAGTGATGAGTGCTGAGTGATAAGTTCTGAGTGATAAGTTCTGAGTGATAAGTTCTGAGTAACAATTTGTCCCCGCGTCCCCGCGTCCCCGTGTCCCCATGTCTCCCCATATCTCCAAACTATATCTGGCTGCACTAAATCAAAAACTTGCTGCCATTCTTGTGTCCCCCAATCGGGGTTACATAGAAATACTGGACAGTTAGCTGCACAAGCTGCAATAAAGCCTGCTAAAAACTTCTCTGGTTGGCGTTCAGCTAAGATGATTTTCGGTGAGATTCCTGATGCAGTTAACTGGATGAGTTCTAAATATAATTCTTCTGCTATTTGTTGAAATTGACGAATATTACAACCGATTAGCCAATCGCGATCGCCTAAATTTCTCAGATAAGCTAAGGGTTTTTCCATAGACTTTGAGGACATATATCTTCTTCAAAAAAATGACTAATACCAAAACCAACTGCCCGATTGTGTCGAGATAATTCTGCTGCTAGTTGGAGTGCTGCTTGTCTTGCGATCGCAGTCTCAAAGACTGATGAAAACACGGCATCAATTTGATGTTGTTGGCAAAACTGCCGCAGACGTGATGGCGATCCCGCTATCCCCGGTTTAATCACAAAAATTTCTCGCCACCCTTGTTCATAGGCTGCGGTAAGTTGCTGGAGTGTGGCGACAGACTCATCTAGGGCGATCGCTGTTGTATAACGCTTAGTTAGTTGCAACATCACTTCTAACTGCCCAACGGGTAGCGGTTGTTCGATAAATTCGATATTTGCCGAAAGATTATCGCAAGTTTCCAGCCATAAGTTCGCTTCTTCATAGCTGAGTCCACCGTTTGCATCTAACCGCAGTTTTGTCGAGGCGGGTAAGCTGTGAATTAGTAAGTTAAAAATTTCCAATTCTTTGGCGATCGCATCGACACCAATTTTCCATTTAAACGTGCGATATCCTTGCTGCCATAGAGTTTGCCATTGATTTAATGCCGCCTCTCCTGTGGGTAATAAGCCGCTGTAGCTAAGGGATTGGGGATTGGATGAACAGGACAAGGAGCAAGAGTTATTCATAGTTCTTTCCCCTTGTCCCCCAGTTCTTAGCCCCTCTAGTGCTGATTCAAAACCAAATTGACAGGCGGGTAAATTATCTGGAATGGAGAAAATTGTCTTGTCTGTAATTTCCGGCGGTAGTTGGCGACAAAAATCTAAAGCTTGTTCGAGGGTTTCAGAACCAAACCAGCTGATCGGGGCAATTTCTCCCCAACTAAATCTACCTGCTTCATCAATCAGACGAATAATAATGCTTTCGCGGATATCCCAATTGCCATGACTAGTAACAAGCGATCGCACAAATTTCCGCGCTATCGAACGAAATTCAAATCTATAAGCCACGCTGTGAAAATCAAGCTAACTAATTTGAAAGATTACTGAGTTGTGAACAATAAGAATTTTTCTCCTTATCGCCAACCCTCAGTCCCCAGTCCCCTTCTCAAAGCATGAATCCCACACCCAACATTAAGCAACACCAAAAATGTACAGCTACGGCAATAAATTTACAATTTTTAACTTTATCTGGCTGGTTGTGATTGTCCTGGACATGACGGCATAATTTAAAAGCAAAAGGTAAACTTACCCAACTTAACAACGTCCAAATGGGGAAAATGCCCCACAGTACAAACCCTAAGGTGAGAGGATAAATACTGGCAGTAAACCAATTGAGGACTTGGGAACCTTTTCGAGTTCCTAGACGGACAATAGGCGATCGCTTGCCTGCGGCTATGTCATCTTTAACTTGGTGAAAGTGGGAGCAAAATAAAATTAAACTTGTAACAATGCCGACTATTACTGAAGCGAGTAAACTTGTCATTGACCAAGTTTGGGTTTGGCTGTAATATGCTGCCGCCACTGCCAACGGGCCAAAAGCAAAAAAGCAAATAATCTCCCCTAAACCCTGGTATCCTAAACGAAAAGGAGGCCCTTGGTACATATAGCCCAAAGCACAACAAAGCAGAATTATTGCTACTATAGTTAGGTCTTTTTGCAAAGTTGCGATCGCTATTATTCCTAGCAAACCCGAACCCAAGCAAAAATTTCCTAACCAAAATATTAATAATTTTTTGCCCGTGAGGTTTACCAAAGAATGATGTTTATTTTGATCAATCCCCGTTTCTGAATCAAAGACATCATTACTGATATTTTCCCACGCCAAAATTAAAATTGCAGCAGCTATAAAAATTAAAAATACTACTCCATTAAAAATTTTGGTTTCTGCAAATGCTACCGCTGTTCCTACCCAAATAGGCATAATGGCAACGCTGTACATGGGCGGTTTAATCGCTGCCATCCATAACTTAAACTTAGTCTTAGGATATAAAATCTGCTTTGTAGTCATCAGTCGTGATTAACTAAATTGCCAGAAACTTACTCATCTTTAGATTTTATAGTTTTGAGAGACACCTCATGTTGGCGCTATACAAAAAACTACTACTTTTGTTGTAGCTAGTTGAGCTTAAATTGCAGCACAAATCTGAGTATGGCTTGTAATGGTATTGCAACACCAAAAACAAGGCAAACCATACTCTGGTGAAATGGCGACTGAATATGTTACCTGTAGAAATACGACCACGTTTAATTGCACTTTAGGAAGTTAACTTAAAAAAAATTTACTATTACTAGATCCATGACAGTTTCACCATGTCGCAACAACTTCTTGGTAGAGCACAAAGACTTATACCAATTTCTTTCGACAGTTCAGGAAAATTGCCTCAAAAATAATTGCAGGCAAATAGTGAGCATTTCGCTAGAAATTGACTTAGTTGATCCCTTAGTTGTGTTAGATAAACTGGCCCAACCAAATGAGATAAATTTTTATTTTGAGAATAAGGGCAAAGGTGAAGCGATCGCTGCCATTGATGCTGTATCAAAATTACATATTGATGGTATGGAGCGATTTAGTAAAGCTGAATATTTTATCAAAAATTCTCTGAAAAATATAATTAGTTTTGATAAGAAAAACCAACCTTTTGCTGGGCCCCACTTTTTTTGTTACTTCAGCTTTTTTCATCAAAATTCTCAAGCAGATTATCCATTTCCATCGGCTACAATTTTTCTTCCGCGTTGGCAAATAGCTGTAAAAAATCAGCGCTGCATATTAGTAATGAACACAATTATTAATTCTAGCGCCAATATTTCAAGAGTATGGCAAACATTGTGGGGCAAAATCGAAACGATTAATTCGTTAAAATATGATTCTCCACATATTGATTATTTCCCTGCAAAAATCAGCAAAAACTCTGTTACAAATTCTAACAAATTTAAAAGTTCAGTTTTGTCAGTTTTAGAAAAAATCCACTCTAGTCATTTAAGTAAAATTGTTCTAGCAGATGCCTTAGATGTTATTTCAACAAATCATTTTAATTTATTTAAATCTTTAAACAATCTCCGCAGAATACATCCTAATTGCTATATATTCTCTACAAGTAATGGCAAAGGACAAAATTTTATTGGGGCTAGTCCAGAACGCTTAATTAGTATTCACCAGCAACAGTTAATTACTGATGCTTTAGCAGGTTCTGCACCACGAGGTAGAACACCTTCTGAAGATGCTGTCCATGCCAATCGTTTACTCAGTAGTGTAAAAGAAAGGCACGAACATTTGCTGGTAATTGATTTCATTACCCAACGTTTATCTCAGATCGGTTTGTTACCCCAAGTATTACCACCACGCTTGCGGCAATTATCTAATATCCAACATTTATGGACACCCATTAGCGCGTTAGTTCCTGCTAACGTCCATCCTTTAAAGATTGTCGCTCAACTGCATCCTACGCCAGCGGTTGCTGGTGCAGCTAGAGATGTTGCTTGTGCCGAAATTCGTCGTTACGAAAATTTTGAGAGGGGTTTATATGCTGCGCCACTGGGTTGGGTAGACTCTGAAGGTAACTGCGAGTTTATTGTCGGCATTCGTTCAGCATTGATAGATGGCGATCGCGCTAGACTTTATGCAGGTGCTGGTATTGTCGCTGGTTCCGATCCTGAAAAAGAGTTTGCAGAGGTGCAGTTAAAACTTCAAGCTTTATTGAAAGCTTTAGTGTGAAATTATAAATAAGACTTTGCTGAATTGAGGTATGAATGGCGAAAGTTTCATCTTTCAAGCTCTTACTCTCTGCGTCTCTGCGCCTCTGCGTGAGATAAATTCATATTTTTACTCAGCAACACCCTAAATACAGTTCAGAGATAACATTGGTATCAAGTAAAAACCGACTCAAAAGTTTACCTCACGTCCAGTAAACTCGTTGCGTACATCCTTCCAAACCTCATCAGGGTCAATTTCGATTCCTTCTTCTATAATTTCTTGACGGAATTGCTCTAAAGATTCTCGAAAACTTGTTTTTCCATGTGTTAGCCGCGCATATTCCGCCATAGGCAAAATAACAGCAACTTGTTGTCCATGCCGCGTAATTTTTACCGATTCTCGTTGTTCCACTTCCTGAAAAATTTTGTCCAGGTTCGTGGGAAGCTGTTCAATGGAATACTGCTGAGACACTGCGCTTTTACCTTCGTCCATTATTACAGGTTAAAACCTAACGCGCTTACAACTATTTTCAGGTAAATCAGCCATGTTTTTTGCCCTATGCATAGACGCAAAGAAGAAAATAAGAGTTTACCACTGTGCGTTTTTGCATAAGACAAAATAATGGTAATTTTTTTATATCAAATCCTGATGAGTAAATGATTTAGCATTTGCCCCTGTATAATTGGCAACAATATGTCCATCACCAGTCATTTGATATTTATATGTTACTAATCCTTCTAAACCAACAGGGCCTCTAGGTGGCATTTGTTGAGTACTAATTCCTACTTCAGCACCAAAACCATAACGAAAACCATCAGCAAAACGAGTAGAACAGTTGTGGTAAACACCAGCTGCATTCACTAATCCTAAGAAAGTTTCAGCCGCCGCTAAATCTTCAGTGACTATTGCTTCTGTATGGCGAGAACCATAATTATTAATATGTGCGATCGCCTCTTCTAGCGAATCTACAATTTTAATCGCCAAAATCAAATCGCTGTATTCGGTTTGCCAATCTTTTTCTGTGGCACTGATGATATTAGGCAAAATTTTAGCAGTGCGTTCATCGCCTCGGATCTCTACATGATTTGCTTGTAAAGCTGCGGCAACTTTGGGGAGAAATTCTGAAGCTATGCTTGCATGAACTAGTAAAGTTTCAATCGCATTACAAGCAGCAGGATATTGAACTTTAGCATCAACGGTAATGGTTACTGCTTTGGCAATATCAGCGGCTTGATCTACATAAAGATGACAAATGCCATCAGCATGGCCAAGTACAGGAATGCGGGTATTTTCTTGCACGAACCGCACAAAAGAATTAGAACCTCTGGGAATAATTAAATCTACATATTTATCTAACTGCAAAAGTTCTAATATTTCTTCTCTAGTTGTTAGCAACTGCACCGCATCAGGGTTAACAGTAGTTTGCGATAAGCCTTGCTTAATTGCCTTAACAATAGCTTCGCAAGAACGTATCGCTTCTTTGCCACCTTTGAGAATCACGCCATTACCCGACTTGATAGCTAAAGAGACAATTTGAATTGCCGCCTCTGGACGGGCTTCAAAAATAATGCCCAAAACCCCTAAAGGGCAAGTAATTCGCTTGAGAATTAAACCAGTATCAATTTCGCGGTGAATTTGCACTTGACCGACTGGATCAGCTAGTTTACCTACATCTCTGACTCCAGCGATCGCATCTTTTAACTTATATTCATCCAACTGCAAACGCTTATACAGTGGTTTGGCAATGCCATCAGCAGCAGCCGCTTGACAATCAGCAATATTTGCCTGCAAGATTTCATCTTTTGCCGATTCTAAAGCTTGAGCGATCGCTTCAATAGCTTGATTTCTCGCATCAGTGGAAAGAAGTGCCAGCGAACTCGCAGCTTGGCGGGTTTTTTGGGCGATCGCAATCAGGGGAGAAGTACTTTGGGCAATAGTCATAGCACAAAAAAACTTTCAAATATGGCACAAATCTTTGGCTTTTCCCCATCCTATCAACCTTAGTTAGTCAGTTATCAGTTGTTTACTGTTTCCTTTTTTCAGATAAAAAGTTAACTAGATTTATTGCTTAAAATTTAGTTATTTGTTAAATAAAAACTACTTTTATCACAGTGTTAATACTGAAACAAAATACTTACTTTATGAGTAAAACCCTATCAGGCAGTGATTAAAACCTCTATCTCATCTGCTATTAACAATACAATTTATACCTTTTTATTTAAAGATTTGCGAAATGACGATGACGAGGGCTGGATCTATTGAGTATTGATGGATCAATTACTACTCCTTTTCAAGGAGATTTTATGTCATTGCAATCTGGATTAGATGCCTTTCAACAAGGACGTTATCAAGAAGCAGTTCAATTACTAGAACAATTCTGCCGGAATGCTGTAGATTATGATTCCCCGGATTATCTTACAGCAAATATGTGGCTGATGAAATCCTATCAAGGCGCAGGTGAAATCGAAAAAGCCACAATCCTGTGTCAAAAGCTAATGGTGAGTGAAAACCCCCAGGTGCGGAGTTGGGCAGAAAAAGCCCGCCAATCCCTACCGCAAACCCCAGCAAACCATGCTAGCGCCATGGAAAAAGCTGGACGTGCTGCTAGTGCTGGTGTCAAATTAGCAATGAAAGGCGTGGGCGGAAGTCTAGCATTAGCTTCTGGTGTCACCATGACCTTGTTGTTTGGGATGGTGTTCGCTTTAGGTTTGAGCTTAGTATTTATTTTAGGTAGCGATAATCCACTCCAAGGATTAGCGATCGCCATTAGTATCAGTTTAGTTTTTAATCTTGCTGCCTTTTTCCTGTCTCCCTTCCTCATGGACTTAACCCAACGCTGGCTTTACCAGACGCGGTGGGTAGAGTTGGCAGATGTTGAAATTCTCAGTCCAGAGACAGCAAGAGTTATTCAGCAAGTCTGTCAACAGAAGAAACTTAAAACTCCTCGACTGGGCATTATTAACGACCAAAACCCCACAGCTTTTACTTATGGCTCATTGCCTAATAGCGCCCGGTTAATCGTCAGTCAGGGACTTTTTACTTACCTAGATGATGATGAAATTGCCACTGTGTATGCTCACGAACTAGGGCACATCGTCCATTGGGACTTTGCTGTAATGACAGTGGCTTCTACCTTAGTGCAAATTTGCTACTTAATTTACAGCACAGCTAACAGGTTGGGTCGTCGTGGCGGCGATAGCAAAATTAAAGACGCCATGCAAACTGCGTCCCTCATTGCCTATATTTTCTATATTGTCGGTACTTACTTATTACTTTATCTTTCCCGCACACGAGAATACTTTGCTGACCACTTTGCAGCGGAAACTACGGGGAATCCTAACGCCCTATCCCGCGCTTTAGTGAAAATTGCCTACGGTATTTTAGAAGAAGGTTCCCGGACACAAGAACCTAGCCGTTTGATTGAAGGTACTCGCGCCTTGGGTATTTATGACCCGAAAGCCGCAGCTTCTACTGGTACTGCTTACCGCATTGCTTCCGATCCGCAAAAAATTGGTCGCGTCTTTTTGTGGGATATGTTTAATCCGTGGGGCTGGTGGATGGAGTTAAATTCTACCCACCCTCTAACTGGCAAACGAGTTCGTGCCCTCAGTACATACGCTGAACAGTTGGGTTTACCCACTGAGTTCGACATGGGACGAGTGATGGGTGAAGGCAAAAATCTCAATAAGAGTAAGCTATACGGTAATTTCTTTTTAGATGTAGTGCTTTACGGCGCTGAAACTATCGGTTTCTTCGCTGGTTTGGCAATTGGCTTGATTTTGTGGTCTAGTTCTCCAAATTCTGGGTTGATATTGGGCGCACCATTCATTGGCTTAGGTATCGGAATTTTAATCAAAGCCTTTGTGATGTTCCCCGACTACAAGCAAGCACCAGCTACCGACATTCTTACCCTGATGTCAGACCCCTATGCCAGCCCGTTACGCGGACAACCTGCAAAATTAGAAGGGCAACTTATTGGTCGTGGCGACGCAGGCTATAAATTTGGTTCTGACTTAAAAATCCAAGACAGCAGTGGAATGCTTTATTTACACTACGCCTCACGCTTTGGCCCTATCGGTAACTTCTTGTTTGGCATGAAACGAGTCAACAGCTTAATTGGTGAACAGGTAGGGGCTGTCGGTTGGTTCCGTCGCGGTGTTGCTCCTTGGATGGATCTGATCCAATTCGTAAGTGAAAATGGCACAGTTGTTAATAGTTATCATCGCTTCTGGTCATTTATCCTTGGTGGTGGAGCAATTATCTTGGGATTGGCCTTGACGATACTTACAAGTGGCAGTTAACTTGTTGCCAGAGCATTTCTAATTTATCCAAGCTGTAATTTATAAGGGGGCGGTTTGTAACTGCCTCCATTTTTTTGGATATGTGTATTTTATGTAAAGCAAAGCCTAAAAATATATAAAGAAATTAGCAACAGTGCGGTATACGAGAAAACATAATTAATAGATTTAAGCAAATTTTTCATCGCTTAAGGAGGCCTGATGGTTACAGCAACAGTACCAGAACAACAGGTCAAAATCGGCCCCAACCAACTGCTGATTAATAACGAGTGGGTAGAAAGTGTCAGCGGTCGCCGATTTGAAACAATTAACCCAGCGACAGGCGAAACAATCTGCGAAGTAGCAGAAGCAGATGCCCCAGATGTAGATAAAGCTGTACAAGCAGCTCGCAAGGCTTTCATTAGTGGGGAATGGCCTAAGATGTCTGCCACCCAGCGCGGTGAGCTACTCTACAAGTTAGCCGACTTAATTGAACAGAATATTGATGAGTTGGCGCGGTTAGAAACCCTCGATAATGGTAAGCCCCTGAACGATTCTTTGGGTGACTTGGGGCTAGTTATTGCTTGCTACCGCTACTATGCAGGCTGGGCTGACAAGGTGCAAGGTAAAACAATCCCGATTAATGGGCCTTACTTCTGCTATACCCGTCATGAGCCTGTGGGTGTGGTTGGTCAAATTATCCCTTGGAACTTCCCACTGTTGATGCAGGCGTGGAAGCTAGCACCAGCTTTGGCTACAGGTAATACTGTAGTCATGAAAACAGCCGAGCAAACACCTTTATCTGCACTGCGGGTGGGTGAGTTGATTGTTGAGGCTGGCTTCCCTCCTGGTGTGGTGAATCTCTTATCAGGGTATGGGCCAACAGCCGGAGCAGCAATTTCTCGCCACATGGATATTGACAAAGTGGCATTTACTGGTTCCACTGAAGTCGGGCATCTGATTATGGAAGCAGCTGCCAAGAGTAACCTCAAGCGTGTGACTTTGGAGTTAGGTGGTAAGAGTCCCAATATTGTCTTTGCCGATGCTGACATGAGCAAAGCACTTGAAGGCGCTCATCAAGCTTTATTCTTCAACCAAGGTCAGTGCTGCTGTGCTGGTTCACGGTTGTTCGTTGAAGAAAAATGCTACGACGATTTTGTGGCAATGGCTGTCGAAAGAGCTAAACAGCGAGTTGTCGGTAATCCCTTCGACACCAACACAGAACAAGGCCCCCAAGTAGACAAAGAGCAATTTGACAAAGTGATGGGTTACATCGAAGCGGGAATGCGCGAAGGGGCCCAAATGCTTTGTGGTGGTAATCGCGTAGGAGAACAAGGTTTCTTCATCGCACCGACAGTGTTTACTGATGTCCGTGATGATATGAAGATTGCCCAAGAGGAAATCTTTGGCCCAGTGATGAGCATCATCAAGTTTAAAGACATTGATGAGGTAATTAAACGGGCAAATAATACAATGTACGGACTTGCCGCCGCAGTTTGGACTCAGGATATCACTAAAGCCCATGCGATCGCTAACAATGTTCGTGCTGGTACAGTCTGGGTAAATTGCTACGATGTATTCGACGCTGCTGCACCCTTTGGCGGATTCAAGCAATCTGGTATTGGTCGTGAACTGGGCGAATATGGCTTGCAGCAATATACGGAAGTGAAAACCGTTACCATCAAATTGTAAACTTGATAAATTAATGCTCTTGGGCAATTTGGGCTTTTACCTGTTGCCAAATATTTTCTAACTCCTCCAAGCTCTAATTAGATAGGAGGCGGTTTTGAACCGCCTCCATTTTTTTAGTTTCTTTCACCACCCTTACTTCCTTGTCGGTATAAAATTACTTATCTTCTTCCTAAGCAAGAAATGAGCGATATCTTCAGTCGGCTTGCACCCTTTATCCAAGAGTACATTTATGAAAACAACTGGACTGAATTACGTCCAGCTCAGATTGCGGCTTGTCAGGTGATATTTGAGACTGATGCTCACCTACTAATTGCCGCTGCAACTGCTGCGGGCAAAACAGAAGCAGCATTTTTACCAATAGTGACTCGATTATTTGAAAACCCCCCTACTACCATAGGCGCATTATATATAGGCCCTATTAAAGCTTTAATTAATGACCAATTTGAGCGACTCAACGGCTTGCTAAAAGCAGCAGATATCCCAGTGTGGCACTGGCACGGTGATGTTTCTCAAAGCCATAAACACAAGCTTTTAAAAAACCCCAGAGGTATTCTACAAATCACACCAGAATCTTTAGAAAGCTTGTTAGTTAACAAACATAATGACTTAATTCGCTTATTTGGTGATTTACGTTTTGTCGTAATTGATGAAATTCACGCCTTTATGGGTTCAGAACGTGGTTGCCAAATTATTTGTCAATTGCAGCGTTTGGCGAATTTAACACAAACCCAACCCCGTCGCATTGGTTTGTCAGCAACTCTTGGTGATTACTTAATGGCAGAAGAATGGTTACGTTCTGGAACTAAACAGCCAGTAATTACTCCCAAAATTGAGGCAGGAAAACGCCAAATTAAACTTGCTGTAGAACATTTTTATCTGAAAGATGAGGTTGACGAATTAGAAACAACTGTATATGACAAATATATTTTCACTCTGAGCAAATCTCGTAAATGCTTAATTTTTGCTAATAATCGCACGCAAACAGAATCTGTAATTAGTTCTTTGCGAAGAATTGCCGCAGAAGAAGCATTACCAGACATATATCATGTACATCATGGCAGTATCTCTGCTAGCTTGCGACAAGCAGCCGAAAATGCTATGCGCGAACCAAATAATCCGGCGGTTACTGCTGCTACCCTAACTCTAGAGTTAGGTATAGATATCGGTCATTTAGAAAGAATAATTCAGCTAGAATCACCCCTCTCTGTAGCCAGCTTTTTACAGCGTTTAGGACGCACTGGTAGAAGAGGTGAAGCTGCTGATATGCGTTTTGTTTGCGCTGAAAATGAACCATCGCCAGAAGCATCACTACCAGAACAAATTCCCTGGCAACTTTTGCAGTGTATTGCCATTATTCAACTTTATTTAGAGGAGCGTTGGATTGAGCCAATCAAGCCGATTCAATATCCTTTAAGTTTGCTATATCACCAGACAATGAGCATTTTAGTAGCAGAAGGTGAACTGTCTCCTTCTGCCTTGGCTAAAAAAGTTTTAAGCCTGCCACCCTTTGCAGCTATTACTCAAGAAGATTTTCGATTATTGTTACGCTATTTAATTGATATCGACCACGTCCAGCTAACTGAAAAAGGCAAATTAATATTGGGTTTAACTGGAGAAAAAGTGGTGCGGAAATTTCAATTTTATGCTGTATTTGCCGATAATCAAGAATATGTTGTAAAGCATGGTGCAACAGAAATTGGTAGTATCCTGATGCCCCATCCCGTTGGAAATCAATTTGCTTTGGCAGGTAAAACTTGGGAGGTGGTAGAAATTGACTTTAAAAAGAGAGCTATTTCTGTTAAGCAGGTAGAGGGCAAAGCTACTATTTATTGGCGTGGTGGCAGTGGAATAATCCATACGAAAGTTTTACAAAGAATGCGGCGAGTTTTGCTAGAAAATATAGAATATAGCTATTTACAAAGTAATGCTTTTCAAAATTTGCAAATAGCTCGACGAACTATTCAAGATGCTGGTTTAGATAAACAAAATATATTGCGTCTAGAAAAAGGTAAATGCTGCATTTTTCCTTGGATGGGTACTTTGGCCTATCGTACTTTAGAAAGATTGCTTAATTCTTGCTGTAGAGAAATTTTAGAAATTAAAAGTATTAGTGGGATAAATCCTTATTATTTGACATTAAAATTAGGCAAAGATAAATTTAAACACCTGAAAAATGAAATAGTTTCATTATGTGAACAAAAAATTACGCCAGAATATTTAGTAAGCGAAGCAGAAGCACCGGAACTCCAAAAATATGATGAATTTATTCCTCACCCACTTTTACGGAAAGCTTTTGTCAGCGATTATTTAGATATTGATGAACTAAAGCAGCAAGTGATACAGTGGTAGTCTAAAATTGCGGGTTTTGATTAAACAGCACAAATGGCAAAGTCGGGTTTTAACCAACAGGCAGCTTAAATATAAGTATAAAATATTACATTAAATAAATAGTATTCTGTTCTGGTAGCTGTTTGTAACTTATGAGCAGACACTGAGAAGTTTTTGATCTAGTCAGGGAACATTTACTTAGAGAAAAATTTCAATATGAAGTAACTTACTTTTTTGCGGCATAAGATTATGCAATTTATAATGCCATTTTTCCTATCGAACTTGTCCTAGAATCGCACCACCGACGAAGAGAACAAGGCAAAATCATGGTTAAATCTTTTGATTCCCGCCCTGAGATTTTATGGCGACAAGTTTGGGGATTAGCTGCTTTACTGGGAGCAATCGTCTTCAGTTGGATGGCATACGGTTTTTATCAGCCAAAAATTCTACAAAAACTGCAATTTGTAGAATTAGCAGGTTGGTTGGGGATAATGCAAGGCTTACTCGCTACAGTTATAGAACCTTTTGCGGGCAGATTCTCCGATCGCATCCAGTACCGCTTGGGCAATCGCTTACCGATAATTAGTGTGGGAGTAACACTAGCAAGCATGATTTTTGTGGCTGTCTCGCTGTTAGTAGAACAAAATCTGCAAGGAGGTATACGTTGGCTAGTACCTTTGCTGATGAGTGTTTGGGTAATAGCTATAATTTGTCTTCGGAGTTCGGCGATCGCACTGTTAACTCAGTTTGCACCTATGACCGAATTACCTCAAGCTAATGCAGTTCTAGTGTTAATATTTGGCTTATTAGCAGCCATTGAGCCACTATTGTATGCCTTTCTCAACACAACAGGCGCATCGATTACTTTTTTGTTAGGCGCGATCGCTTTAGTTATGGGAGCATACGTTTTGCGATCGCTAACTCCCACAAATATTTTGAATAATTATTCCTATAAAGAAGACGTAGCATCTACTCCAACTGCATTATTAATTTTGATGTTTGTGATTGGTTTGGGCGTAGGATTGGAAGTAAATCTGCTCATGTTGATATTTCCTCAAGAATTACAAAATCAACTGCCCAGCATCAAGAGAGAATTTATTACCTCTGGCATACTTTTAATATCTGCGATCGCCTCAGTTCCTTTGGGAGAATGGACGTCTCAATTAGGCGCTAATAAAGCAATTTTATTGGGTTTAGGAGCCATGACAGGTTTAATGGGACTGGCACTGTTAAATGATAGCGACATCTTAGTAGTAGCATTCATAGTTGCTTTTGGTGTTAGTTTCGGACTAATTTTTGTCAGTATGATTCCCTTTTGCTTAAGTAAATTTCCTCTTCTTCAGTCCGGTTTAGCCATTGGTTTATACTTTAGTGGTAACGCTGGAGCTACTGCTTTAGTATTAATTTTGAGCAAACTTGGAATGCTCACATCCTTAGCAGCATTTTTGTTGGCTGAACTTGCTTTTTTCGTAGTAGCTGGATGTATTGTAATCACCAAGAGAATACAACTTGGTTAAACCCCTGTTACTTATGAATTTATTCCTAGCGTCAGTTAAATTACAACCAAGCGAGCGGCTTTAGTTTGGGCTACTGGCTCTGGTATAATTACCAGATTTTAGCCACCCTTTAAGCTTTTAATTGATATAGGCGTAACTCTTTTCTCGCGTCAACATCAAACTTTAATCCAACCTCACTTTCACTAATTATTTCCACCTGTTCTTTATCAACTTCTTTTGCGTCCTCGATCATCCTAATACTCTCAATTTTGGCTAACTGGCAGCAAGAACGTGCCTCGTTAACAAGAAAAAGGCTTCCTCCGACTGATAGGGTAGTTTTCTCAACCTTTGCTACTCCAGCTTTAGGCCCCTTAAACCATTCTGTAATCCGGCCTATTTCTCTAGCGTCACCTATTGATTTCTTCCGCTCAATAACCTGATAAGTTACCAACTCAGCAAGGGCTTGACACAAAGTCTCAATAAAGTCACACAATTCTAACAAAGCATTGGAACCTAGGAAGTTGTCTATGGGTGCTCCATGTGCAGCTTCATTACGATAGCTAATCAGTTCATTGAGTTCTCCTTCCGCAGTATTTTCACTTGCTCTAATTTCTTGGACGAAATACTGGATATCTCTATGCTTTTCCACCCAGTTCCATGCGTCCGCTATACCAGCATCTGCCAACAATTTTACTAATGTTTCCTTGCGTAAGTTTTGTTCATGTAAGAGAAATGCATCTGGCAATAGCTCATATTCTGCTTCACCAGTAGTTCCATGAAATAATCCACGAATTACTTCCTCAATAGATAAGTGTTCATATCTATTTTTCTTCAGTTCAAGTAACAATCTTCCCACCCCTGTTTGGTGAGTATTTCGGATTTTTTCTTCTAAAGTTAGATAACGTGGAAATAATCTTGGCAGAAGTACTAACCAATCACTAACTAAATCTTCCACAAAACGCTCATAAATGGCGTATAAACGCGTGACAGCAGCACAGTGATCATAAACTCGCCACTCTCTTGCTCTAGGGATATCCTGCATTAGCGTGTCGAGGATTAATTCCGTTTCTTCATACGATTCTTTCTGTATTAGAGTATTTGCTCCAAACGAAATTTGTCTCAGTCGTTCATTGGTCTTGATGATCGAACGTACAGTAGAAATATTTACTCTTACTGTCGTTAGGATATTCTGAAACATCGCTCTTTACTCTGCGATGATTTGGGAAAGCATATCATCGAACAATCTGATTCTTTCCTGGATATCAGTCTTGGTTCTTCCACCACCTGTAAAAAGTTTTGATTTGTCTTTTATAAACAGCCTTTTTGTTTCTTCAATTACTCTTAGCTTCCGCTCAATTAAAATATCTGCTTCTTTCAAATGTCTGCTAAATCCAACCATAACGGCATCGTAATAGGCTTTGTAAGCGCTATCTTTCCAGTTGTCAATCTTAGGATCAAAGGGCTTGAATAAATTCTCTGCGTAGATTTGGTGCGCTAAATCTATAGTTTTGATAAAAATATTTTTGAGAATCTCGATATCCTCATCAGAAAATTTCAAACTCTTAATCATGTAAAGGTCAAGAAATCCCTCCATTCCTCTACGGAAGTCGTTTACATGGCGTAAAGCAAAAAAACGAAGAACTAATTCAGCATCTTCCATTTTTTTGTATAGATTATTTTGAACGAGTTCTTCACGGCTGTTTAGGGGAATTCCCCAAGCCTCTGCAAAGATAGAATGAGCTGCTAGTTCAAGTAATAGTTGATTGAACTTGCCATAATACAAACAGTTACGTACCTCTTGCTGACTGAGTGCGATCCCACCAGTATTCAAACGCTCAAAAGCAAGCTGTTTTAAAAGCATTGCTTCTTCAGGATTAGATGCTGACTCTGTAATTAGAACTATAGATGATATGGAGCGACGATCAATCCCTGCTCTAATTTTTGTAGGAAGAGTGGCATAAGTACGTTTATTAAGTTCTGGCCAAAGTTCTAGTCCAGTCAATATGAGGCGGTTTTCATAAAAATCCCGAAGAGCTGTAATTCTTTGTTGACCATCCATTACCTCATAAAAGTTAAACTCTTTCTCATAAAGAACAATTGGAGGAACAGGAATGTTGATCAAAAACGACTCGATCAACCGTGATTGCATTTTTTCATCCCATCGATCCCTTCTTTGATAAAAAGGTCGCACATCCATATAACCAGGCTTTTTTAGTGCTTCGACAAAACTCGGAAGTTTTTCACGGTTCATTTCGGTGAGTATTCTTTGTTCACCAGACTCATACTTATCGTTAATTTGACTATCAGACATTTGGATGCGGCTATGGGAGGCTGATGCTTCCCACATCTGTTCTTCAGTTGGTGCAAGTTGCATTGATTACATCCTTCCCTAGAGCGGTATAGTGAATCGTTAAATATGCTGAATATAGCCTAGCGCTTCCTAATCCGGTAAAGTCGTCTGATGTTACGTGTTCGTAACACTGTGTTAATAACCAGCTTCAGAAGTGCTATATCTAGAAAATTTACTCCACTTTGACAGCAAATAGCCTAGCCACAGTTGAATTGCTTAAGTATAAATACAGTAGCAAGTTACATACTTGATGAATTTTTCAAGAAGTTGTTTGGGTTGCCACAGGCAATCAAATGATTTTTGGTTAAGCTGTAAGCGCTATTATCGAGAATAATTGAGCGCCTTATGCACTGGTTGTTATCTGGGCCGTTGAGTGTACAGAAATTGACGGTTAAGATTGCAGATTTGCCTGCATCGTTACAAGGTAAAAAGCTGGTGCAGTTGTCAGATTTTCATTATGATGGCTTGCGGCTGTCGGAAGCAATGCTAGAAAAGGCGATCGCAGTTAGCAACCAAGCTGAACCAGATTTAGTTTTATTGACAGGTGACTATGTAACTGCAAGCCCAGAACCGATTCACACGCTGCGCAACGGCTTAAAAACCTCCAAAGTCGTGCTGGTATTTATGCTGTACTCGGTAACCATGACATCTGTTACAGACACTCAAAAGTAGAAATTACCGTCGCCCTCAATAATATTGGGGTTCACGTCCTGTGGAATGAAATCGCCTATCCACTTGGGAAAGAATTACCACTAGTAGGATTAGCGGATCGTTACTCACGAGAATTTGATCCTGGATTAGTGATGAACCAACTAGACCCTACTTCGCCCAGAATTGTTTTATCCCACAATCCTGATACTGCGGAGATATTGCAAGCATGAAGAGTAGATTTGTAATTATCTGGCCATACTCACGGTGGTCAAATCGTGATTCCTGGGTTAGGCGCTGTAATACTTTATTACAAAAGAATTGTGCGAAAAATACCGCTAAAACTCCGACGTCAGATTCCATGTTTGCAACAAGATTACGTTGTAATGCGCCATTGGGAATGGGCACAGGGTTTACATCGGGTCGGAAAAAATCAAATATATGTCAATCGCGGGTTAGGAACCTATCTCCCAAGACGTTTATTTTGTCCACCTGAAGTTACTATAATTACGCTACAAAATGAGTAGTTTAACAATAAAAATGAAATTGATTTTCTAATTACTTGAGAAATTTATAACATAACTTATTGTAGTTACTCAAGATACATTTTGTTTTTTGGTAAGCTGTAATCGCTGCTGCTATGAGGAGTGTCTGTTGCTCTATGCATTGGTTATTAACAGGACATTTAAGAGTAGATAAACTAACGGTTAAGATTGCAAATTTACCTGCATCTTTACAAGGTACAACACTAGTACAGCTATCAGATTTTCATTATGATGGCTTGCGGCTATCGGAAGAAATGTTGGAGGAGGCGATCGCACTTAGCAATGAAGCTGAACCCGATTTAGTTCTATTAACTGGTGATTATGTAACCGATGATCCCAGCCCAATTCATAAATTAGCGCACCGACTCAAACATTTGGAAAGTCGCTGTGGTATTTATGCAATTCTCGGAAACCATGATATACATTACAGCTACTC
Source organism: Mojavia sp. (assembly GCF_059505145.1). Taxonomy (NCBI): domain Bacteria; kingdom Bacillati; phylum Cyanobacteriota; class Cyanophyceae; order Nostocales; family Nostocaceae; genus Mojavia; species Mojavia sp. Next base: position 47,800 of record NZ_JCACKA010000074.1, read on the forward strand.
CAAAGCAGAAGTGACAGACGCCTTTACTAGCATAGGAGTTCATGTCTTGTGGAATGAGATTGCTTACCCACTGGGAAAAGAGTTGCCATTAGTAGGATTAGCTGATTATTGGTCACCAGAGTTTAAACCTGTACCAATAATGAATCAATTAGACTCCACCATACCGCGCATAGTTTTATCTCACAACCCAGACACTGCCAAGATATTACAGCAATGGCGAGTAGATTTGCAGTTATCTGGTCATACTCATGGAGGTCACATTGTATTACCAGGCATTGGCCCTCTAGTCTTTTATTATAAAAAGTTCTTGAAAAAATTACCCAAAAAATTGCGGCGTTGGATACTTTTATTATTAGGAGACTCTTTTAAAGTAGTGCGATATTGGGAGTGGGCCCAGGGTTTCCATCAAGTGGGAAACAATCAGTTATACGTCAATCGTGGCTTAGGAACTTATCGACCAGGACGCCTATTTTGTCCACCAGAAGTTACTGTAATTACCTTAGTTAGCCAATAAAGATTAGTTCAGAAAAACTCGCTTACTCTAGTACTCTAGAGTTTTGAGCATAGACTTTTAACTTACACAAAACTTAAACCGCCTCAAGCTACGAAGGATAAATATCAGCAGCTTAGGGCGGTTAACGCAACATGCAATTGTTTGAGAAAACTTTTAAAATTTTGAGACAATCTAACTAAACTAACGTGGATAAACTTCGCAACCTTTCTCTATAACTACTTGTACATCTTCGATTCCAATTAGGCAGGCATTTCTGGCTGTGCGTTCAATCACCTCCACAACATTTATTGAGGAACTTAAGGCGAAAACACGTTCAACAGATGCCACAAGTGAGTAGTGATTGCGAGGGTATTAGAGCAGGAGGCACAGGCTCTAATTTCAAGATTTAGGTTAACTTTTAACCTTTTTGTACCTTGTTCTTAATTTAGCATTATCCTTTGAGGATTAATAGTATATTTACTAAACTTGATCACCATTAATTTCTCGCAATAATACGGAAACATTTCTTAAAAACTTTGCCGCTTGACTTCTGTGGCTGTAAGTGTAGTCAATACCAAACTGCTTGAGAGCAAAACAGTTGAGTTAGCAGCTAGCTAAAAAGATTCAACTATCTAAAATTAGTTACACAAATGTAGTAGCCCCTTCCGAAGATGGAAAGGTCTACCAAAGAAATCACACAAAGATACAGTAATTATTACTGGACAGAAGCACCTGTATCAGCATCTTCAGGGGCTGTAGAACCGTTACTAGTCGTACTGTTTGGCTGGTCTAACCCTTGAATGGGACTGTTTACAGAAGTGTCGCCTTTATTTTGTTGAGTAGGAGTGTTACTAGTTGAATTTTGTGGGCTGGGGTTTGCCTGCGATGGAGACGAGGTTTTTTCAGATGTAGGTCGCTGAGGCGGAAGAGTAATATTAATATTCGGTTGGGAAGGTGCAGACACTGATGGAACCTGCTGTGGAATCGGAATAGGTATCTCCTTAGTTCTTTCAATGATCGTAGTTTGTGGTTGCGGAGATTGAGTAGGTGTGGGAGAGGGACTAGCATTAGTTGGTACAGGAACCACTAGTGGTACAGCATTGTCAACGGCTTCGTTGTTGCCTTGATTGAAGTACCAGAGTGCTCCTACGAGCAAACTAACTAGGGAAGTAAGGATAACGCCTAACAGTAAACCATTAGCAGTATTACTGTTATCACGCTCTGCTAAATTAGCTTGCTGATAACTACGCTCAGTATTTCGACCTTGTACATAGCCGCTACCGTAAGAATTAGAATTACTTGTGCTGCTATTTACTGTTTCAGTAGTTCGCTTTATGTGGGTATCGCCGTTAGCATCTGTGTAAGATTCTTGCCTATTTTCACTGTGATAGATTTCGCGATCGCTTGGACTAGTCATAGCTGTTGATTTCACTCCTCAATTTGAAAATGTTGACAAATTAAACTTTGCAATCACCAAAGATTTTAAGAATATTGAAATCTTTTTATGTGAGTGTTGTTTTATTTATTACCCAACCTTAGATATGATTCAGAATAACCTTTGTAATTATGTAGTTGGCTCTATCTCAAGTAGGGAGTTTTTCCTCAATCTCAAGGAGGAATATTGTCCAGTTTTTGTGACTTATTAGCTTATTAATAGGTTAATAAGCTAATAGTCAACTTTGGCGTCATAAAATTTGAGTAAGAAGAATTATCCACAAGGTTGCTGTAAATATTAGGCGATAGCCCTAACAAACAAATAATCTTTTACTGTAGAGAAATCAAAAAAAGGACATAGCCCAAAATGCTTACCTCTGACTTCAATAATCGTCAAAAAAAGGTTAGAAAAGCCACGTAAAAATTGTTGTTTAACAATAGGTTTGTCAGTCCGTTTACAGCTGCCAACCAACAACAACCTGTGTAGCAGAACAACATCGTCGATTCGCTTGTTCGATTATTTTTTGAGGTAAATAAGCCATTTTTCGCACTTACCAACAAATTTTTTCGTGGGATTTGATGACTAAAAGCGATCGCCCATATGAAGACACGCCTGTTTTTACAGAACAGGCTCCCTCAAAGCTCTGCTTTCAGGCAACCGCACGGAGTGCCGTTGGGCAACAGGGCGCGCTACGCGATCGCCTGTTTTTACTAAATTCAGTCAATCTTCTCTTCTCACGATTAAAGTAACGGTAGAACCAAAACTACTTACTGCTTCTTTTTTTGCTCTTCTGCACCCGTGTAACCAGTTGCCAGCCAAAGTATAGCTCTAGCTCCATCGCGGATTGATTTTTCAATCGGTTCAGGTGGTTTCTCCGAAGGAACTGGTACTGCTTTAAACACAATATTGCGACTACCTAAAACAATTTCGCCAATGACACAAGCACGGCGCATATGGAAGTCAGAAGTAATCAAATAAACGCTCTTAATACCTTGAGCTTGCAACTCATCTACTAACGTAGTAAAATTAGTAACTGTATCTACAGCTTCGTAATCCAAGCGCAAACGGTCGGGAGCAATGCCAGCTTTGGCAAACACCTTTTGAGTGTATCTAGGTGGACTACCTCCACTAATCCAAATTGGTAAATTTGGATGCTTACGGACAAAATCTGCTGTAAACTTCTCTCGCTCTAAATTTTTCGTTGAACCGCCTAACACTACAACCGCTTGTGGTTCCACGAATTGGCTTTTCACTTCCTTATATCCCCACCACATTAATAGTGGTAGAGCAAAAGTCATAAATCGAAAAGAGTTACCTGCAAACACTAGCTTATTCAAGGCTCGATTACTTCGTCTACTAAATCAAAAATTTTCTCTAACTATAAGAAAAACAATAATTATGTAGGGTAGCAGAGTTCCAAAAAGTTTATCCAAATAAAAATTTGGGGATTTGCCTGTTAGAACTCAATGAAAAGCGTTTTCACACTTTCATCTCTAGTTGATGGACTATCCTACCTTGTATCGGCATATCAATCAAAGACTGCCGATAACTATATACACTATATTTTTGTAAGCGACAGGACTGGACAGATATAAATCGCCAACTTAGCGCCTAGAGGTCATTTATAAAGAAAATCTAAACTTACGTCAAGTAAGTCGTGATAAAACTACTCGTAAGTGTAATTTTTGAACAATTCAGTAGTTTTTGCGCCGTAACCTACCACTAATCGCGGTTCTACACACCAGATTAACGCATCATACAGCTATTGCCCAGCAGAAATTATGCTTGAGATCATAGTTTTTTACTAGCTCACGAGTTATTTCTGCACCAAACCCCCAAGTGAGGAGATTTGATGAATCTAACTCGTTCAAACCAAGCAAACAGAGGAATATAATTGCGATCGCCTGTCCGCTATTGAGCCAAAACATAAAATTCCTCAAATTTTTGCTGTAAAGGGATTCTTGGAATTTTATAATTACGGGACTGGCGCGATTCGAACGCGCGACCTAGCGCTTAGGAGGCGCTCGCTCTATCCAGCTGAGCTACAGCCCCAAGTATGAAGCATGTACAATGATAGCAGTATTTTTAACGAGACTGCCAAGAATTATCCCAAGAACCACCCCCAACTTCTAAGCCACAAAGCGAACTTTGTGCTTTGAGAATAATTTGAGGTTTTCCCCCAGTAATATCTCGTAACTGCAAATCTAGCTTTCCTTGCATGGTATCTTGACAACAATAGATTAAACCGTTGGCTGTCGGTGCGCGTAGAGGTGTACCGGGTAGATTTGTGGTTCCTGTTAACTCTACTTCATAATTTGAATTTCGTGCCTGCATTTGCCATCTGCCCCAAGGCTGTATATCCCAATGAACTTGTGAGTTCCACGGCACAAACTCATAAAACTTGCCCTGATAGTGCAAGCCAATCATCGCTACCGATTCCATCCACCACAGCACACCACGCCGCCCGCCACCTGCGGTTAACGCTAAGTCTGGTTCGCCATCAAAGCTATTACAGTTTAGCCAAAACCATTTTTGGGGAAAAGCACCGCCCCAATTTTTCTCACCGTAGGCTGGGGCGTTCTTGAATTCATATATTTTGCCATTCCAGTCAATCCAACCGCTAGCCAACCCGTGAGCCATTAAAATTTGCCATCCAGGTTCAAAAATCTGCAAAAACGACAGCCAACCAGCGGTTGACTGCTGAATACTACCTTGATTACCCCAACCGTATACAGGCTGAATTTCATATTGCCAACGGCAATAATTACCAGTAGCAGGATCGCGAATCACTCCTTGATTTAAAGTGGCTGTAGCTTGATATCCTTCCTGAATATGGCGTTCAAATTCTGTGCTTAGGAGGTAGAAAGGCTGCGTAGGTAAATTTGTTTTGCCCCAATGACCTAAAGCTAAGGCATCTCGACTAGCCCAAAATTTTTTTACATCAGGAAAAGTACGGCACAGATATTCATCCTGCGGCCCAAGGATTTGGGCTGCACCACCACTATGGGGTTTACCGCCAATCGGGTCTTCAATAGAGTACATGAATGCAAAGGTTTCACCACAATCCGGTAAAGTAACGCGGTAATACCAACCTTCAAAAAAGCGGCGGCTACTACCGTCCCAGTGATAGCCGCTATGAGGTGTTTGGGTTGAGTCTAGGAAATTTCTGGGAATACTAACCATAGTTTCAATGTGTTGCCTATTCTCAGTATGCACAATAATGTCTAATGACAAGTCGGCACATCTACGTCTCGATATCGGTTGCTGTGCAATATAGTCATACGGTTTATCACTAATTAGTTACGACAGATCATATACATACCCAACCATGCAAGATTTAATATTTGTACGCACTCTGAAAGGACATTCAGATAAGGTGATGTCTGTTGTCTTCAGCCCTAATGGGCAGAAGTTAGCCAGTGGTAGCGATGACAAAACCATAAAAATTTGGCATTTAGCTAATAAAGAACCCTGCACCCTCAAGGGACACGGAGAATCTTCTTGGTCTGGAGGTATTAACTCAGTAGCTTTCAGTCCTGATGGGCAGACCTTGGCTAGTGGTAGTGATGACAAAACTATTAAGTTGTGGAACGTACATACAGGACAGGAAATCCGTACTTTTACAGGACATGAAGAAAAGGTTTACTGTGTTGCTTTTAGCCCAGATGGAAAGAATTTAGCTAGCAGCAGTAAAGACAAGACTATCAAACTTTGGTCATTAGAGACTGGAAAAGAAATACTCTCACTCAAGGGGCATTCAGATGAAGTTTTATGTGTTACTTTCAGCCCAGACCGAAAGATTTTAGCCAGTGGGGGCGCTGGGAATGATAAAACCATCAAGATTTGGTATCTGGCTAAACAGAAAGTTTTAACTCTCAGTGGTCATTCTGGCTGGTTTGGAGGAATTAATTCTCTTGCTTTCAGCCCAGATGGTAAGAAATTAGCTAGCGGCAGTTGGGACAAGACGATTAAGTTATGGCAGGTGGAGAACGGCAAAGAATTATGCACTCTCGCAGGGCATTCTGAACACGTTTTTTCTGTCAGTTTTCATCCAGATGGCAAAACTCTAGCTAGTGGGAGTAAAGACAAGACTATAAAATTATGGCAGGTAGATACTGCCAATGAAATCTGCACTTTTACATCCTCTGAGGATGTTGTGTATTCCGTTGCCTTTAGCCCAGATGGTAAGACTCTAGCTAGTGGCAGTGGGGATAAAACTATTACGCTATTCCCTTGTTAGCGAAACTGTAATGCTTTTTTAGTTGAGTTTAGGACATTTCTAGAAATCGTTATTACAAATTACCCTGCGGGTATCTCCTTTGGAGACGCTACGAATTTAAACCTTACACCACAGCAGCTTGAAAAATCTGGTTTGGGGTAAGATTCAATTCGGGAAAAGTTTGGGAGATAATGCGATCGCCATCTCGAAACTTACTTATCTGATATTCTTCATCAACCAAACTACAGACGGAGATTGTCGGTTGTTTGGGGTTGCCAATAAAATTACGTCCACCCAAGGCAGCATAATCGACAATCCAATATTCGGGGATACCCATCTCTTCATAATCAGCGTATTTCAAGTGGTAATCATCCCGCCAGTTGGTTGATACAACCTTAATTACCAAAGGTATGGATGCACCCAAGCTCACAGTAGATTCTTTTTTCCACAAAGGTTCATTTGCTAGATTTGCACGATTTAGCACCAACACGTCTGGAAAATAACCCGAATCTTTTCCAGAAGGTCTAACTATGGCTTGGTTGGGGATAACATAAGGAAGATTTAATCGGTCAATTGAAGCACTAAGCTTTATTGTTAAAAACCCTTTAACTTCTTCGTGTTCTCCTACTGGTTGTGCCATTTCAACAATATTTCCATTATGCAGTTCATAGCGCACCCCTGAATTTTCAGGCAGCCAATCGACGAACTCCTCAAAGGTTACTAGCTTGGGTATAGCTTGAGTCATAGCTTTTGAGAATTACTGCTTTGGAAATATTATCTCTAATCTATAAGACTGCGGACAGTTTTGAGCTTTGTATGCAGAAAAAATTTGTATATTGCCTGAAAAGGGTGATTAGGCAGGAAATTTCTAGAAATCGTTAGCATAGATTTATATAGTTAACTATTTAGTATGCGCGATGTCTAACGACAAGCCACGAGAGCGTCTACACCTCGATATCAATTATCTTTATGAAATTCTAGGGCTGAAACCAGGTGCATCGCAAGCACAGGTGAAGCGAGCATATCGTAAGTTGGTTAAAACTTGGCATCCCGATCGCTTTTTTGATCAGAAGCAAAAACAGGAAGCTGAGGAAAAAATTAAAGAAATCAACGTAGCTTACAACCAAATTAAGTCTGAACAGCTAGCTACTACTGTTGAGTATCCATCTTCACCGACAAACCCAACTAATATATCTGTCAATCGCTGGGATGCAGAAACTTTCTATAATTTGGGAGTGGAGAATGCTACTCATGGGAGGTATCAGGAAGCGATCGCAGATTTTACACGAGCAATTCACCTCAATCCTCGCTACATTGACGCATATAAATATCGTGGGCTAGTTTGTTCTCAACTAGGATATGAATATCGAGCTACCTCAGATTTAAATAAGGCTGCACAAATAGAACAGGATTTGGATATTTCAAAAACTCCTGTTACATCGCCACGTTCAAGATGGTCAAAGCCATCAAGAACTGCATCCAAGTCTAGGCCTTTAGCAAAAAGATGGTGCCAGAAAATCAAAAGTTTTTTGAAATTAAATTGGCTTTGGAGATGAAATATAAATATTTGAATTGAAAGAATTGCCCCCGTTATATTGTAACTTCTAGTCCAATTCAAACTCTAACTGATGACTACTGAGTAAATCATGGGTGAAATGATCAACCACATTTGTATCAGCGAGTTCTAAATTATAAAAATCTACAACTTCATGCTCAAAATAAGGGCCGGCGTGCCAAGTGCCCTCATTTAACTTAATAAAACAATTCCCTGGAATGCGAAAAGCAGCAATCTCCTCTAAAACTGGTTCATCCAATTCATTATGAGGAGGACAAACCGCAATTAACCAATCTTTTCCTTCCAAGGAACCTAAACATTGAGTACATTGGACATGACGGGTAATTTTATGAAACTTTCGCCCTCGCCCATGCAGGCGCATAATATAAAAGCGCGGAGTGCCATTTTGCAGATTTAATTGTGCATCTTCTGTATCAAAAGGCTTGCCATCTGAACTAGGAAAAATCACCTGTCCATAACGGCGGAAATTTTCTGGTGTTATCCATTCTGCCTGCAATTGCTGTACTGTTTGCGATGTACTCATAAAATTATAAAATTACTATTTCAACTCTTTAGGAATGAGTGATTTGGGAATTATTGAAGCTTGTTTTTCTTGGTCTGAAGGTTTTGTATACCACCAAGCCCAAGCAATGAAAACTGCTTGTAAGGGAAGCCTAATTGCTTGAACCCAAGGTGAATCTGAGTAGGGTATGCTTTCAATCTTAATATGATTAACCGCCATATTAATATTGGCAGGGAAAACCGCAATAAATAACAAAATTAATCCCCAGGCAGCTGCTTGACTCACAGGCGGGACTAATAATCCTATCCCACCCAAAATTTCATAAAAGCCACTGAGATAAACTAATCCTAAAGGATATGGCAGTTGTGGCGGCATAATTTTGACGTATGGTTGTGGAACAACAAAGTGCGTCACTCCAACTATAATTATCGATACTGCCAGGATGACACGCCAAAGTTCCTTATTTTTGTACATGGGATTCGCCTTATTCTCGATTTGCTCACATTTATTCAGTTTTGTTGACTAATACTATTTTGTCTTCAGTCAACAGTGAGAAAAATTGAGAAACTGCTTCCAAAATCTCACTTACGACTTTAGAGTGTTGAAATAAGTAAAATAGCTATCTTAAGGCGAGGTATGACAATAAACTTTAGTCGGCGTCAATTTATCTTGTTTGGTTCAGCGGCGTTTGGTACTAGCTTACTGCTGAAAGCTTGCAGTAGTAATCAAACGATGACACCAACAGCCACAACAACGGGTGGTGCTGAAGGGTTTAAAATAGCGATCGCTCTCCCTGGAATTATTACTGACAAAGCCTGGAATCAATCTGGCTATGAAGGCATAAATCTAGCCAAACAAAAGCTAGGCGCAGAAATTGCCTATGTAGAAAAAGTAGCACAAGCTGATCAAACAGAAATATTAACAGATTTCGCTCGTAAAGGCTACAATCTCATCTTCGCGCATGGCGGGCAATTTGATGCCGCAATTGAACAAGTCGCCCCACAGTTTCCCAATACATTTTTTGTTGGTGTTAATGGTAATCTCAACAAAGAAAACATTGCTTCTTTACGCATAGATCACCTTCAAGCTAGCTATTTGTGTGGCATTATTGGCGCTTCTGTAACTAAATCCAACAAATTAGCTTATATTGCCGGAGAGAAATTCCCAGCCACTGAAGGAGAACTGCGGGGATTTGAATTAGGGGCAAAGTCTGTTAAACCCAATATTCAAATTACTTCTACTTTTACAGGCGATTGGAATGATGTTGCCAAAGCAAGAGAAGCTACATTAGCTTTAATTTCTTCTGGTGCTGATGTCATCTATCAATGGTTAGATAATGCCTCAGCCGCAGTTTTACAAACAGCAGGTGAAAAAGCAGTATATGCTTTTGGTAATACAAATGATCAATTGGACGTTGCGCCAAAAGCTGTTTTAACTAGCGCTGTCAAACGCTTGGATTTAGCCATAGCTTATATAGCAGAACTAGCTAAACAAAAACAATTAAAAGGAGAAATATATACAATTGGTTTAGAAAGACCAGATATATTATTTTTAGGAAAATTTGGGGCGATGGTGCCGGAAGCAGTTAAGCAAAAGGTATTGAATGCAAAGCAAGAAATTGTTGATAAAAAAATTAATTTTTAAAATATCAATTATACACGTTGTATCAAAAAAACAACAGCATATTTAGCATGATATATTGGAAAATTACCCAGTTTTCTAACCTATAATTTTAAGACTTTATAAACAAATATTGCCTACCCTTCGGTAACGTAAAAGCCGAATGCAGGCTACATATATTAATAGTATTATGAGTTATTTACGGTTAGAAAAAATTGCCAAACGTTTTGATTGCTTGATTGCCAACGATGATATCAGCCTGAATGTAGCATCTGGAACTATTCATGCAATTCTAGGTGAAAATGGTGCAGGGAAGAGTACTTTAATGAATATCATTAGTGGACTCTATCAACCTGATGCTGGCCAAATTTACCTCCAAGAGCAACCGATAAAAATTCGCTCACCCAATGAGGCAATAAAATTAGGTATTGGCATGATTCACCAACACTTCATGCTTGTGCCCCAGTTGACTGTCACAGAAAATATCATCTTAGGCACAGAGAAAAGTTGGCGACTGAACCTCCGCCAAAAACATCAAGAAATCGCCGGTTTATCCCAAAATTACGGATTAGAAATTGACCCCACAGCTAAAGTTGAAAATTTACCTGTTGGGGCACAACAACGGGTAGAAATTCTCAAAGTTCTCTACCGCCAAGCAAAATTATTAATTCTCGATGAACCAACAGCAGTATTGACACCGCCGGAAGTAGAAACATTAATTGCTATCTTGCGCCAATTGGCAGCCGCAGGCAAGACAATTATTTTTATCAGCCACAAGTTGGAAGAGGTAATGAATCTCTGCGATACGGTAACAGTTTTACGGCAAGGAAAAGTAGTAGCCACAACATCAACTGAAGCAGCGACACCTCAGCAGTTAGCAGCATTGATGGTGGGACGTGAGATGGTTTTACAGTTAAATAAAAGTCATAGATTACCACGAGAAATCATCCTGTCGGTGCAAAATTTACAAATTGCTGATGACAGGGGTATTACTACTGTAAATAATGTATCTTTTGAGTTGCGGGCAGGAGAAATTTTAGGAGTTGCTGGTGTAGATGGCAATGGACAGCGAGAAGTAGCTGATGCGATCGCTCTTTTACGAACTATCAAGCAGGGTAAAATAGAGTTTACGCACAATCCTTGCTTAGTGGGCTACATCCCAGAAGATAGGCAAACAATGGGATTGGTATTGCAATTTAGCATTGCCCAAAACTTGATTTTAAAAGCTTTTAAATATCTACCATTTTGTCGCCGTTTTCTGTTACAACAAGAAGCGATCGCTGCTCATGCCCAAACTGCAATCCAAGAGTTTGATATTCGGGCGACAGGGAAAGATGTCAAGGTAAGTCAGCTTTCGGGAGGAAATCAACAAAAGGTAGTGTTAGCGCGAGAACTGGCGCGAGAACCAGCTGTAATTGTCGCCATGCAACCAACACGGGGGTTAGATGTCGGGGCGACAGCAGCCGTTCATTCTCGATTATTAGCAGAACGCGATCGCGGTGCTGCAATTTTGTATATTTCTACTGAGTTAGAAGAAGTGATGGCAATGAGCGATCGCATTGCCGTAATTTACAGAGGCGAGTTTGTCGCTATTTTGGATGCACAGACAGCGACGGTAGAAGAGATTGGTTTATTGATGGCTAGGGGGATGGTTTGATATTTGACTGCATATAAAAAGGACATCAGCGTCTTTACTACTCGTCCATCTGACTAACGCGACGTATATTGAGAATGTCGCTCATTTTCTTAATTTGGGTAAATACTTGTTCTAATTGCGGGCGATCGCGTATATCTATACCCAAGTCCATCAAGGCTGGTTGTCCAATAGCAGTTTTCACTTGAGCATAGCGGACATTGATCCCCTGGTCGCTCAAACGAGACAAGATATCTTTTAAAACCCCCACACGATCAAGTGCTTCAATTTGAACGTTCACAGGGTAAGTATGAGGACGAGCGCTATTTTCTACTGCTGCGTTCCACCCGACTGGTACTAGCCGCTCATATTCCACACTATCGACATTATGACAGCCTTGGCGATGAATGGAAATTCCCCTGCCGCGTGTCACCACACCGATAATTGCTTCTCCCGGAATTGGGGTACAACACCCAGCCAGATGATACACCAAACCTTCTACCCCAACAATTGGCGAATCAGTAGAGCGTGAAGTAGTTGGCCCATCCCGCAAAGCTTTGGCTGCTGCTGCTGACTCTTTTGGCAAAAACTGGGGTACAACGGCAATAGGTTGTTGCGCCTTCACCACTTCTCGCCAACGATTAAGTACTAGATTCAGCGTGATTTCACCGTAACCTAAACCTGCAAGTAAATCTTCGACACTGTGGTAGTTACATTTTTCTGCTACACTTTGCATCGCATCCGATTTCAGCAGACTGTCAAAACCAGTTTTACCAAGTTCTTTTTCTAAAAATTCTCGACCACGAGCAACATTTTCTTCACGGCGCGATCGCTTGTACCATTGTTTAATCCGATACTTTGCCGCCGAAGTTCTGACGAAGTTCAACCAATCCAAACTGGGATGGCAATTCTTTTGGGTCATAATCTCCACAATATCGCCATTTTGCAGTCGCGTTGACAGTGGAACCATTCGCCCATTAACCTTGGCCCCTGCACAGTGGTTCCCCACTTCTGTATGAATGCGGTAAGCAAAATCAATACTAGTAGAACCAGGACTTAAAGGAACAACATCTCCTTTAGGAGTAAAGACATAAACATCATCTTCAAATAAATTGTCTTTGACACTATCTAGATACTCTTGAGCGTCTTTCAGATCACTTTGCCATTCTAATAACTGCCGCAACCAAGTAAACTTTTCGTCTGATGTAGTTAAATGACTGTTGTTAGAACTGCCTGTTTCCTTATACTTCCAATGAGCTGCAATTCCATATTCAGCGATATGGTGCATTGCCATTGTCCGAATTTGCACCTCTAAAGGACGACCAGTTAAGCCAATTACCCCAGTATGCAACGATTGATAACGATTAGGTTTTGGTAGTCCAATATAGTCTTTAAATCTACCAGGAATGGGGCGAAAGGCATCATGCACTACCGCCAAAGCACGATAGCATTCTTCATTGGTTTCAACAATAATTCGCAGCGCTGCCAAATCGTAAATTTCATTAAATTCTTTTTGCTGCCGCTGCATCTTTTGGTAAATGCTATAAAGGTGCTTAGGACGCCCATTGATATCGAGACACTTGATTCCTGATTGCTGTAACCGATCCCGCAAAATTGCCGTAGCCTTAGCCAATTTCTCTTCCCGCGATGTCCGTTTTTCAGAAACGTGCTGTTGAATTTGGCGGAAAGCTTCTGGTTCTAAATACTTAAAAGATAAATCTTCTAGTTCCCACTTTAAATGCCAGATCCCCAAGCGATTGGCTAAGGGTGCAAAGATATCTCGCGTTTCTTGAGCAATCCGGCGGCGTTTTTCGTCTGGCATAAATTGTAAAGTTCGCATATTATGCAACCGGTCTGCCAACTTCACCACAATTACCCGGATATCTTGCGCCATTGCCAAAAACATCCGCCGGAAGTTTTCCGCTTGGCTTTCAGTTTTGCTTTTGAAATTGATTTTAGAAAGCTTAGTGACACCTTCTACCAATTGCCGCACTTCTGGGCCAAAGCGCTCATCAATCTCTTCAATTGTGACAGATGTATCTTCCACTACATCATGAAGAAATCCAGCTGCTATCATAGCAGCACTGCCTCCCAAGTCACGTAGCAACCCAGCCACAGCGACAGGATGACAAATGTATGGTTCTCCCGATTTCCGATATTGACCCTCATGTAGTCGATAAGCAAATTCAAATGCTCGACAAATTAAAGTTGCATCACCATGCCTTCGGTCATCTGCTGCTGCGCCGTTACTTCCTGATGACTCGTTTAAACAAGTCTGTAGCCATTCTGGAAGAGGAACATCAATTGTGGAATTGATAACTATGCTGCTCATACAAAGGGAATTAGTGGGGATCGGTAGATAAGTTAGAGATGGACAAAATTGACGGCATCGCTAAGAGAAGATGCTGTTGATTGTCCATATAGGGGTAAAAAAATTAGTTAAAGAATGACTCCCTATTTGCCTATGGTAATCATCTAGTAAAAATTGCAAATTTCATCATCCCGACATATATTGCTGGCAAATGAAGCCTCAAAGCATGATTTGAGGCTTCTAGTTCTGAAAAGAGCTTAAGAAAGTTTATTGTAGAAGATAAATTACTTGACATTAATACTATCTTAACTAGCACTGGATGTCTCTAAATCAAGAGAAGTATCAAGCATTGGCAAACTTGCTAGAGCAATTACGCTCTGATGCCACCAATACTCAACTAGATGCAACTGAACTGCGACAGCGTTTAGCCTCCTTACACCAATTCTTTCAACGGCAGATTGTGCCTTTAGCTGATGTAGACTCACGAGAGCAGTCTTATCGGACAGAGATTAGCAAGCAGCTGCGCCTATTGGAAATTGACGTCATGTTTTTCCAAGGAGCTAGGCAGGCGTCTACTGTACAAGCGAGGTTGCAAACAATTTGCGATCGCCTAACAACTCTCATGCAATACTGTGATGCTATCCTGCAACTACAAGAGCCAAAGGACAAATAATTATTATTTCCCTTTGTCTGTAGTTACTTCATCATCGCATCTATACCCTATAGTTAACAGCTAGTTTGGCAACAAGTTTTCAAATCTGTAGAACTGGGACCTGGGGATCGGGGATTGGGGATTGGGAATACTGACAATTAGGGTGATGGATTGCAGTAATCCATTGAGGAAGAGCTATTTCCTGCCTCTCACCTAAAGCTTAGTCTTTCCAGGATTTTACTATTTATGAAAACCGTTCAAGTTGAATACGCAGGCACTATTGCAGTTGAAACAGGTGAAACTCCCAAAGAGCTATACTCCCATCAGAATGAAGCAATTAAGGCGCTGAATGAAAAGAATCAACTTCCTTTTGAAGGCTTGCTAGTTCTTCCCACAGGCGGCGGCAAAACATTGACAGTAGTTCACTGGCTACTACGTAATTTTATTAATAAAGGTAAAAAAGTTCTGTATTTATACCCTTCACTGAGAGAAGTAAATGTGATTTGTCCATTGTGGCAAGACATATCTACGATAATTCATTAGGTGGTAAAGCCAAGGCTGACTATATCGACTCACTTTGGAATGATGAAAATTCTTTTTGGCAAGTTTTATTCAACTACAAAAAGCTATATTTCATGAAGCAACTGGCAATTGAAATTATTAAACTTGAAGCCCCAGAAATATATGATAACGTAGCTCCATCAGCACCAAATATCACTCCTGAAACTATATCCATAGAAAAGTTATCTCTGTATGGGATTAACGAGATAGATAAAATTGAATACAAGAGAATTAGGGATGCTGTATTTGCAAAGCATACAGACGCAGATGGTTTTATAACTTGTCCAAAGAGTGGCTTCAAAAGTAAAATACGAGGATATTTCCAAATTGATCACATTAAACCTATGTTTGAGGGCGGTTTAACTATGATAGATAATCTCCAAGTACTGTCACGCAAAGCTCATGCAGAGAAGACCAGTTTAGAGAATAGAAAGCGTTAGTATTTTAGGAATATCAGTATAGCCATATAGCAATTCTATTTGATTTGTAAGAATTGATAGTCCCAGAATACCGATATCTCCAAAATATCGGTATTCTCGTTTTTCACTATTGCTAATCTGCTAGCTTAATTTTTTAGTTAAACCTTAGTACAACTAGAATAATTGTAGGGCACTGGATAGTAAACAAAGATGGATACATCTATTTTGGACAAGGTAATTGAGGAACTCAAACTTATGCCTCAAGACTTGCAATTGCGGGTACTTGAGTTTACAAGGGATTTAGCTAGTTCAACAATTAAAGGTGTTCCAGGACAAAAACTGCTACGTTTTGCAGGTGCAATACCATCCGATGACATAGAGTTAATGCGTGAAGCGATTGAACAAGATTGTCAGCAGGTTGACACCGATGAGTGGTAAATACTTGCTGGACACAAATATCATCATTGCTATATTTGCGGATGAGGTAGAAATCAAAAACAGTCTTGCACAAGCAAATGAAGTTTTGATCCCAAATATTGCAGTTGGTGAGTTGTGTTATGGTGCGCGAAAATCAGGACGCTCAAAACAGAATTTAGAACGTATTGATGAATTTATAGCTAACTGTACTGTACTTGGATGTGACGCAGAAACCGCTCGTCGTTATGGTGAGGTGAAAAATGAGTTACGGTTGAAAGGCCGTCCATTACCTGAAAATGATATTTGGATTGCAGCGATCGCACTCTAGTATAATCTAACTTTAGTTACACGCGATGCTCACTTTCAGGTGATTGGAAACCTAGAAGCAGTCGCTTGGTAAACATTCACCTATGTCGCCCTCTCTTTGAGAACAGCTACTTTTGCCGATCTGATACACTATCTTCAATTTGAAATATAAAAGCTGGTAGCTGATAACTCAGGGCTGATAAATAACTATGAGTGAAGACTTATTTTGTATAAAAAATTTACGAGTTGCTTATCCTCAACCGAGTGGGGAGGAACTCAATTGGGCGGTTGATGATGTGTCTTTTACTCTCCAACGCGGTGAAAGAATGGGATTGGTGGGAGAGTCGGGTTGTGGTAAATCAACGTTGGGACGGGCTGTGATGCGCTTGCTACCTTCATCTAGTCGCATTGAGGGACAGGCGACATTTCAAGGTAAATCAATATTTGATTTAACACCCCAAGAAGTACGGAAATTTCGAGGGGAAGCGGTAGCATTAATTTTTCAAGATCCAATGACGCGCCTCGATCCGTTGATGACGATTGGTAAACATTGTGTTGAAACTCTGCAAGCGCACTCACCAGAATTATCAGCACGACAAGCGAAAGAAAAAGCGATCGCCACTTTAGAAAAGGTAAAAATTCCTGCTAGTCGGTGGAATCAGTACCCCCATGAGTTTAGCGGTGGGATGCGGCAAAGAGTAGCGATCGCCCTAGCTTTATTACTCAATCCTAAATTAATTGTTGCCGACGAACCAACTACCAGCTTAGATGTCACTGTCTCTGCTCAGATTTTACAAGAGTTAACTCGTCTGTGCAGTGAAGAAAACATGGGGCTGCTGTTGATTTCTCACGATTTGGCAATGGTTGCAGAGTATTGCGATCGCATTGGTGTGATGTATCAAGGCAAGATGGTAGAAATGGGCCGTACAGAGTCTGTATTTCGCCAACCCCAACATGAATACACGCGATCGCTACTAAAAGCAGCTTTACATATACAAACTGTCGATGAAATAGAAACTGATGACTGGGGACTGGGAACTGAGGAGAATTCCTCCGAATCTCCAATATTGCGTATCACTGAACTCAAGCAGCATTACACTATAGAACCTAACTTTATTGAACGAATTTTTAAGGCGCAAAGTCAGACAATTAAAGCCGTAGATGGCATAAACTTGGATCTGTATCCAGGAGAAATTCTCGGATTAGTTGGTGAATCAGGTTGCGGTAAAAGTACCCTTTCACGGACAATTTTGCAACTAATTCGTCCCACTGGTGGCAAAGTCGAATTTTTGGGGCAGGAATTAACTACTTTGTCGCGCCAAGAAATTCGCTCCTCACGGCGACAAATGCAGATGGTTTTTCAAGACCCCCATGCTTGTCTCAATCCTGCTATGACTGTGGGACAAAGTATAGGCGATCCTTTATTAATTCATAATCTTGCGGATGCAGCTAAAGCCAAGGAACAAGTTTTATGGATGCTGCAAAAAGTAGGGCTAACACCGCCAGAAGTTTATTATCAGCGTTATCCTTCAGATTTGTCTGGCGGACAACAACAACGAGTTGCGATCGCCCGTGCTTTAATTACCCGTCCCAAACTGCTGATTTGTGATGAACCTGTGAGTATGTTAGATGCTAGCGTGCAGTCGCAAGTACTGGATTTGATGTTGCAATTAAAAGAGGAATTTGAGTTAACGTATTTATTTATTACTCATGACCTCTGGTTAGCGAGATTTTTGTGCGATCGTATTGCGGTAATGAACGGAGGTAAAATTGTCGAACTTGGCCCAACAAAACGAATTTTTGCCAACCCCCAACATCCCTACACTAAAACTTTATTATCCGCTGCTCCCTTACTAGCACGAGCTTAACTGACGAATTCTTGATGGGTTATAGCGATTTGCCATGAAATCACAGATAAACACCGATAAATATCGGTGTTTATCTGTGTCCATCTGAGGATTTTTTAATCTTATACCATCAAATTCCATCTTCTGAGGAATTTGCTGGCAATTGTTGATAGCGATTTTGTTTATTAAAGCGTTCGCTAGTTGTTTTAATCACGATATACAAAATCGGTACTACAAACAAACTTAAAAAGGTAGCAATTAGCATTCCACCAAATACTGCTATTCCTAAAGATTGGCGGCTTCCTGCGCCGGCTCCTGTAGCCGTAGCTAAGGGAAAAATTCCTAAGAGAGTAGAAAAAGCAGTCATCAAGATTGGTCGCTACCGCTCTTGTAACCCTTCAATTGCTGCTTTTGTAATTGGTAGCCCTTGTTCTCGTAATTGGTTAGCAAATTCGACAATCAAAATAGCATTTTTACTAGCTAAAGCAATTAACATTACTAAACCAATTTGGGAAAGCAGGGGAAGAAAGAAATTTTAGTTTTTCCAAAAAGCCTGAATCATATTTCAATTCAGCAACACCCTAAAAATTAAGAGTTTGGATAAGGGGTTTAGGGGCATAGAGGTGTAAATATTCAAAACTTTTATACCTTTATACGCTTATACCCTTACACCCAGGCTCAACAGAAAACTTTTGTGCGTAAGCCTTAATTACAATCACTTCCTTCAAGTAATTTAGGTGCTTTTGTGTGTGAACCATATAGCTCAACAAATCTTTTAAACAGCAACATGGTTTTGTGATTTGAAGCTAAATTCAAGTTAAATAAACGCTCTATATTTTTCTCGCCTAGATTACGTAAATAAGGCAAATCCTCAAACAGAGTTAAGCAAGAAGCAAAATGCAGTAGTATTTGTAGTAATGGTTTAGGCCAGTCCAGGTCGCTGTAGATTTCTATAAATAAACGATGCTCGCTATGATTTAAGGGTATTGCATAAAACATTACAGTTATTCTCTTATTATTGTAAACCGGAATACTAAGTTCCACTGTGTAGGGAGTATGCAATATTAAATCGACCTCAACAATCGGTTGTCTCCAAATTCTTAAAGCATTAACTGGAGACTCTAAAATTGTTTGAAACTGGATGATACCACCAATGGCTGTAGGCTGGAAAGAACTAATATTAATCACCCTCAAGTTGTTCAAGCTAAACTTATGGACTGTTTCTAAATGTTTTAAATTCAGCAGGTGATAGATTTGGCAGAGATACGAAAAAGGTAAAATATATTCCTGGCTAATCATATGTCGCTTCTTCAACTCAAATTTGTTGTCTTGAGTCCGACATAGATATCCTTGATATTGCGTAGTGTCTATATCATTGCTATTTAAGTCCGTTTCAGGTCTTAGATACAGCCAACTGAAGAAAAAGAATGAGGCTGTAAATAGCTGAAATACTTCAATAGCAGATAAATAGCCATCAGCAAAGGCAGCTAGGCTCCTATCGGTTATTCCGAAAAGCCAAGACGGAATCCCAAAAAGCCAAATACCATTCCTGAGCTTGAGTATAAAAATCGCAAAATCTAATTCTAGAGATTGCTTGTTAGCTTGAGTAGAGCTATCACTATCTTTATTGGTGAGATTAATAGACATAGTAGTTCAAACGTATATAAATTTTTAACTCTAAGACTTAATGTCTGCAATTACGTTGATCCTAGCCGTAACATAATTTAATCAACCTCTATCTTTGGCTGTATATACAGGTGATAAATCTTTTTGTAATTGATCAAAAATTTTCTAATTCTGGCAACAAAACAAAAACTATTAGCATATACATTTTAAATTTATTAAAAAGTAGTTTTTAATACTTACTTTCCAAAAGTTTTATATTTTATACATACAAATAAAAATAGCTAATAACAGCCTAATATTTATTTGATTAAACCTAAATTTCCTAGTCTAACAAAAGATATATATAGACAATTAGAGAAAAAATATGTTTTTCTCTAACAAGGTACATAATTTACATCTAGAGGATGAGTGCAGAGCAGGTAGTAAGTGAGTAATCCTAACTTCAAGAGACGATGGCATAGCGATCGCAACTATTTTCTCAAGAGTAACAATGCGAATATTCAAAACATCGCCTTGAAAGCAATTACCACCTCAACCTATAGAATAACTACCACTAAGGTTGTATTATTTTTAAATATTTTCTGCGAGACGGCAGCAATGACTATTCGCCATGCGACTGAAGTTGACTTACCTGCTATTGTGGCAATTTACAATGCTGCAATTCCTAGCCGCATGGCCACCGCTGATTTAGAGCCAGTGTCTGTAGAAAGTCGCCTGAATTGGTTTCGGGGGCGATCGCTTTCACAAAGACCGCTTTGGGTGGTAGAAGTAAAAGGTGTACTCGCTGGGTGGCTTAGTTTCCAATCGTTTTATGGGCGACCAGCCTATAGTAAGACTGCCGAAATTAGTATTTATATTGCCCCAACTTTCCAACGGTGTGGTTTAGGACGACAACTCTTAGCGCAAGCAATTAACGAAAGTCCTAATTTGGGTTTAAAAACCTTAATCGGCTTCATCTTTGCCCATAACCAGCCCAGTTTAAAGCTATTTGAAACATTTGAGTTTAAATCTTGGGGACATTTGCCCAACGTTGCAGAACTTGACGGTGTTGAACGTGACTTAGTAATTATGGGGCTGCGGATTGAAGATTAGGGGCTGGGGACTGGGGATTGGGGATTGGGGATTGGGGACTGGGGATTGGGGACTGGGGATTGGGGATCAGGGACAAGGAAGAAAATGCACTTATGCGGTTATGTCCGAAGGAAGTAAATATGTCGTGGATGGAGTTGAGTATAGACACAACAAATGAGGCTGTTGATTGGGTCTGTACGCTACTGGCAAAAAACAACTATATTAATGACGTTCATATTAGAAAATATATTGAACCAGACTTAGGCGAAGCGGCAGAGCAAGGTAATGTAAAACCCTATTGGACATTTAGTATCTGCTTATACTTACCTGATGATGTCTATGCAAATACTCGTGGGTCAGAAATCGCCAATTTGCTCTCGCCATTGGAAAGAACCGGACTTTCTTCTACTCTTCAAATAGCTATAGTTGAGGAAAAACCAACAGATGCAGAACTAGCAAGTTCCCTTATACGCCGGATTGGGCAAAAGTTTGTTGTCCTCTCTGCCGATATGCCATATAGTTCGCAAGCAGAGGAAATCATCTTAAGGCTTAAACCCAGCCTGGCTTTTGGTAGTGGTTTGCATCCAGCGACTATACTCAGCCTGAAATTGCTTGAGCGTTATATTACTCCCGCAATGAATGTCCTTGATTTGGGGTCAGGTTCTGGTATTTTGAGTGTGGCGATCGCAAAGCTGGGAGCAAATGTTTTAGCCTTAGATAATGACAGTATTGCTGTGCAAGCAACTCAAGACGCTGTACATATTAATGGGGTAGAGCAGCAAGTAACAGTCATGGAAGGCAGTCTAGAATGTGGTAGCGAACTAGGGCATTGGATGGGTGGAGACTCCATCAATAATGTGTCTACAGTTGAGGCAAAAAATCAATTTGATTTGATTGTTGCAAATATCCCAGGTAGAGTACATATTGCCTTAGCTGCTGATTACCAAAAAGCGCTACGTCAAAGTAATATTCATGCAAGCTTGCTAATTTTAGCTGGGTTTACTGTAGATTATGAAGCAGATTTGGCTACAGCATTCACAGAAGCAGGTTTTGATTTAGTCGATTGTGAACGACAAGACGAGTGGCTTGCACTTGCCTATCGGTTGAAAGCAAAGTAATTTGCAAAGTGATAAAGTGCGATCGCTAATTTCTAGTATTTTACTTATGGCTATAATCGTAAACTTTGCTACTTTATGGGCAACCTAATCTATAGTCATACTTTGGTTTTGATAAATTGATGGATTTATTTACCGATGCAGTTGCACAGATAGAAGATGCTTATGTTGCGCTAAATCATCAACTGGGTTGGCGCTTCTTATACTCTCCATCTCACACACTTTCAAGTACTGTTCCAATCTTTTTTGCAGGGATTCATCCTGGTGGTCATTTTTACGAAACGCCAAAAGCAAGTGTAGAAGAAGGCAATGCCTACCGTGTGGAAGGCTGGGAAGATGGCCATCATAATCAATTACAGCAGCAGGTTTGTTTGCTCTATGAAAAAGTTGCTAAAAAACTTGAGAAAGTCAACACTGCTAAAAATTCCTCAATTTCATCATCTTCAACCCAACCCCGTGCTTGAATCATTCGTTGCGTAAAACGGCGTAGTGCTTGTAATTTTGGATCTGCGAGTGGGATACCATCACCTAACGCTTGAATATCTTCACTCTCCCCATTGTGTCGTCTTCCGTGCCAAGCCCAGAAATGCTCTTATTACTGGTGAGGAATCATGCTGCCGCCAAGTAAGATAAAGTCCGGTTTTAGGTATCTGCTCTTGTAAGGGTCTATAAATGACTCTGCTTCTGTGGAAGTTTTGCAAGGAGGCGGGAACGAAAGCAATGCCCAGTCCTGCTGCAACCAAGCCGATGATAGTTTGCATCTGAACTGCCTCTTGAGCAACTTTCGGACGAAATCCAGCTTGTTGACAAATGTTAATAATCTGCTCGTAAAAGATGGGTCCCATTTTGGCAGGAAATAGGATAAATAATTCATCTGCCAAAGCGGAGAGAGACACTTTAGTCTGAGCAGAGAACGGATGGGTTTCTGGCAACGCCAATACCAATGATTCTTGCAAAATGCATTCCACACTCAAACCTGGCTCAATGATGGCAGAACGAACAATGCCGACATCAACCTGTTTGTGATGCAGGGCTTGAATTTGCTCTTGCGTCGTCAGTTCATGCAATCGCAGTTGTACAGCAGGAAACTGTTCTCGAAAGACACTTACAATATCTGGCAGTACACTATACGTTGCAGAGCCGACAAAGCCGATCGCCAACCGTCCAACCTCACCCCGCCCTATCTGTTGTGTCACTTCGATTGCCTGTTCGAGTTGCGCTAACACTCCATAGGAGCGATCTAAAAACATTTTGCCTGCTTCAGTCAGATGCACTTGCCGCTTCGTTCGTTCAAACAACTTGACTCCTAGTTCATCTTCCAAACCACGAATCTGCTGACTGAGCGGAGGTTGGGAAATGTGCAACCGCTCTGCTGCTCGACTAAAGTGTAGTTCCTCAGCCACCGCGATGAAGTAGTGCAGGTGCCGTAATTCCATCTTACTTATATGTCTAACCTATTAATCTTAGTCAAATATATATTGGACAGTCGCATGGCTGTCTCCTACCGTAAGAGATATGAGGCGCGTCTCATCGTTTTTGGTTTGGAGAAAACAAATGAACTTAGACAAAAATTGTGTCGCTCCTAAAGTTTGGTTAATTACAGGATGCTCAACAGGATTCGGACGTGCCCTAGCAGAAGCTGTGTTGAAGAAGGGCGACCACCTGCTGGCGACTGCTCGCGAACCAGAGCAACTTCGCGCTTTAATTGACGATTATCCAAAAACTGCATTCGGCGAGCGTCTAGATGTAACCATATCCCAAGAGATACAAGCAGCCGTTGATGCAGCAATCAAAACATTTGGTCGAATTGATGTACTCGTCAACAATGCTGGCTATGGACTGATTGGCGCACTCGAAGAAGTCAGTGATGCTGATATTCGCCAACAGTTTGAAACCAACTTCTTTGGGGCAGTTCATCTAATCCGAACTGTTTTGCCTCTGATGCGTCAGCAAGGCAGCGGTCACATTGTGAATATGTCATCTACGGCAGGATTAGTGGGGTTTGGTGGTAGCAGTATCTACTGTGGCACTAAATTTGCCCTTGAAGGTATAAATGAGTGGTACGCCGCCTAACAATTCATTTAAGCCGAAGCCGCTTGGCGGTTCAGCTTAATTAGAGTCTGGTAGTTAAGCTCTGAGCTAGTCATTAAACAGTGCATACACCTACTAAAAAGCAGAATTTAAGTCAGGAGAAAGTGAAGTGATTCGGCTCGACGATCAAGTAGCGATTATTACTGGAAGCGGGCGAGGTTTGGGGGCAGCCTATGCCCGCCTGCTTGCACAAAGAGGAGCGCGTGTCGTTATACATGACGCAGGCGTTAACAAAGATGGAACCGGATTCGATGCGAACGTGGCGGCTGATGCTGCACGGAAAATTCAAGAAGCAGGTGGAGTTGCATTCCCAATCAACGCAATCCTTGATAGTAGAGATAACTGCCAAAGTCTAGTGGAAACTACGCTCTTGAAGTTTGGTCGCCTCGACATCTTGATCCACAATGCCGGATGGGTTGCCTATCAGTCAGTGCAAGAACTAACGCCTGATTTTCTACAGCGCGCCATCAGCATTAATTTAGAGGCACCAACATGGCTGGCTCAAGCCGCCTTTCCGACGATGAAACAGCAAAACTACGGACGGATTGTGCTGACGACTTCGGATAGAGCGATTTATCAGCAATATGCACTCAGTGGTCTCGCCCCCTATGCGATGGGAAAAATGGCACAGATAGGTCTGATGAATGTGCTCGCGGTTGAAGGCAAAGAGCATGGAATTCTCGTTAATGCGATTTCGCCGGTAGCCAAAACGCGTATGTGGAACGTACAAGATCAGCCAGAGGAGTTGCGACCCGATCAAGTAGCCCCCGGATTGTTATATCTCGCTTCTGGTGAATGCCAAGAGTCTGGATTTATATTAAGGGCAAGCAATGGTCAATTCACAGCAGTGCGCTGGATCGAGCGAGACAATGTGGACTATCCATTAAACCTTGCCGCTGTTGAGGTTTCTACTGCGGAGGATTTGGCTACTCGCTGGCAGGAGATTGCTGCGGATGTTGCGTTTTAAGGACTGGGCTTGTACTTCGAGATGGTCTGTAGGGAAACAATCGAGATTATTAGCGGGAGAGTAGTTGAAAGGATGTTGTGGGTAAGGGGCGATCGCCTCTCTCCCCAATGCCTCCTGTGAATGAGGAGAGCAAGGCATTACACCCAAAGAACGCTTACTAGCAACGATTGATGTTTTACGTGAGTGGTACTCAAGCCCCAATTTTCCCGGTTGTCCGTTCATCAATGCTGTTTTGGAGCTTGCCGATGCTTCTCATAAAGCACATCAGGTTTCGGTAGACCTACGTGAGTCGATTCGACAAATTATACCAATTCTCTAAAATCCGGCTACAGATAAAGCCACCAAAATATATCGCCTTCGGGCAATAGATGCAATAATACCAATTCTCTGAAAACTCGATAACGGCGCATTTGATAAAGCCAAACGTCTTCTGTTGCCAGATAACATCATTTTATTATTTCAGCCGCCACATTCTCCACAGTTAAATCCAATTGAGCAGGTTTGGCAATATACTAAGCGCCGACTTCGTTGGTTATTACCCAAAAATCTTGATGATTTACGTGCTGCTCTCTACGCTGAAATTGGGAAATTAACCAAATCAATTATTGCATCTATTGCCCGAAGGCAATATATTTTAGAGGCGCTATCTGTAGCCAGTTTTTAGAGAATTGGTATTAGTGTAGATGGCGGTAAGGTGAGGCTTCGGACTGAAAAAAAAGGAGACCCATGTATCTGGAAAGACTATAAAGCCATCTGCATCAACCAAGAAATAAAAGTAGCTAGATTAGGTGAAAATGAAGCTTTAATTGATTACGTAAATCAACAGCAGTTGGCAGACCCATTAATATCATGTCCGGCAAATCACCCTTAATATCATTGCGAGTGGAACGAAGTGAAACGACGCAATCGCAATGTTTTTGGGATTGCTTCCCTACGGTCGCAATGACGGTTATTTGAATGGACATGATATAACTTGCTTCTGACTTTTCCCGTTAAGTCGTGAAACAACGAAATAGCAAGGGTTTCAGGCTCTATGTTGCTTCTCAATAAATTAAGATTAATGACAATGAATTACGAGAGAATAGAGCTTTTGGCTAGGGGCATGGTAAGCGATCGCTCAATCAAGGAGATAACGGGAAAAGTCAGAACTTGCTTAGGTGATGGACATCCTGGGATTTGGAAAATAATTCGACAATTTAATTGTCCTGGAGAAAGACGCGAGATTTTAGATTGGTTTCATCTCGTTGAAAATCTACATAAAGTCGGTGGTTCTCTCAAACGACTCAAAGCTGCTGAAACTTTTCTTTGGCAAGGAAAAGTTGATGAAACACTCGCTCTATCCTAAAAATAGCTTGTAGGCTGGATTTTTGTTTTCATCCCAATAGCGATAGCCGAGTGTATCAAGAAATGCCTGCCACTCTTCCATCTCCTGCGGCGGTACTTGTATACCTACGACAATTCGCCCGTAATCTGCCCCATTGTTGCGGTAGTGGAACATACTAATATTCCAGTTGGGACTCATAGAACCAACAAACTTCATCAACGCGCCAGGACGTTCAGGAAACTCAAAACGGTAGAGCAATTCATTATGTGCTAGGGGAGAATGTCCACCAACCATGTGCCGCAGATGCAATTTTGTCAGTTCGTCGTCGGTTAAGTCGATAGTTTTGAAACCGCAGCCTTCAAAAGTTTCCAGCATCTTGGTAGCATCGGCACGGTTTTGAATTTGTACACCAACGAAAATATGTGCTTCTTTTTCATCGGCAATGCGATAGTTAAACTCAGTTAAGTTACGCTTGCCAATACATTCACAAAATTTACGCAGACTTCCCCGTTCTTCGGGAATAGCTACAGCAAAGATGGCTTCGCGGCGTTCACCAAACTCTGCCCGTTCTGCCACAAAGCGGAGTCGGTCAAAGTTCATATTAGCACCGCAGGCAACAGCAATTAATGTTTGTTCCTGGATTTGCTCCCTTTCTGCATAGGCTTTAGCAGCTGCGATCGCCAATGCCCCAGCTGGTTCTAAAATTGATCGTGTATCTTCAAATACGTCTTTAATGGCAGCACAGGTGGCATCGGTATCCACCAAAATGATTTCATCTACATACTGCTGACACAAGTGAAAAGTTTCCTCTCCCACTTCGCGCACTGCTACCCCATCAGCAAATAACCCTACTTGAGATAATCGCACCCGATGTCCGGCTTTGAGTGATTGATTCATCGCATCAGCATCCACCGGTTCCACACCAATAATCTTGATTTCTGGACGCAACCGTTTGACATACGCTGCAATCCCAGCAATCAATCCACCGCCGCCAATTGCTACAAAAATTGCATGGATGGGTTGTTGATATTGCCGGAGAATTTCCATCCCAATTGTTCCCTGTCCAGCAATCACATCTGGGTCGTCAAAAGGATGAATAAAGGTGAGTCCCTTTTCTGCCTCTAATTCACGGGCATAAGCATAGGCATCATCGTAGGTATTACCATGTAATACCACTTCTCCCCCACGCGCTTTGACTGCATCCACCTTAACCTGGGGTGTAGTTACTGGCATTACAATAATCGCTCGTGTTCCCAATCGGCTAGCGCTCAAGGCGACCCCTTGGGCATGGTTACCCGCAGATGCCGCAATTACACCCTGTGCCAATAAATCCGGTGGCAGGTTCACCATCTTATTATAAGCACCACGTAATTTAAAAGAAAATACTGACTGCATATCTTCTCGTTTCAGCAGGAGCCTATTATTCAGCCTCTTGGAAAGATTTGGGGCGTACTCTAGTGGTGTTTCCTGGGCAACTTCATACACACGAGCAGTTAGGATTTGAACCAGGTAATCGCAATACATGGACGTCAATGGGGTAGCAGATGCCGGATGGACTATAATTTTACGGCACTTGTGTACTTATTTTATTGACACATGAGGAACTATCTAAAAGGTGACATCTACAAGTAACGCTAGCAATGGTTACAACAATTATTGTTTTTCTGATTATTGGGCTGATTGTGACTGGTATCTTAATCAATCCTGTCCTCATTAAACAGCGAAGAAAACGTCTGAAGCATCACTCTTTTCCTCCTCTGTGGAATGCGATTCTTGAAAATAATCTTCCTATTTACCTGTGTCTTTTTCCTCCTGAACGCAGACGGCTTCAGGGACATATTCAAGTATTTTTGGCGGAAAAACAATTTATTGGCTGTAGAGGATTGCAGGTGACAGAAGAAATGAAACTAACAATTGCTGCTGTCGCCTGTTTGCTTCTGCTTAATGAACGAGGAGAGTACTTTCCCAAACTACGTTCTATTTTGATTTATCCTGGCGCTTATTTTGTAAATGAAATTGTCGCCACTGGAAATTATGTTGTCGAAGAAAGGCGCGTAGCCAGACTGGGAGAATCATGGACTCGTGACCAACTAGTACTATCGTGGGAACAAGTGCAACAAGATATTCGCAACTGGAAGGATGGACATAACGTTGTGCTGCATGAATTTGCCCATCAGTTGGATCAAGAAGATGGTAAAGCAGAGGGCGTTCCTATTTTGCAACGAAATTCAGACTATCCTATTTGGGCGCAGGTAATGACAGCAGAATATCAACAACTCTGCAATGATGTTCAACAAGGTATCAAAACTGTCATAGATAGCTATGGTACAACTAATCCTGCAGAGTTTTTTGCCGTAGCGACTGAGACATTCTTTGAGCAACCAGAGGAATTACAGCAGCGGCATCCAAGACTTTATCAACTACTGCAAGGCTACTATCAAGTAGATCCTATCCTATGGAATTAGATTTTAAAAGTTATACCAATTTGAAAAAAGAATGCAACAGATGGGTAGGGGAGCCACTCCGTTCGGTCGCCAGACTTGTAGACGCGAAGCGGTGAGGCAGTGCGTTGGTGAGGCAGCGACGGGTACGCAGGGGGTTTCCCCCATGAGCGACTGCCGAAAGGGTTAAGCGACTTGAAGCAACTGCCGCTCGCGCAGCGTATCCGTAGGATTCACCCGAAGGGCTTCCCGCAGGGTAGGAAGTGGCGTCGCACGGCACTGCTGTGCCCCTACGAAGAATTTATGTGTCGCAAACATTATTTGAATTGGTATTAAATGTCTAATTTATTAATATGTTGAGCTATTTGAATAAACAAATGTAAAACCCCTCTCAGTTAAGAAAGGGGTTATGTAAAGTTTTTTTGCTAAAAATTTGCTGTTGTTGTATTAAAATACACTCATGATGGTGATTATGCTTACGCTAGTCAACATTATGAGGGCACCCATAACTATAGATTCACCCAATGAACCTGGAGTCTTTAAATTGTTCATGTTAGTAGAATCCTTTGATTTCTGATGATTCTATTAACAATATCAACATCTGTATTGTATATCCATATATATACGTAAAAAATTAAAATTTCGTAAAGTTTCTTAGTAAAGGCTGTAGTATTTACT
Source organism: Mojavia sp. (assembly GCF_059505145.1). Lineage (NCBI taxonomy): Bacteria > Bacillati > Cyanobacteriota > Cyanophyceae > Nostocales > Nostocaceae > Mojavia > Mojavia sp. The sequence goes on from NZ_JCACKA010000074.1 coordinate 77,104, forward strand.
TATCAAAAGCTTTGTAAACTTCCTGAGCTAGATAAATCCAAGAATGGATTCAACTTTTTCTAGCTGTTACTGGTAGTAAAAGCAACTAAGCAATTCATTAAAAATGCATCTTACGAATACCTAATTTCCGAGCGGCTTATGTGCCTTTATGTGTGCCTATATGGGGTAAAATAATGTTTGTTGAAAATAAAGAACTATTTAGCTAGAAAATTATCATGACAGTTTCCACGGACTCTAAAAACCAAACAGGCAATTTTGACTTAGAGCAATTAAACCAAAAATTTGAAACTGCTACTCCAAAAGAGATACTGGCATGGTCTATAGAAAATATCCCCACGGGACTGGTGCAAACCAGTGCCTTTAATGTGGATGACATGATAATTACCCATATTCTTTACAGTGAACTGAAGCATCCAGTTCCCGTTATATTTCTCGATACTCTATACCACTTTCCTCAAACCCTAGAACTAGTTGCCAAAGCTAAACAAATCTACAACCTGGATCTGAAAACCTACAAGACTCCAGACGTAGATAGCCGCGAAGCCTTTACCGCTAAATACGGCGAAGCTTTATGGGATAAAGATATTACCAAATTCCACCACATTACAAAAATTGAACCTTTGCAAAGAGGTCTAGACGAACTAAATACAATTTCTTGGATAACTGGACGTCGCCGCGACCAAGCTGTTACCCGTGCAAATATGCCCATCTTTGAATTGGATGGTCAAGGGCGCTTGAAACTCAATCCTTTAGCTAACTGGACACGTCAACAAAGCTGGGTTTATGTAGCTGAACACGGAGTAATCTACAACCCCTTACATGATCAAGGCTATCCCAGTATTGGCGACGAACCGATCACCACCAAAGTAGGCGAAGGTGAAGACGAACGTGCTGGACGCTGGCGGGGAACCGGTAAAACAGAATGTGGAATACATATTTAGTTATTGGTTATTAGTCATTAGTATTTAAACAAATGACTAGTGACTAAGGACAAATGACTAAAATGATTAAAATCCTCCATCTTTCAGATATTCACATGGGGAGTGGCTTCTCTCATGGACGCATCAATCCGGCAACAGGATTAAATACACGATTGGAGGATTTCGTCAATACACTATCTTTATGTATTGACCGAGCATTAACAGATGAGGTGGATTTGGTGATATTTGGTGGAGATGCCTTTCCAGATGCCACCCCACCACCTTACGTGCAAGAAGCTTTTGCTAGCCAATTCCGTCGTCTTGTAGATGCCAGTATTCCGACAGTGTTGTTGGTGGGAAATCATGACCAACATTCCCAAGGGCTGGGCGGAGCGAGTTTATGTATATACCGCACTTTAGGAGTACGGGGATTTGTTGTGGGAGATACAGTAACTACCCACCGCATTCAAACTCGCAATGGCAAAGTACAAGTTATTACTCTTCCTTGGCTGACTCGTTCGACGTTGATGACGCGCCAAGAAACCGAAAGTTTATCGCTAGCAGAAGTCAACCAACTGTTAACTGAACGTTTACAAGTAGTATTGGAAGGGGAAATTCGCCGTCTTGACCCCGATGTGCCAACTGTGCTTTTAGCTCATTTAATGGCTGACAATGCGGCTTTAGGAGCCGAACGTTTTTTGGCAGTAGGCAAAGGCTTTACTCTACCCTTATCTTTACTAACGCGTCCCTGTTTTGATTATGTAGCGCTGGGACACGTCCACCGCCACCAGAACCTGAATAAATCTAATGACCCTCCAGTGATTTATCCAGGAAGTATTGAGCGGGTGGATTTTAGTGAAGAGAAGGAAGACAAAGGTTATGTGATGATAGAACTGGAGCGGGGTAGAGCTAATTGGGAATTTTGCCCTTTGCCTGTTCGGACTTTTCGCACCATTGAGGTGGATGTATCTAAGGCAGATGATCCACAAGCAGCAATAATCAAGGCGATCGCTAAGTATGATATTCAAAATGCTGTAGTGCGGTTAATTTACAAACTCCGCTCCGAACAGTTAGATTTAATTGATAATACGTCGCTGCATAGTGCTTTAGGTTCTGCTCACACCTATACCATTCAGCCAGAATTACTCAGTCAGTTAGCTAGACCCCGCATTCCAGAATTGAGTGCGAGTAGTAGCATTGACCCAATGGAAGCATTGAAAACTTACTTAAGTAATCGAGAAGACCTCAAAGACATAGCAGCGTCAATGCTAGAAGCAGCACAGATGTTACTAGGAGATGAGGTAGAAGTCTGGCTGGAAGGAGCAACTCATAAGTAAACTTTCTAGTAGTTAATAACAAAGGCTAAAGCCTGCTTTTGCTCTCTATAAGTGTTGTTATACCAATTCGTAATACCCTGCGAAAAGCTTTACCCTTTTCCTGTTGGAGAGGCCGGTAAGCAAAGCTATGCCCGTTCGCGTAGTGTCTCCGTTAGGAGAAGGGCTTTACGAGAACGGCTAGCCTACCTTGCGGGAACACTTTGTCGAATCGCAACGCCCGCCGTAGGATGCCCGAAGGGCTATAGGGAGAACGCCGGACGGGTGACAATTACACACAAGCAACCTTTTGTTGTCAATGCCTGTTGACAACTTGTAATACAATCGTTATATTTATATATATAAGTTAACAATAAAAATCAAACCAAGGATACACATAACATATTAATAATCATTGTTATAGTTTTGCTAGTTTTATATTTTAATTAAAATCTATTTTTCAATCGCTGTATCTAATCGTCATTAGGACTTCTCCCATCAGCCTCGGTGAATAGCCGGGGTTTTTTGTTGCTGTTAAATGTATAGATACAAAACTTAGTGGTGAGTGCTGAGTGCTGAGTGGTAAGTGAACGTAAATTCGACAAACCTCACCCACCCAACCTCTCTCTCCTCGCAGGAGAGGGGCTGGGGGTGAGGTCAAAATCCTGTGCATCAAACTCACGTTAAGTGATGAGTGGTGATGTACTTGAAAAAAGCCCCGCCTGTGGTGGGCAGTCTTTAAACTCAGCACTTTTAACTCAGCACTCACCACTTCTATAACTCAGCACTGTTTATCGCAACTGATTCTCGATCGCACTCACATCAACGGCTAACTTTTGTCCTAGCTTCAGCAAACGAAGGCACTGAGTAGTGTCTTGCCCATTATTAACAGTGGCAAAACACTGGGGCATTATTTGATTGTGCAAACAGCTGAAGTAAAGTTCCTGGGATCGATGCAGAGAGATACCAAGATTTAGTTGATATCCGACATCAATCAACCGTTCTAAGCGTTGGATATCTGCATCCAAACTGCCGTTGGGATCATGCAGCAATTGCCAAAGCAGTCGCACAATCAACTGTTCTAATATCTGCTTGCCTTCATGAATATCCAGTCGGCAACGCAGATGCTTTGCTTCGGTGGCGATCGCCTCCAATTCTACTATGTGATTCCAACTCATTTGCGAGTCAGTTATATCTTGCTCAAGCGATCGCAATGTCATCAGACAGCGATACCCTAAAGCAATCTCCGCTGCTACCTGCAACTCTTGTGGCACTGTTAGTTCATCCCGGTGAAACGCCATAATCACACCATAATTATCACGGTATGCTTGGGTATAAAGCTGGTCTAAACGTGTCAGTGTTTCTTGACTTAACAGCCGCATAATCCGGTGGCGTTCCTCAGCAAACAGATTTTGCAAGCTAAAGGTTTCTTCTCCAAATAGCTGCGTCATCATCAAGATAGTTTGAGCCGCACTAGCCTGTTGCAGCGAGCCAAATAGTTTTTCTTTCAATTGGCTGTAATCACGCTGTCCCGCAAATGGCTGAATGCAGCAGTGGAAATCCCAACCGCCCAAATGGAGAACTGCAAACACCAAATTTTCGCTTTCCCAAGTAATTTCTGACATTAGTTTTAATTGACCCACTGCCAGAGTTAATGATCCCATGCGTTGCATTTGGTAATCTATCTCATTGGCAGCGTAACAATAAACTCGCTTTTGGTAAGCGGAAGAATTTTTGCTAGCCGTATCTTGTACAGATATGGAACTGCGCGTTTCTGTTTGTTTGTGATTGGCAAATAAAGAAGTAATAGCGTAATGGGCTGCTACTTGCTTGAAACCAATATGGGCAGTCAGCACCAACTGGCGATATACTTCCCCACCATGTTTAAAGTGGTCAACATTACTAGGAGCCAAACCCAGACGCTTGAGGAAGCCTTTTTCTAATTGTACGCCCGCCACATCTCCCGCTAGTTCCAAAGCACGGGCGGCGTAACGCAGAATCTGCGTTCCTTCAGGGCGAGAAAGTTCTTCAAAAAACCATCCACAACTAGTAAACATCAATAATGCATGACGCTGCATTTCCAACAAGCGTAAAGCGTCTACTTGCTCAGATGCTGTGAGTTTGTGAGTTTGATGGCGGGAAAGAAAGCGGCTCACATTGGCAGGAGAGCGATCGCGCAGCACTTGAATATATTCATCTCGTGCTTGCCAGGGATCGCGGAATAGTTGCTTACCATGTTGTTCATACACCTCAATTAATTGATCCCGCAGCCAATTGAGAGCATTCCGCAGAGGACGACGCCATTTCTGATGCCAAACACCGCCTTCACCACCACAACCACAGTCATCTTGCCATCTATCTACACCGTGGGCACAACTCCAGGCAGTTATGGGCTTCAATTCCACTTCCCAAGCGGGAGGATTTAAGCTTAGGTAATGAGCATAGTTCGTTACTGTCCAACCGTGGTAAGGAAACTCTCTGGTAAAAGCGTAGGCTAAAGTTTTCTCAGTTCCTTTCTTGTGATGTCCAAAGGTTTCCCCATCTGTCCCCACAGAAATTAATTGTGCTGGACGATGATCCCCACGCACTGCCGAACCGATGCGTCCTGCAAAATGACTGGAACTATAAACAACATCACTAAAACCCATGTCCCGCGATATCGGCCCATCGTAAAAGAAGATATCGATGTAGCGTAATCCTTCTAAGGATTCTGCTGTGGTATCTGCGGTGGATGCATCCTTACCATTATTTGTAGAAGTCGTGTTGAGCGGTGAAGATGCAACGCTGAGTGATGGTTTCAAATAACAACGATATGGCCGGGTGGGATCAATCTGACTACCACCAACCTCATGCCATTCACTATGGGGATCATTTTGATTGGGTAAAGGACGGCAACGCTGGGCTTGAGATGGTGCCAACACAATAAACCGAATACCTTCATCCACTAAAGCTTCTAGAGTGGCGTAGTCTACGGCAGTTTCTGCTAGCCAAATACCTTCGGGATCGCGCCCAAAGCGAGAACGGAAGTCTTCTTTGCCCCAGCGAATTTGGGTGTATTTATCGCGTTCATTGGCCAGGGGCATGATAATGTGATTGTATACTTGCGCGATCGCATTGCCGTGACCATGCAGACGTTGAGAACTTTTAGCATCCGCCTCTAGAATCCGCTGATAAACCTCCACATCATAACGTTCTAGCCACGACATCAATGTAGGGCCAATGTTAAAGCTCATGTACTCGTAATTATTCACGATCCCGATCACTTCGCCTCGGTCATTTAAGATTCTGGCAAAGGCATTCGGACGATAGCATTCCCAGTGAATCCGCTCATTCCAATCATGGAAAGGTGCAGCACTCGGTTGGCGTTCAATCGCGTCTAGATAAGGATTTTCTCTTGGTGGTTGGTAAAAATGTCCATGCACAGTTACATAAACACCCATCGCCGTTTTCAGGGGATCGCTCTCCAGAGTATGCCTGGGATCTTCATGAGACGTGAATGTTGAGCCAGAGCTAGCTGGCAGTTCAGCAGCAGAAGTCATGTATATTTATCCAAAATCAAAAAACTTGCAGTTGTGCCAAAAAATTGGTCTGTTAACCTTTCTACAGGGGCTTGAACACAAAATCCGTGATCGACAACAACTATGAAATACAACCAAATTTCCGAGAAGGCGGTTTTAGTATAACGGGAAATCTGCGTTATCGCACAGACCTTTCCCTGAAGACATTAAATTATTAGCTATTGAATAACCTCTGATTGCGGAGGTTTTGTCGTGGGTAGTGCTAAAAAATTTAATTGTCTTTTAATACATTAAACCGCATTATTGGAGTAAAATTTTGCTTCTAAAGCATAGTTTTGCAACAAAACATTGCAATAACTATTTAAAACGCAATCTTATATTACATATCTAGCTCAAGAAAGAGAACCGTAAATTCGCGTAACTACTTCTGGAGGAAGTTGAAAGTATCTGAGAGCAAGTTCAAAAACCCTTTTTTGCAAGTATTTTCCCTTGTCTTTATACCACCCGACTTTAAGGTTGCCCATATTTAATAACCTGGGAAGGCTGGGAAAGTTATTGTTATCAAAAATTTTGCGAAATAATATCACCTTTGCAAAATACCTCTAATGAAACAGTACTAGTGCAATCAGGACAAGTCTGGGCACAATAAAAGGGCTAACTAAGGTGACGCAGGCTAGCTCTATAGCAAAAGGAAATATTTTTTAATTTCCGCCTGTAGCTTTAGTCAATGATTTGCCAAGATATAAAACCTGCATTTCGGTAAGTTTGCCATAAACGCAGGTTTTGGCAGCTAAATCGTGATAAGTGCTACGGCAATGTTAACCTTTTTGTTCAAGGTAGTATTCTTACTTGGGAAAGAGCTTCAGCCCGAAACTAGGGTTGAACAGCTGAGGGTAAATTACCTCGGCTTAATGATGTAACAGTCAATATTCCACATGACTATTGACTATGCAGGTGTCTGTAACTAATACCAATTCAAAGTGACCCATGTCAGGCAAAAACATTCTTTTTCTTATTCTGTTAGTGTTTATCCCGGTTTCCTTAACAGCCCACTTTTTGGGCTGGGGAGACTTGATAGTTTTTATCACAGCGGCATTAGCAATTCTGCCCTTAGCTGCTTGGATGGGTACGGCCACTGAAGAAATAGCTGTAGTAGTAGGCCCGTCGTTGGGTGGGTTGTTGAATGCCACCTTTGGCAATGCTACAGAACTAATTATTGCTATAGTTGCCTTGAGAGCTGGGCTAATTAATGTGGTTAAGGCCAGTATTACCGGATCGATTATTGGCAACTTACTACTAGTGATGGGTTTGTCTATGCTTTTGGGCGGACTACGCCATAAGGAACAAACATTTCAGCCAATTGTAGCGCGGGTGAATGCTGCTTCCATGAATTTGGCGGTAATTGCTATTCTGCTCCCCACAGCTATGAACTTTTCCTCTCAAGGAATTAGTGAAAAAATCCTGCAACATCTTTCTATTGCTGTTGCGATAGTATTAATTCTGGTCTACGCTCTGACGCTGCTATTTTCTATGAAAACCCACGCCTATTTATATGAAGTGGGTATGGTAGACGCAGAAATAGAAGAAATCCCTCATACTAAACCAAATCTTTGGCTGTGGAGTGGCGTGCTGCTAGTCTGTACTTTGTTAGTAGCGCTAGAGTCGGAAATGCTGGTCGATTCTTTGGAAGTAGCCACATCTCAACTAGGGTTGACAGCACTATTTACTGGGGTGATCATTGTCCCAATTGTTGGCAATGCTGCGGAACACGCCACAGCAGTTACCGTAGCTATGAAAGATAAGATGGATCTTTCTCTTTCTGTAGCTGTGGGATCAAGTATGCAGATTGCTCTATTTGTTGCCCCTGTTTTAGTGATAGCAGGGTGGATATTTGGTCAACCAATGGATTTAAATTTTCAACCTTTTGAATTAGTAGCCGTCGCGGTGTCAGTCTTTATTGCCAATAGCATTAGTTCTGATGGCAAGTCTAATTGGCTAGAAGGCACCTTATTATTAGCTGCTTATACAGTATTAGGCATAGCTTTCTACTTCCACCCAGCTATTGATGGCATCGGGTAGTTACAAGCAAACATTAACTTCATCAGCGATCGCCTACACTCTAATTGAAGGCGATCGCGAAGCGCGCCCTGTTGTCCAACCCAACTCTGTTGGGTTGGACAACATACGGGCGATCGCTTTTTGCTATGGCTAAGAGGTAGTGTTAGTTGTTTTTTTAACTAATCATCAAAGTTAATTGCCTATTGAAATATCTGCCCAAGCAAGTACAGCAATAGTTAGTTTTTCACAATTACTCAACAACTATGGAAACACCTACAAATCAATCACAGTCTTTAAACGCACGAGCAAAATCCAACCCCAGTCTGCCTAATCTGCGTTTTGGCGATTCCGGTGATGCCGTTAGAGTGTTACAGAAATTACTACTAAATAATCGCTATCCTGTTAAAGTTGATGGGGTTTTTGGTGCGTTAACAGAAACTGCCGTTAAAGCTTTTCAGAGCCAGCGAAATTTAGTTGCAGATGGAGTAGTGGGAACTCGGACTTGGCGCGAGTTAGCATAACAGAAAATCGAACTTTTTGCCACCCACTTAGGCAGGTTTTAGCTGTATAGTTGCAATTTCTTAACGCTGAGTTGGCGTTAACTTGATACCAATAAATAATGTTGTATTATTACCACATTTTGTATCCAAACAGTGACTTTTTTACTGTTGCAAATTGTTCTATATTTTTTTTCATTTATTGGTATGTATTATTCCGGAGTAGCCTGAATTTGGGATGTCAAAAGAAATAGTGGTGTTAGTAAATAAACCATAATGAGTGAAATTGGCCTGCTGATGACGGGCATGTTAACAACAGGGCAAGCATCTGTACCCAATTTGCCAAAACAGCAACAGCTTCATTTGGCAAATGGTGTGCAAGAGTCGATACAAAGTCATTTACCTCAGGTAGTTTCAACTGCTCAAATCACACCTCCAGAATTTATGCAGGCAGATGGGACTTCCCCAGACACTGCGTCAAGCGTCTTAAAGAAAGACAAACTACTTAAACAAATCCACAAAAAGCTTTCCTCTCCAAGCTCCTCTAGCTTAGACCAAAACAACCATTCTCAGTTCTTAATGGCAGACGGTGTTAGGGTTGCAACACGATCACAAAAGTTCAACAGTCAACCAATGCCACTTCTGCGTTTTGGTAGCTCAGGTATTGCTGTGAGAGTTTTGCAACGGCTGTTGGTATCTAACGGCTATAGGATGCGGGTTGATGGAGTTTTTGGCCCACTGACAGAGACTGCTGTTAAAGCATTTCAATATCGGCAGAGTTTAGCAGTGGATGGAATTGTTGGTCAAAAAACTTGGTATCAGTTGTCAATTTAATTAAGCACTTGGTCAGAAATAATTACACAAAGGGGAAGGTTTTAGAAACGTCAAGATAGAAGTTGCTACAGACTGCGCGAAACACGGAAACGTCAAGGCAGAAGCTCTTACAGGGAAGACGGAAGTTGCTACAGACTGCGCGAAACACGGAAACGTCGAGGCGGAAGCTCTTACAGGGAAGACGGAAGTTGCTACAGCCTGCGCGAAACACGGAAACGTCAAGGCAGAAGCTCTTACAGGGAAGACGGAAGTTGCTACAGACTGCGCGGAACACGGAAACGTCGAGGCGGAAGTTGCTACAGCGAAGACAGAAACAGTGTCGCCCCAGTAGCGCAACGCACCATCCTGGATTTTTGATGCGTTATGGCGTTCCGTGCATAACGCACCCTAACGAATGCAAACCTATGTGAGTCGAACTTAGATGGTTGGCTCTTAGCGATACTTATGTTGCTCCAATAATTGTTGTGCCCTCGGCTTATAAATTAAATAGAACAAAGCCTCTATGTAGCGCAACAAATCTTCTCGATTTTCCTGTGAAGTGAAGTTCCAAAAGCCATAAATTTTCGCTAAAGATAGAAGCTTGGTAGTGTGAATTTTCCAAGTATAGGTGCTGTAAACGCGCTCAATTCCTTTTTGCGAAATTTCGTTCCAGTAGTTAGGATTTTGTTCGCATTTGGTTACAAAATCCACAATTTTAGTTGCTACCTCGTCTAAAACTGTTGGGTTAATATAAAAACCATTCACCTGATCTTGAATAATTTCTAGAGGCCCACCAAATTGTGTAGCGAAAGTTGGTAATCCTGAAATCATTGCTTCCAAAATAGTCAAACCAAAAGCTTCAAATAAGGCTGGTTGTACGAATATTCCTTGGCGGTCGGCAATGACTCGGTAGATTTCACCTGAATCACTTTTTGATAAACGTACACCTAGCCAGCGAAACTTACCATGAAGATTGTACTCGTCAATTATGTGGTAAAGTTTGACAATTTCATCCCGCTCTTCGTTGTCGTCTGATTCTTCGACACGCAACTTACCTGCTACTAAAATTAAGTTGCAATGCTCTTGTAAGTCTTTACTTCTACCAAAACATTCAGCTAAACCAGTGAGGTTTTTAATCCGATCAAGACGTGCCATTGAGAAGAGAGGACGCTTGTTGGGATCGTCGAGTTTACCTAAGATGTGGGCAGGGTCATCTAGAGTGAAAAGCATTTCTGCAATTCGATGGCGATCGCTCTCCACTCTGTCTTGTTCACGGGTGTAGGGGAAATAGTAATTCTCGTTCACCCCAGGTGGCACCACATTAAATTTAGGACTAAATAATTCTACCCCATTAACTACATGGTACAAATCGGGCATGGTGAAGCACTTGTAAGATTCATACTGCCCTACACTATCCGGTGTTCCTACAATTTCTTGGTATGTGCTGCTAACGATGAAATTGGCAGCATTCATTGCAATTAAATCAGCAGTAAATTGTAAGGAGAAATGATATTTCTCTTCCAAATCATTCCAGTACAAGTTACTGAACAAATATTTAGATTTTTCCAAAGCATGGGCAATGTTGCACTGGGTAACTTTCATGCGCCGTGCTAGCAAAAATGCTACTAAGTTACCATCAGAATAGTTACCAACAATCAAGTCAGGTCTGCCTTGAAATTCTGCCAGTAACTCTTTTTCTGCGTCAATCGCATAAGATTCTAAGTAAGGCCAAAACTCAAACCGCGAAATCCAGTTTTGAGTCATGTTGGGATTGAATTCCCGCAAAGCTACTCGCAAAATCCAAGCATTTTCTGTGCCGTGGACTTTTTCTAACCGTTGGTTACAAAGTGTACCATCACTATTGGGGATCAGCCGACTGAGAATAATTACCTTTGGCTGAACGTTGAGATTCTCTAACCCAGCTAAGATGACATCTTCTTGTAGCTGCTTTTCTAGAGACCTCGCCTGATCTAAAACATAAACCACCTGTCCACCAGTATCAGGACGCCCTAACACTCCCTCTTGCCCAAACCAACCGTGGGCAGATACTAGGACGATTCTAAAAATCATCGGGACGCGAGAGATAAAAGCTTCTAGAGCCTGGGGATCAGGAGAATCAATCAATTCATCAAGAATATTCAAGGTTTCTTGGACGCGCCCGGCTGTGTTACCCCAACCCGGTTCAAAACCCATTGATTGCAAAGAAAATCGGAATTGTTCATAGGGTTCATCGCTGGGGCGATCGCTCACAAAGGCTAGAGCTTTCTTAACTTGCGCGGAAAGTTGCTGCTGTGATTGAATGCGATCGTTGATCAGCAGTTGAACACCGTTATATTGATGCAGGCGTAAGAAAACAAATAAGCTTTCTAACCACTGTTTGGAGTCTTGTAATAATTTGCTCGATAGATAACGGTTAAGAAACTGGACTCCCTTGCCAATATTTTTCGGGTCACGAATTGTTGGAGAGTAGTCATAGAAGGGGCCAAAATCAAGTTCTAGCAAATCACCCTCAGAAGGATGAAATCTGTTGACTAGGCGATCGCGCACATCCAACAGTTCTTGCACAGTCATCTGTTCTACACTTAAGTCCGCTGTCAGTCGATAAACTTCTTGACTAGCAATCTTAGGACGAATAATAAAACAGAGATTTGATTCTTCTTGAATAATTTCCTGAGTATAGTAAATTAGTTTGCCTAAATGAGAAGCATCGGAAAACTTTTCAGATTTCTGGTATTTAGAACAATATTCCTTATATAAATTAACTATATCGTTACGCAATAAGTATTTCTTATCTTGCTGGCGCAACTCGCTTATAAAAGAACGCAAATCACTTTTTTCTTCACTCTCTAGAACTGTTTGGATCAATTCAGACATAGCAACTCCAAAAGCTGATTTTATATTTTTGACTTCCAGGGCAAAGTTAGATGCTACCCTGTTGTTGAATCGTTTAGAAACACGACTTTTGACTATACAGCCAGTCTTCTCCAGACTACTAACCAAATCGTCTTCACTTTACTTAAAGTATCTGTAACTCAGTATTTTTGACTCTAACTAAAGGAATAGAATTTTGCATACTTTTTGTAGATGTCGTGTCTGTAAGCTATTCTGCGTCAAGCTTTAGGACTCTTTTTAATTTTCCTAATAAATTAGTTTCAAGCTAACGAGTGTGTAATCGAGAGTAGTTTTAGAGTTAGCTTCTATCTCTGAAGTTTAATTTATTGTTTCATAACTCAATGTATGTTGTATATCCGCTATCAACTCAGTAAAGTTTTATCAGATAAGATTGGTAAGGTTGATTTTGCTATTAAGGTAAATATCAGCTATTTTTACGACTGATTAGACTGGAAACATTGAGAAATGTATAAAAGCAAGGTTAACTTGAAATTAACAGTTCAATCAACAAAAGTTAATTTCATAGTTTTAAGATATGGTAATTAATTTAAAATTAAATAAACTAAAATTAACTTTTAATTTGGAAAGGGACAATATCAATCTAATCTAGCTATAATTGCATCAAAACTAATTTGCACAGGGTCGATTACTATGGCTGATAATACACAAAAGCTAGCGAGTTCAGACCACAGCGTAGGCAATATTCTAATTATCTCTTTGCTGACCTTCTGTGGACTAACTTTCATATTTCTTCTAGGCCTTTTCTAAAATTTGACCGTGAATTTAAAACTTCATGTGGAAGTAGATTAACTATCCAGCTATATCTGCTTCCACTATTGTTTGATGGCTTTTGAATAATTGGGAAAGTTAGCCTAGTTTATTGGGGCTTTGCTAACGTTTTATATTTATTTGTTAAATTTATAAATATTCATAAAAAATGCTACCTTGGTAATAAAAATACCAATTACCAACCTTATTAGTTATAAATGTAAGGCTAGAAAATCTTGATTCCCATCTATGAAGTAATTTTACTTACATACAACAAATTATCTATAAGATAAACTAATAAAATAGGAATCTTGTTTTATTCACTCAGCCAATCGAATTCTGAGTGATAGATTCTTGCTAGGTAAAAGATATTAGTATTCGTAATAAAAATACAGTGTCTCACCGAATGAGTCAGAATGTATTACTCTATATTAAAAAAGGGCGAACGATGGGACTCGAACCCACGAATGGTGGTACCACAAACCACTGCCTTAACCACTTGGCTACGCTCGCCATTGACTATTTGATTATAACACTTCTCTGCTGATTTGAACCAGAGATTTTTTGTTCCAGGAACGGACTCAATTAATTAACAGTCTAATGACTAAAACAAATCATCAGCCGATCGACATGAGACCACTAACGATTATCACATATTTAGGAGCAGTAGGGCTAGCTGCATTGGGGCTAACAATGGCGAATACAAACCCTACTCAGGCTGAATATGAAGATTATGCAGTGCAACAGCTAACAGCATATTTAAGCACCGATGTTTGTAAGAAAACTAAGGGTATTATAGAAAATTTGCTACATATAAACTGCGAAAAAGTGCTGAAGTCGGCTAACCCGCATATGCGAGAAATTATTGCCGGGACGACGGAAAGACAAAATTTTATGATTTTTAGTGTTTACCGTACAGATTTAACACTAAATTCTTTGATACCTGCTTACAAATTTGAGACAGTAGGAGCATTTAATAACTTTTATACTTATTCTGCTGAACAGCAATAGAGCAAGGTACTAGGGGAGATTGGTAAATAAATTGGGAATACTTATAGGTAAACCCAGGTAAAGCTCTACCTTTTGATGAAACTCTGCCCAAACATTAGCTGTTTGTATCCACACAACTCAGACACAGCTCGATTTTGTATTAGATGTGGTAAACAATTATTGCTCAAAGACCGCTATCACTTGCTGCATATCATTGGACGTGGTGGCTTTGGCATGACTTTTTTGGCTGTGGATGAACACCTTCCCTCCAAAACTAGGTGCGTCATCAAACAATTCTGTTTTTCAGAAAAAAATGGAGAAAGTTCTCAAAAGGCAGTGGAATTATTTCGCCAGGAAGCAGTCCGCCTCAGAGACTTGCAGCATCCCCAAATACCCCAACTGCTGGGGTACTTTGAACAAGAAAATCAGTTGTATTTAGTACAAGAATTAATTGCGGGACAGACGCTAGCGGAGGAATTGCAACAGCAAGGAGTTTTTCAGGAAACGCAAATTTGGGAACTCCTAAAAGATTTATTACCAGCGCTGCAATTTATCCATGTCCGACAAGTTATCCACCGAGACATTAAGCCAGCCAATATTATGCGTAGATCCTCTGTGACCGGAACTGGGACGGATCTAGTTTTGATTGACTTTGGAGTTGCTAAACACATCACTGCGACAGCTTTGCTACGCACGGGTACTACAGTTGGAAGTCCAGAATATATGGCTCCTGAACAAATGCGGGGTAAAGCCTTACCAGCTAGCGATCTCTACAGTTTAGGAGTGTGTTGTATTCACTTATTAACGGGGATTTCTCCGTTTGATTTATTTGATGTGACTAGCGATCGCTGGGTGTGGCATGATTATTTGCCAAGTAAGGATAAAGTCAGCGATCGCCTTCATGCTATTCTCGACAAACTCCTACAAAATGCCCTTTCTCAACGTTACAAATCTGCCGCCGAAGCTCTACAAGCGTTAAACTCTGCGTTAAAACTTAATTATTCCCAGCCTATTCAGCAAAAACCACTTCATACCTTAATTTCTGCGACGGGAGTTGATTACCATCATTTGCGCGATTTACTCGCCGCCAGACAATGGCAATCAGCAGATCAAGAAACTTGGGCATTGATGTGTCAAGCACTTTCAAAACCCAGCGGTAGCTATCTTTTTACTACTGATATTGAGAAGTTGCCTTGTGAGGATTTGAACACAATTGATCAATTATGGGTCAAATACAGTAAAGGGCGTTTTGGGTTCAGCGTGCAGAAGCAAATTTACGAAAGCGTTGACGAGGACTATGGCAAATTCTGCGCTGTCATTGACTGGAATACCTACAATTTCGGTTCTTCTAATAATAGATATGATTTTAGTTGTTCAGCTCCTGTGGGACACCTACCCACGCGTAGTTGGGCCGGTGGTACTCAGTGGTGGCGACACGCCAGAGCTTTAGCCTCAAAGCTGGCAGTCTGTTACCATTAACTTAATATTCAGTAATATTCTCAATATAGCCACTAAGAGTTAAATCGTTATTCATGCCATCTGCGTATCTGCTGGTATCCCACGGAAGTCGTGATCCCCGCCCAGAAATTGCTATGCAGCAGCTAGCAGGGTTGATATCTGACAAACTACAAAGCAAAAACAAGCCAGAAAAGCTGGTAAGCATAGGCTATTTGGAACTGAGTCCTGAACCGTTGCATGAGCAGATCAAAAAATTTGCTGAAAGTGCTTTTGCTTGTGGATGCAATTGCCTCAAGGTGATACCGCTATTTCTGCTACCGGGAGTCCATGTGATGAAAGACATTCCTGATGAAGTAGCTCTGGCTCAACAGGCTCTTGGTCAGGATATTATAATTGACCTACAACCATACTTAGGCAGCGATCCCAGTTTAAGAGGCTTACTCGCAAAGCAAATAACTGGACAAAATAAACAAGCATGGATTTTGTTAGCTCATGGTAGCCGTCGCCCTGGTTCTCAACAGCCAGTAGAAGCTATGGCAGCAAGTATAGGAGCAGTGGCAGCTTATTGGTCTATAGCTCCTAGTTTAGAATCACAAGTTAAAGAGTTAATTGCTATCGGCAAGCGTGAAATTGCAATTTTGCCATATTTTTTATTCGCTGGGGGCATAACCGATGCGATCGCTCAGTCAGTAGAAACGCTAAAATTACAGTTTCCTCTCGTGCGTTTTTATTTGGCTGAACCTTTGGGAGCAAGTGCAGAATTAGCCGAGCTGATTTGGGATTTGATAGACACATGAACCGCACAGAAACACAGGAGAGCAAGTTTTTGGGAAAGGTTTATTTAATAGGTGCGGGGCCAGGAGATCCAGGATTAATGACCCTCAAGGGGAAGGGTTTGCTGGGCTGTGCCGATGTGGTCATCTACGATGCTTTGGTGAGTCCGGCAATTCTGGATATGATTAATCCGCAAGCAGAGCAAATAAATGCAGGTAAGCGGATGGGGCGACATTCCCTGCTGCAAGAAGCCACAACCCAACTGCTAATTGAGAAGGCGCAAGAACACACAATAGTAGTACGTCTCAAAGGTGGTGACCCGTTCATCTTTGGTCGTGGTGGCGAAGAAATGGAAGAATTGGTAAAAGCGGGAATTGCAGTGGAAGTTGTGCCAGGTATTACATCAGGGATTGCAGCAGCAGCCTATGCAGGCATTCCGTTAACGCATCGCTTATATAGTTCGTCAGTGACTTTTGTGACTGGACATGAGGCGGCTGGTAAGTACAAACCGAAAGTAAATTGGGGTGCGATCGCCCACGGTTCCGAAACAATTGTAATTTACATGGGAATTCACAATTTACCTTATATTGTGGAGCAGTTAAGTGCGGCTGGCTTGAGTCTAGAAACACCAATTGCTTTAGTGCGTTGGGGTACAAGACCAGACCAGGAAGAATTAATTGGAAAATTGGAGACAATTGTCGCGCAAGTAGAAGAAACTGGGTTTGATGCACCAGCGATCGCGGTAATTGGTTCTGTAGTAAATATGCATAGTATTTTATCTGGCTGCCGTCCAGTTTAAGGCTTCGGGCACAACTAAATAGGTATTAGAAAATTAAACTATGTGTTGAAAGATAATCTTCAATAAATCTCCTTGCGTAAAAGGCTTAGTCAAATAACCCGATGCTTTGACCATCTTGGCTTTTGCTTTATCTATCAACCCAGTTTTTCCTGACACCATAATCACTGGTGTATTTTTAAAATATGAATGCTTACGCAATAAAGAACATAGTTCATACCCATCTAAATTTGGCATTGAAATGTCCAATAAAATTAAGTCGGGTTTAGTGCGGAGAATTTCCATTAAAGCTTTTAAGGAATCTGTAACACCTGCTACAGAAAATATTTGCTCATCTAAATAACTTTTGATAGCATTCAACACGCTTGGACTATCATCAATGCAAAAGATAGTGTATGTTTTTCTGCCAGCTGATGCTGAGGAAACTTGCTGACGAATATTTTCAGCATTTCTACTATGGTTAGGTCGGTTATTAGAGTATTCTACAACCTGATTACTCTTATTAGTACCGGGTTTGGGCGATGGTGGAATTGTTATTGGAGGTAGTGATGGACTTTTACGTGCATGTGACTCTTGGCTTTGAGAAGCTGGCGACTGGGCATTATTTTTAGGTTGCGATGTCTCACAATAAGCAGCTTTACCTTGATACTTTTGGCACTTTTCAACTAGTAAGCGCAGATTCAGATAACAGAACTTGGGCATGTCATCAAGAAAGCTTTCTCGAATAAATTCATAACTTCCTTCTTCCAAGCTCAAAAATGATTCTAGGGCTTCTAGTGCCAACTGTTCTATCAGTATCCCTGCTTGCGAGGAACTAATATATTTTTGATTAACTAACCAGCAAATTGCTAGATAATCTGGATTGGGTATTGCCTGATGATCGATACCAGTTTCAAATATTGCCCGCAGTTGTTCATGAATCCCTGTAGGGATGGTAGAGATTTGCTGACTCAAGCGCTGCAAGTTTCTGTAAAGCGGCTCAAACATTTTTTCTGAGTAGCAGGCATAAATCAATCTACCTTCTTCTATATATATTGACCAAGAACCTGAAGTACTAAATACTTGCAAACAACCAGTAACAGATTTATTAGTGATTTTTTTTAAAAGTGATAGGGGTTGTAGTTTCTGAAAAAATCTGTATCTACTAATCGGAAGTGTCTTCATTGGCACGGCTGTAATGTAAAAGCAATATTTGCAATTGAAATTTGTAGAAGCCCCTTCCTAGCATCATAGGGATAAAGTTGGAAGTGCTTTCAAATAAACATAGCGCTTCATACGTAAATGAGGATAGTAACTCTCAACCCTCAACCCCTTAAACCCTGACACACTGTAGTGAATTTAACTGCAACTAGCGCTTAGTAGAAAAGCCATGCTATTACCAAATAGCAGAATGGCTAAACTTGCTGCCAGGAAACAGTATTCCAAAAATCAGATTTACTTTCTGTATCTTTGGCTAATCTAGCTAATCTCACAATAACGCAAGTGCTACAAATAGACTATGACCTCAAACCCCTAGAGGGTGAAAGCTCTACTTACTAGTCAGCTAGCATTTTGCATAGCATAAGATTGTCGCCAGTAAACCTTGACGACTCCAATAAGTTTATGTCTATTTATTGGAACTAAATAAATGTCAAACTTATGATTTTACCCAAGTTAGAGATTGTGGAGCTTCTGTCTACAAACTTGAACAAAATATCACTTATACAACAAGAATGACAAATTGCTAACAAGGGTGAAACAGCTAATCATTTACGCTGTAATAATGTGTGTTTTGCTACAAAAGTAACGATTTTAGCAGAATGTAAGCTTTGATTAGTGCTAGAAGCGAATTATATTGTTATGTAGGGGAATTAGCCTCTATGCACAATGTGAAGTGCTAAATTCTAGAATTTTCAGTAAAATCCAAGAAATATATAGCACTACTAAGCTAGTTCCGAACTCTCCGTTAGCTTTGTCTGTGCGTACCATTAAAGTTTTGATTTTCAAAGCTCATAGGGTCTTTGATGGTGGAAGCAACGACTGGTTTTTCTTCATTTTCTCTAATTTTGGTTTAAACATAGTCCTCTTTTACAAATTGAACGGGATTGCTATAGGATATACCTGAAAATAACAATTTTCATTTAAATGGTACATTTGAAGCAACTTACTAAAATTTAGGTTACTCCAAAAATTACAAAAAGTGAAATAAAATATGTGATTTTTATAATAAATCAATCAAGAAAATATGAAAGCAATTAATTTCAGCTTATAAGAATTTCTCTAAAATATTTGTCTGATTATCCGGATCAACAAAAAATGTACAGTATATTAACTTTGTTTCATTTAAACATACTTATTCCTGAATCAAATATGAAAGATTTTATCATTTTGCATTGCTGGGAAGATTGAAGAACTTAGCTCAACTTTGTTCAAACGAAAGAAGACAACCGACTAGCAAAATTTGTGGCATGGTGGAGATTGAGCAAGCACAGCGCGCTACGCGATCGCATTCTCAACAATACTGTAGCGATCGCAGGCATATATATAGTATAATTACTTACTTTTTGTGCTAAATAGTTCTATTACTTATTCTCTATGTCAGCTATTCGTTAGAATTAGCAATGCTACCGTCGAATTATTATTACTGCAATGGTTACACAGTTAGAATCTTCCAGCCAAAAACGCATCATCTACCCCGAAAGCGACGGACAGCCAATGGCAGACAACACAAAACAGTTTGAGTTGATTGTACTGATTAAAAAAAACTTGGATTTGTTGTTTGCTAATGACCCTAATGTATTTGTTGCTGGCGATTTACTTTGGTATCCGGTTGAAGGAGACAATTTTTTACGCAGAGCGCCGGATGTAATGGTAGCCTTTGGCAGACCAAAAGGAGATCGAGGTTCTTATCTACAATGGCAAGAAAATAATATTCCTCCGCAAGTAGTATTTGAAATTCTTTCTCCTAGCAATACTGCCAAAGAGATGATTGCGAAATACAAGTTTTATGAACGCTACGGGGTAGAAGAATATTATCTATATGATCCAGAAACAGGTGAGTTAAGCGGTTGGCTACGTTCTGGTAATGAACTAGTAGAAATTCCGCAAATGCTTGGTTGGGTAAGCCCTCGACTTGGTATACGCTTTGAACTATCAAGTGGCGAACTTCAGATTTATCGTCCTGACGGACAGCGGTTTTTGACATATCTAGAACAAGCGCAACAACGGGAACAAGCACAAGCTCAAGCAGAACAAGAACGCCAACGAGCAGAACAAGCACAAAATCAACTAGAAGCACTCCGCGCTTTACTTCAAGAAAAGGGAATTAATCCAGAGGAACTGTAAATCCCTGATGCTGACCGACATTAATTTAGAAGTCCACGAAAAAAGCGATCGCCTTGATCGCTACCTTTCCCAAGAATTACCAGATTTATCTCGTTCTCGTATTCAACAGTTAATTGAACAGGGTAAAGTTCAAATTAATGGTGAAGTCTGCACATCTAAAAAAATTAATCTTAAAGCAGGCGATCGCATCACTCTAGAAATACCAGAAGCGCAACCTTTAGAACTGCAAGCAGAAAATATTCCTTTAGATATTCTCTATGAAGATGACCAGTTACTCATTCTCAACAAACCCGCAGGTTTAGTTGTTCATCCTGCACCTGGCCACCCAGATGGCACATTAGTTAATGCTTTGTTAGCGCACTGTCCCAACTTACCAGGAATTGGGGGAGTTCAACGTCCAGGGATTGTCCATCGACTAGATAAGGATACAACCGGGGCGATCGCTATTGCCAAAACAGATATTGCCTATCAGCACCTACAAGCACAACTCCAAGCGAAAACTGCACGGCGAGAATATTTAGGTGTAGTTTACGGTGCGCCAAAAGCTGAAAGTGGCATCATAGACTTGCCCATTGGTCGCCATCCACAAGACCGCAAGAAAATGGCAGTTGTCCCCATAGAAAAAGGTGGACGTTCTGCTATTACTCATTGGCAAGTACTAGAACGTTTGGGTAATTACACATTAATTCACTTTCAACTAGAAACTGGACGCACCCATCAAATTCGTGTCCACAGCGCCAAAATTGGACATCCTATTGTCGGCGATCCTGTTTATGGTTCTGGTCGTTCTATAGGGGTAAATTTGCCTGGTCAAGCACTACACGCTTGGCGGCTAAAGTTACAGCATCCTCTATCAGGAAATTTAATTGAGGTGGTAGCTCCCCCTCCTCAAACGTTTCTCACTTTGCTAGAAGTTCTACGACGACGTTCTGTTATTTCTCATTAGATAAATTAAAAATATTGAACAATATTGACTATTTTATTGCTACTTAAACACCATGGATGATTATATTTAATCGCAGTGTTTATCTATTACCAAAAACCCAAATTTATTTACAAATAAAATTGGAAACAGAGCGTTTGTAGAGATGAGTAGTTTAGTCGCAGAACGGCTAGCAATTTAGAGATGAAGTCGGCAGAAAAGTTGAGTTGCGTCCGAATTGAAGCGAAGATAATTCACCAGGTGTGATCTGAACTGCCTACGAGCGCTTTGCCCAAGAAAAGCTAGTTTGGAGAGCATTGCATACTGCTGTGGTATCTCTACAGAAAATCGCTACACCAGAGGCTCAGGTAGCCTTACAACGAGCGAGCGCCCACGAAGCAGATAAAGTGTCCGCTCTCAGATTGGTTGTGCCTTAGAGGTTTTAATGAAATAACACTCAGTTAACAGCTAAGGTAGCTGTGGAGAAGTTTTCAACCAATATTGCCCCGCGTCGGACTTTTAGCTACTGGCTTTGCATAAAGTAAAGTAATTGTCAACAAACTTTCGCTTCTTCATCTACCCCCCTATTTAGAAAAGAATTACAGCTACTCACAACAATGTTAAGAAAGTTAAAGTTTATGTTTCTTAACAAATTTGCTCTCAAGAGCAAATGCTAAATCAAACTGCAATAACTTGTATTTTCAGGGTTTTCGGAAAAATTAAAAAAATATAAAACTAGAATATTTTTCTAGTTTATGGGCAAATTATAAAGTTATGTAACGAAAATATTTAACTTTTCTCAGGCACAGCCCTTATATGTAAAGGATTTGAGGCTTATCTTATTCATGCATCTTATTTATTCATAATTTGTAACAAATAAAGGATCTATAGCGTTGTATAAACATAAGCTGGAGGGGTTAAATAACAGACAAAAGTTAAACAAGGTAATCAATTCACAAGGTTTGCCAGCTTCTCATAAAATCACCCCAGATTCTCATAATTTCTCGTTCATGTAGTAGCAAGTAAATGTGAGACCAATTTGAGAAACAGTTTGCTCTTAAGTCTGTTGTGAACCATTCCACTGATTGAGCGATAAGACATTACCCGTTTTAATCAAAACATCTCTCGACTAAGTAATTAGGAGATTAAGTCCATGACATTAGACGTATTCGCCAAGGTGGTTTCTCAAGCTGATGCCAGAGGAGAATTCCTGAGCAACGAACAGCTAGATGCTTTAACCGAAGTAGTCAAAGCAGGCAACAAGCGCTTGGATGTTGTCAACCGCATCACCAGCAATGCTTCTGCTATTGTCACCAACGCTGCTCGTAGCTTGTTTGAAGAGCAGCCCCAACTGATTGCTCCTGGCGGTAACGCTTACACCAACCGTCGTATGGCTGCTTGTCTCCGCGATATGGAAATCATCTTGCGCTACGTTACCTATGCTGCATTGGCTGGTGATGCAAGCGTCCTTGATGACCGTTGCTTGAACGGCTTACGTGAAACCTACCAAGCTTTGGGTACTCCCGGTTCTTCTGTTGCAGTTGGCGTTCAGAAGATGAAAGATGCAGCAATCTCTATTGTTAACGATCCCAACGGTATCAGCAAGGGTGATTGCAGTTCACTAGTTTCTGAATTGGCTAGCTACTTTGATCGTGCTGCTGCTGCTGTTGCTTAATAAGCAATAAACAACCCAGAGTCAACAAATAAAGCTCTCCCAGCGAGAAATTAAGAAACAACAAGGAGATATTAAACGATGAAGACACCTATTACCGAAGCAATCGCAGCTGCTGATACCCAAGGACGTTTCCTGAGCAACACCGAACTGCAAGCCGTTAACGGTCGTTTTGTACGTGCTGTTGCCAGCATGGAAGCAGCTCGTGCTTTGACCTCCAACGCTCAAAGATTGATTGACGGCGCAACCCAAGCCGTTTACCAAAAATACCCCTACACCACCCAAACACAAGGTAATCAATTCGCTGCTGACAGCCGTGGTAAGTCCAAGTGTTCTCGTGACGTTGGTCACTACCTACGGATCATCACCTACAGCTTAATTGCTGGTGGTACAGGTCCTTTGGATGAATACTTAATTGCTGGCTTGGCTGAAATCAACAGTGCTTTTGATTTGTCTCCCAGCTGGTACGTAGAAGCTCTGAAGAACATCAAAGCCAACCATGGTTTGAGTGGTCAAGCTGCTAACGAAGCTAACACCTACATTGACTACGCAATCAACGCTCTCAGCTAGATAGCGTTATGCCCGGAGAGGGGTGCAGTTGCTAGATGGAATCACCTAGCAGTTGGATCTCGCCCCGGGCATCGTTTTATGTAGAGATAGATAAAAAGCTTTAGCAAAGCAAGCATTCGGCAAGAGCCGGAATGCCAATAAATAGGGGGAAATTTAAATGGCTATTACAGCAGCAGCATCCAGACTAGGAACGGAAGCTTTTAGTCAAGCAAGTCGAATCGAGCTTCGCCCCAGTGCTAGCAGAGAAGAAGTAGAATTAGTTATCCGTGCCGTTTATCGGCAAGTTTTGGGTAATGACTATTTAATGGCATCGGAACGCCTTGTAAGTGCAGAATCACTCTTGCGAGATGGCAACCTGACAGTACGGGAGTTTGTACGTAGAGTCGCCAAGTCAGAACTTTACAAACAGAAGTTTTTTTACAACAGTTTTCAAACCCGGTTGATTGAACTCAACTACAAGCATTTGTTAGGTCGCGCTCCCTATGATGAGTCGGAAGTGGTTTATCACTTAGACTTGTACCAAAACAAAGGGTATGATGCCGAAATCGACTCCTACATTGATTCTGTAGAGTATCAAAACAACTTCGGCGACAATGTTGTGCCTTATTATCGTGGTTTTGAAATCCAGCCAGGGCAAAAAACTGTAGGCTTTACCAGAATGTTCCGCTTGTACCGTGGTTATGCTAACAGCGACAGCGCTCAGGTAGAAGGAAACAAATCTCGTCTAGCGCGTGAACTAGCAAGCAATAAGGCATCTTCCATTGTCGGCCCATCCGGTAGCAACAATAACTGGAGTTTCCGCGCCTCAGCCGATGTAGCGCCGAAAAAGAACATGGGTAATGCAGTAGGTGCAAGCGATCGCGTATACCGCCTTGAAGTCACAGGAATTCGCGGAGCTGGATATCCTAGCGTTCGCCGCAGCAGCACGGTATTTATTGTACCTTATGAACGGCTTTCGGAAAAGATACAGCAAATTCATCGGCAGGGCGGAAAAATCGCTAGCGTTTCGCCGGCGTAATCGGTAATCGGCTAGTAATTAAAACTTAATGCCCAATTACCAATTACCTCTTAACCTATCCGCATTTATTACCCGACACTAATAGGAGACAGAGAATTAATGTACGGTCAAACTACAGTTGGTACTGGTGGAATTTCTTCAGCTGATAGCCGGATGTTTCGTTACGAAGTTGTAGGCTTACGGCAAAATTCAGAAACCGATAAGAATAAGTACAATATCCGTCGCAGTGGCAGCGTGTTTATCACAGTGCCATATAATCGCATGAACGAGGAAATGCAGCGGATTAACCGCTTGGGCGGTAGAATCGTTGGCATTCATCCGTTGGAGCTTGCTGAACAGAACTAACGCTCTGCTAATGATCGAACCCAGTGAGGAACAAGATTCTGTAGAGAACGCGCCACCGCTGACGCCAGAGCAAGCGCTCGCTAACCTGCAATCATCAGATTTAGGTCTCCGCTATTATGCAGCTTGGTGGCTGGGCAAGTTTCAAGTTAACCAGCCAGCTGCCGTAGATGCTTTAATTGCAGCTTTAGAAGACGAAGCCGACAGAACCGAACTGGGAGGTTATCCTCTACGACGCAATGCGGCAAGAGCATTAGGGAAATTAGGTGATCCGAAAGCTGTACCGGGTTTAATTAAGTGCTTAGAATGCTCCGACTTCTACGTGCGAGAAGCAGCAGCTCAGTCCTTGGAAATGCTGCGCGCTACAACTGCGGCACCAGCACTGATGCAATTGCTAGATGGGGGTGTAGCAGAGGCCGTGCAAATAGTGGGACGTCCCCACTTAACTCAGCCCTATGAAGCGGTGCTAGAAGCCTTAGGAACTATTGGTGCTACTGAAGCTATTTCCTTAATAGAGCCGTTCTTAGAGCATTCAATACCAAGAGTACAGTGCGCCGCTGCTAGAGCAATGTACCAATTGACACAAAATTCAGTCTATGGTGAACGTTTGGTAAAAATTTTGGACGGTACCGATCTGAAATTGCGCCGCGTTGCCTTAGGAGATTTAGGTGCCATAGGTTACATAGCAGCAGCAGATGCGATCGCTCATGCCAAAGTAGAGAATAGCTTTAAACTCATTGCCCTCAAAGGATTGTTAGAGCATCAGCTAGTTGAGGAATTAAAAATACTTTCCTTGTCTGATGAGGCAATTCGGGTAATGAACCTGATGGATTCACTGTTGTAGTCATTGGTTATTGGTCGTTTGTTCTTTGTAAAAAGCAAATGGCTAATGACCGATGACTAATGGCTATTAACTAATGACTGATGACTGATGAACTAATTCGCGCCGTCGCCCTTGCAGACACACCAGCGCGAATGGTGATGGCAGTGCAAAACTTGGCAGCGGCAAAAGATGTAGCGGCGATTCCTACCTTAATTGCCGTTTTTGGTTATAACAACCCAACGGCAGCAGCAGTAGCCGTGGCTGCACTGACGGAGTTAGGAGAAGTAGCTGTGCCGCAGTTATTAACACAAATCGATGATTATAACTATGGCGCACGGGCTTACTCGATTCGCACCTTAGCAGCGATCGCCGACCCCCGCGCCTTAGATGTGTTAATTGATGCTGCTGCCACCGACTTTGCCCCCAGCGTCCGCCGCGCCGCCGCCAAAGGGCTAGGAAGCTTGCATTGGCATAAGCTAGGTTTTCCTGAAAGCCAAACTGCATCACAAAGAGCGCTGGAAACACTACTATTCATTTCCCAAGATCCAGATTGGTCGATTCGTTATGCCGCTGTTGTTGGTTTGCAAGCCCTAGTGAAAATACCTGATTTGCAGCAGCTCATCCGGGCTAGACTCGAAGAGATGCTGGCAACTGATGCTGAGAAAGCTGTTCGTGCCCGTGTACAGCTAGCTCAAGGCTAATAAGTTGTTTTATTTACCATAAAAAAAGGTAAAAGTAAAGATGTCGTTACCACTTCTTGAATATACACCAACTACGCAAAATCAGCGTGTAGAAGGCTACGAAGTTCCTAATGAAGACACGCCGACTATTTATCGATTATCTGATGCAACTTCAGATAAAGATATTGATGCCATTATCTGGGCAGGATATCGGCAAATTTTCAGCGAACACTTAATTATCAAAAGTAATCGCCAGCCTTTCTTAGAATCGCAACTGCGAAATCGAGCAATTAACGTTCGTGATTTTATCCGGGGCTTGGGTAAGTCTGAAGTTTATCGCACACAGGTAGCAGACACAAACTCCAACTACCGTTTAGTTGACATTACTTTAAAACGGTTTTTGGGTCGCGCTGCTTACAACAAAGACGAAGAAATTGCCTGGTCAATTGTGATTGCAACCAAGGGATTGCATGGTTTCATCGATAACTTATTAGACAGTGATGAATACCGTGAGAATTTTGGCGATGATATTGTACCTTTTCAACGCCGTCGCTTCAAAGACCGACCCTTTAACTTAGTTAACCCCCGCTACGGTAGAGACTGGCGCGATCGCTTGAACCTGCAATATCTGGGAGGTCGTTCCTTCTATAAGATTCGCCAATCAGGAAATGTCAGCAAAGAAGAAATTCGTCAGGCAATTCCCAGCAATTTCTTGGCAATGGCAGGGAAAATGCTCACCACCGAACGTAACTACCAACGCACCATCGATTCTGTAACAGCCCAGGTAAGAAATCTCCAAATACCAGACACATCCCGTGAATCTGTTACCACCCAACCAAAGGTGAAACCTACAGCAGTAGCTTTACCTTATCGTTACATACCTAGCAACCCAACAAATTGAGGCATGGCTGATGGGGAATAGGAAATTTCTTTTTCCCAATTAGCAATGACTAATTACCTTTTTACCCGTTGATTAACTAACCATGTCAATCCCCTTACTAGAATACAAACCGAGTTCTCAAAACCAGCGCGTCCCTGGTTACGAAGTGCCTAGTGAAGATACCCCTAGACCTTACCGGATAGAAGACTGCGCTTTTGATAGCGACCTCCAAGAATTAATTTGGGCTGCTTATCGGCAGGTTTTCAGCGAACATGAAATCCTCAAATTTTATCGCCAGACTGATTTAGAATCGCAGTTGAAAAACCGTGCCATCACTGTGCGTGACTTCATCCGGGGCATAGCGAAATCTGATTCGTTCCGGCGTTTGGTAGTAGAGACAAATTCTAACTACCGCATCGTAGAACTTGCCCTCAAAAGACTTTTAGGCCGCGCGCCTTACAACAAAGACGAAGAAATTGCTTGGTCGATTAAAATAGCAACTCAAGGTTGGGGTGGTTTTGTTGATGCTTTAGTTGACTCTGATGAGTACCAAACTAACTTTGGTGAAAATACAGTTCCTTACCAGCGTCGTCGCTTCAAAGATAGACCATTTAATTTGGTAACGCCTCGCTACGGCGACTACTGGCGCGATAAGTTAGAAAGTGGACGTTATAAATGGGGTGATATTAATAACTTCTTGGAAATGGCGAGTTCAATCCCTATCCAGACAGTTAGCTATACACCAGTTAGCACAGCAAACATCACAATTCCCGACACCACAAGAGATACTAGCTCGCAGGGTATTCCCCTTTCCATAAATACCAGCGCTAATTTCCCTATACGGTGAACCGAATGCGGGACAATAAAGAAAGCATGAGTGAAAAGTTTGAGGAATCAAGCCTCTTTAAGTTTCACTAGCTAACTCTTTGTTTAATTTATTTAATTAAGAGGAACAACGCAGCATGGCATTGCCATTACTTCAATACAAACCAAGCAGCCAAAACCATCGAGTTAATAGCTTTGGCACCGCTGACCTGAATGAAGATACACCATATATCTATCGCTTAGAAGATGTCAGCTCTTACACTGATATTGAAAACATAATTTGGGCAAGCTATCGCCAAGTATTCAGCGAACATGAGATTCTAAAATTTAACCGTCAAAAGAATTTTGAATCTCAACTGAAAAATGGCTCACTATCAGTACGGGACTTCATCCGAGGTTTAGCCAAATCTGAGGCTTTCTATCGTTTAGTTGTTTCAGTAAACAACAACTACCGTCTAGTAGACATTACTCTCAAGCGCTTATTAGGCCGTTCTGCTTACAACAAAGAAGAAGAAATTGCTTGGTCAATTGTGATTGGGACTAAGGGTTTTAGCGGCTTTGTTGATGCGATCGTAGATAGCGAAGAGTATACCCAAGCCTTCGGCGACAATACTGTACCCTACCAACGCAAGCGTTTAGAAAGTCGCCCTCACAACTTGGTAACTCCTCGCTACGGCGAAGACTTCCAAGAAAAAGTTGGCACCGTTACCACAGACTGGCGCTTCACCTTGGAGAAATTCTACAGCCGCAAGTTCCAAGAAAAACGCCTTGCAGAAGGCGACCCACGGAAATTCGCGGATGTGGCAGCAGCAATTGGCGCTCAAGGCAACTACGCACAAAGAGTTTCTGCATTTAACATCGATTATCTCAATGCAGTGCCCTACCGTGGTGGTAGCAGACGCTAAAATTTAAAATCTGATTGTTTAAAATTTAATACTGGGTCTAGTTTCCGCGTTGATGTGACCGCTAGTTTGCAGTTTATCTGTTAACTGGATGTGATATTAAGTGGAGATTAGACCCAGTAGTTTTTGATGCTATTTTTTGCGCCCAGTGACAAAAAAAGTCATATTTTCATACCAAACGCCTTGTTCTGTTACCAGCGACTCAATTTGTTGGCGGTATTCTGCTTTCAAGCCTGCCATGTGTTCTGATGACAATTTTGATAAAGTATTTTCTCTAGGATGAAACCATCCTCCATTCCATTCTCTAGCTTGAGCAAGGCTACGGTAGAAACCTAATTGCTGAGTTTTTACTTCAATATCTTGAAAACCAGCTTCTGCCAACAAATTATGGCACTTTTCGATACTACCTGTTGGTTCATTAATATTAGAGAGCAAAATTCCATGTTTAGCACAAACTGTAATAATGAGGGGTGCTTCACATGAATTTTCAGAACAACAAGAAAATCCTACAACTCCCCCTGGTTTCAGCCAACTATGCCATTTACGTATAGCAGATGGAATATCTTTGAAATAAACGATCGCAGTGGAACACAGAATAACATCAAAACTCTCATCAGGGAAATCTATATAGTCTACATCTGCTTCAATCAATTCAATATTTTGTAAGTTTAATGCCTCCATTTTTTGCTGTGCTTGAGCAAGCATTCCTGAAGAAAAATCTACAGCAATTACCTTGCCAGAATAACCAATAATTTGGGCAGCAGCAATGGCAATGATACCTGTACCAGTTGCTAGATCTAATATAGTTTGTCCTTCTTGTAATTGAATGAGCTTTAGTAACGGGATAGCACGACGAATTGTGTAATCGTTATCGTAGCTAGTTCTGCTGTTAAAGAAACCAATTACTTCTTTCTTGTATTGTTGTTCGTATTCATTATTATCCATAATATTTTCATCGATTAAGAATTTTAATTTCCGCTTTAAGATTAGAACGGGCAGATTGTTCAGCAATCTCAAACATTAAAGGCGTAAAATAGATGCGATCGCGCTGCAAAAATCGCTCTAAAACCTGCCTACGGCCTGTAATATAATCTGCTTCTGTCACCCATGCATATTCTTGGCGAATCGCATTGGCGTATTCCTGATACTGAATTGGGTCAGCAGCTAAAATAGCTAAATCTGCATCAAGTAGGACTTGACTATCAAAATCATCCGCAGCGGCTTGATGATGTTTTGTATTCAAGATTAAACGGGTAACTGTGGCGATATTGTCAAGTGGAATGCCTAAATTACTCAACAAATTAAAAGCATAATCAGCACTTTTTTCTTCGTTATCTTGAGAGCGAGTGTCATAAACTATATCGTGAAACCAAGCAGCAAGTTGTACAGCATTTATTTCTTTAATGTAGGCTTGTAAAGTATCAATTGTGCTGAGAATATGCAGAATGTGTTTTAGTGTGTGGTAGTAACGACCAGGACTAGAATAAGCTGCAACTAGGTCATTAAAAGCGTTATTTGCAACTACTTGGTCAAGTTTAAAAAATTGGAGTGTTTGTTGCCAGCGGCATAACAAGATATCCATGAGGTTATCTTTTTATAAGGTACTACTGCCTAGTTGAGAATTTTATCAATTTGAGGCAGTCCTGCGCTCCGATCCCATGTTTTGTATATCGAACCACTGATAAAGACTGATGGATACATAAAAATAGAACTTACGCAAAATTATGAAAAAACGAACCGCTAAGGACGCAAAGTACACAAAGTTATAAGAGTTTCGGAGAGTTCTTGCGTAAGTCCTGCGCTAATAAGTATTGGTGTTTATCTGTGGTTTTTTTGGTCTATTCGGATTTTTGCAATAAGTCTACTGATTCAGCAATACCCTCTACCATGTCTGTAAGTGGCTTCCTCTAGGGGATTGTGAATTTTAAATTACTAATATATGGTGGCAGCAAAATGAAAGAGTCAGAATAGAACATATAGGCAAATACAAAAAGCCTTATCTGGAATTAGGAGTTTACTATCAGTGGTATTACAAGTAAAAACAAGCACCTACGAAGCTAAAACTCAAGAAATTGCTAAACAAATTCTAGAAGTAACGCAAGAAAATCGTTCATTTTTTGCTTCGCTGCGCGATCAGATGCGCTGGGATGATAAATTGCTAGCTTGGGCGATGAGTAATCCTGGTTTACGGGTGCAACTATTTCGCTTTATCGATACACTACCTGCATTACGCAGTAACTCAGAAATTGCTGCACATTTACAAGAATATCTAGGAGATGAATCTGTAGAATTACCTGCGGCTTTGAAGGGGATGCTAAACTTTGCTAACCCAGATTCAATGCCAGGGCAAGTTGCAGCTAAAACTGTGGCGACAGCAGTTGAGACTCTTGCTCATAAATATATTGCTGGGGAAAATATTCAACAAGTCATTAAAACAGTAGAAAGGCTGCGTAAAGAAAAAATGGCTTTCACCATTGACTTACTTGGTGAGGCAGTAATTACAGAAGCAGAAGCACAATCTTATCTAGAACGCTATCTAGAATTAATGCAACAGTTGGTGGCAGCATCTAAGAATTGGACAACAATTCCGGCTATTGATACAGCAGATGGCGAACAGCTACCAAAAGTCCAGGTTTCTGTGAAATTAACGGCGTTTTATTCGCAATTTGACCCCTTAGATGCTAAGGGTAGTGAAGAGCGAGTTAGCGATCGCATTCGCACTCTTCTACGTCATGCTCAAACAGTAGGGGCAGCTGTACATTTTGATATGGAACAGTATGCCTATAAAGATATAACCTTAAATATCTTAAAAAAACTATTGACCGAAGAAGAATTTAGGCAACGTACAGATATCGGGATCACAATTCAAGCATATCTGCGTGATAGCGAGCAAGATACCAAGGACATAATTTCTTGGTTGAAACAGCGTGGTTATCCTTTAACAATTCGCTTAGTCAAAGGCGCATATTGGGATCAGGAAACAATCAAAGCAGCACAGAAACATTGGCCGCAACCTGTTTACAACGATAAAGCAGCCACCGATGCCAACTTTGAAGCCATAACTCAGTTATTGCTAGAAAATCATCAATATGTATATGCTGCCATTGGTAGCCATAACGTGCGATCGCAAGCACTGGCTATTGCTATAGCTGAAAGCTTAAATGTCCCCCGCCGTCGTTTTGAAATGCAAGTTCTCTACGGTATGGGCGATAAACTAGCGAAGGCGTTGGTGGATAGGGGTTACCGGGTGCGAGTTTACTGTCCCTACGGTGAACTATTGCCGGGAATGGCTTATCTAATTCGTCGTTTGTTAGAAAATACGGCTAATAGTTCTTTTCTAAGGCAAAATTTGGAGAATAGACCGATTGAGGAATTGTTAGCGCCGCCAGTGGTGGATTTTTCTCACGCAGAGGAGGACACTGCGTTGGGCGGGTTCCCCGGCTTTAAGCAAGTGTCCGTCGCGCAGAGACGCACAGAAGAAGGTGGAGGTTTTGTTGGGGCGGCGGATACGGATTATGCGGAGGAGGAAGCAAGACGAAAATCTAATCAAGCTTTTCAAGCTATCCACCAACAATTGGGGAGAACTTATTTACCGCTGATTAATGGTGAGTATGTGAATACCCAGGAAGTGATTGATTCTCTCAATCCTTCTAATTTCAGCCAGGTAATTGGTAAAGTCGGATTGATCAGTGTTGAACAAGCCGAACAAGCAATGCAAGCCGCCAAAGCTGCTTTTCCTGGTTGGCGCAAAACGCCGGTAAGACAACGTGCTGGGGTTTTGCGGAAAGCTGCTGATTTGATGGAACAACGCCGTGCTGAACTTTCAGCTTGGATAGTTTTGGAAGTCGGGAAGCCAGTTAAGGAAGCCGATGCAGAAGTTTCGGAAGCGATAGATTTTTGTCGCTACTATGCTGATGAAATGGAACGGCTAGAACAAGGTGTAAATTACGACGTAGCTGGCGAGACAAATCGTTATATTTACAAGCCGAGGGGAATTGCTGTGGTGATTTCTCCCTGGAATTTTCCTTTAGCGATCGCTTGCGGAATGACTGTTGCTGCCTTAGTTGCGGGAAATTGTACTTTCCTCAAACCTGCGGAAACATCCTCTGTCATTACGGCGAAACTCACGGAAATTTTAGTAGAAGCTGGCATCCCTAAAGGTGTATTTCAATACGTACCGGGTAAGGGTTCCCAAGTTGGTGCTTACTTGGTAAATCATCCTGATACCCATGTGATAGCCTTTACTGGTTCCCAAGAAGTAGGCTGTAGAATTTACGCCGAAGCTTCAACCCTAAAACCCGGTCAAAAGCACATGAAGCGCGTAATTGCCGAAATGGGTGGTAAAAACGCAATCATTGTAGATGAGAGTGCTGACTTAGACCAAGCAGTAATTGGCGTGGTGCAATCAGCATTTGGTTATAGTGGACAAAAATGTTCTGCCGCCTCAAGGGTAATTGTACTGCAACCGATTTATGATACCTTTGTGCAGCGGTTGGTGGAAGCCACAAAATCTCTCAACATTGGAGAGGCAGAGTTACCTAGCACTCAAGTCGGGCCTGTAATTGATGCCAATGCCCGCGATCGCATTCGTGAGTATATTGATAAAGGAAAGGCAGAAGCAAAATTAGCATTGGAGTTACCAGCGCCTGAACAAGGTTATTTTATTGGGCCAGTCATCTTTAGCGAAGTGCCACCAAATGCAATAATTGCCCAACAAGAAATTTTTGGCCCTGTACTGGCGGTAGTTAGAGTAAAAGACTTTCAAGAAGCATTAGCAGTAGCCAACGGTACTAATTACGCTTTAACAGGGGGAATTTACTCTAGGACACCATCCCATATTCAGCAAGCACAAGAAGAATTTGAAGTTGGGAATTTGTACATTAACCGTACAATTACAGGTGCGATCGTTGCCCGTCAACCCTTTGGTGGCTTCAATCTTTCTGGCGTTGGCTCTAAAGCAGGAGGCCCTGATTACCTGCTACAATTCCTAGAACCGCGCACAGTGACAGAAAATATTCAGCGCCAAGGTTTTGCACCAATTGAAGGCGTAGATTAAAGTATACAAGTAGGGTGGGCAATGCCCACCTTAACTGATAACCGCAAAAGCACAAAGAACACAGAGAAATTGTGATTAACAATGTCATCATTAAAATCGTTGACTTTCCTGAAGACTTTGCTGCAATTAAAGCAATTAGAATAACCGTTTTTCAGGAAGAACAAGGCGTCGATCCAGCTTTAGAGTTTGATGGCAAAGATGAAATATCTCAACATCTCATCGCTTATTTAAATCAGCAAGCTGTCGGGACTGCTAGAATTAGGTATTTAGATAATAAAACTGCAAAGCTAGAAAGACTTGCAGTTTTGTCTACCGCTAGGGGAAAGGGGATTGGTCAGCAAATCATGGAAAAAGCACTAGAAATTATAGCCTGCAAAAATATTCAAGAAGTGGTAATTCATTCCCAAGAATATATCAAAGATTTGTATGAAAAATTAGGTTTTGTACAAGAAGGAGAAATATTTATAGAAGCTGATATTTCCCATGTAAGAATGAAGAAAAAATTATAATTTAATATGTTTATAGACAAAAGTTAATTTGTTCATTTTTCCAATGTTTCAAATCATATTAATTATTAATCTTATATAACCATAAAATTTATTAATTTCTACAAAACTGCAAGCCTAATTATCTGTCTCCTCCTCTACCAAATAAGGTTGATCCGGGAGAAACAGAGTAAACCGACTGCCTACTCCTACAGTTGATACCACCGTCACATCGCCACCATGCAAACGTGCTAACTTGCGCGTTAACGCTAAACCTAAACCGGTTCCTTCGTACTGACGATTTAAGCGACTATCAAGTTGTTTAAAAGGTTCAAACAGAAATTGAAAATGATTAGGGTCAATACCAATGCCAGTATCTGCAACTGTAAATGTAATGCCATTGGTTACTTTATTAACTTCTAAAGAGACCTGGCCTGTTGGAGTAAATTTAATTGCATTGGTGAGCAGATTCAGTAGCATTTGCTTGAGCCGTCGCTCATCAGCAATGCAAATATCAGCTTTTGGATCAATTTCGCTGGTGAGTTGCAAGCCCTTTTCTAGAGCTTGATCAGACATCGTTGATATCACATAATTGCATAACTCTGATACCAATAAAGGCAACAGTAACAGTTCTTCTTTACCTGCCTCTACCTTAGACAAATCTAAGATATCGTTGATTAATGCTAGTAGATGTTCGCCACTACTATATACACAACTGATATATTCCTTTTGTTTTTCATTGAGAGAGCCAACCATTTCTTGTTGCAGCAACTGAGATAAACCCATAATCGCATTGAGGGGTGTTCGCAATTCATGGCTCATAGTCGCTAAAAACTCGCTCTTTGCACGACTACCAGCTTCTGCTGCTGCCTGAGATGCGCGCAGTTTCAACTCTGTTTGCTTGCGTTCAGTAATGTCCTCGACAATTGCTAGGAAAAACTCAGGCCTACCGTTACTGTCTGGTATCAATGAAATTGAAAGGTGGGCCCACACTAATCGGCCCTCTTTATGCAGGAACAACTTTTCTGTCTCAATGCGATGTCTATCAGCATGGCGCTTTGCATCTACGCTCGTTTCTGACACAAGTTGTCTGTAAAGCTCTAAATCTCCTGTTGGTTGAGAAATATAATCTGTAAAGTGCTTGCCGCACAGATCTTCGCGGCTGTACCCTAGCATCTGACACAGCGCCGGATTAGCATCCACTATTTGTGCTTTCATGTCTATCAGCCCAATACTGATAGAAGAACATTTAAAAATTGCCCGGAATTGTGCCTCGCTCTTTCTTAGCGCTTCTTCTGCGGCGTTACGTTCGCTTGCTTCTATGGCAAGTGTGACGAAATCTGCTATTGAGCCTGCAAAATTCTCTTCTTCTAATGCCCACTGGCGAATCTCACCAATGTGTTCGTGGGATACTACCCCCAGTAAACGACCCCCGAGCCAAATCGGTGCATTCAACAATGACGTAATGCCTAATACTGAAAGATAAGAATCGGATAATTCTTGGGTTCTTTTGTCATTGATGGCATCATGTGCCGCAATGCTACGTTCTTCTTCCAATGCTTGGAAATAAGCAGGATAATTTGCTTTTAGCAGTGATAAACCGCAGGTATGCTCTTTTGTCTTGGCATTGTATAAATTAATGCATTCAATGGTTGAGCAGTCTTCGTTGTATAACCACACACCTACTCGCTGCACTGATAGTGTTTGAGCAGCAGCTTCTGTGATTTCACGAAATGCTGCATGAAGATTGCCTTGTTGGAATGTTTTACTTCTTGCTAATTGCACCAACGTTTGGCTTTGTTTTCGGCGCGTATGTTCTCTAATTTGCAAAGCCTCTTGGGCCTGCTTGCGTTCTGTAATATCTCTAGCTGCTACCACCTGCATTGTTTGACCCGCATAAGAAATAACTTTACCTTGCAGTTCTACAGGAAAAGTAGAACCATCTTTCCTAACTACAATTACTTCGCAAGCTTTTTCAGACCCGGAAATTATATTTTGTATTATCAAATTTTGCGATTCTAATGTGGTGAAATCAAGACTATTTTTGCCAATTAGTTCTGCAATTTCATAACCAGTCATTTCTGCCAGAATATTATTTGCATCTAATATTATTCCATTATCATGTAGCATGATTCCTTCAAAAGTTGCCTCAGCAAAGCAACGCCAATGGGTTTCGCCCTCAGACAGTTTAGATAAATCTGGAAACTGCCTCTTTTCAACTTTTTTCTGTCTGGCAACAGTGATTTCTTGTTCCCTGCATTGACGTCGTTGTTGTTCAATTACACTGAGCAACCTCCGGCGTAAAAGCTGAGGGATAATCTCACTTCTAATTAAATAGTCCTGTGCGCCGATATTCAGAGCTTGCAAACTGTGAACTTCATCTTCCGCATCAGTGATTACTACAATTGCCACGTTAGGAGTAAGCGATGTCTGACGACAAGCTACTACACGTCTACGCACATGAGAGATAACTTTTAAATGTTTAGCATCCTTCATTAATAAATTCAAGATAAATATATCTATAGATTGAGTTTGTAAAATGTATATAGTCTCTAGAAAATCTTGTGCTTGAATCAGTTCAAACTGGGGCTGGACGTTAGAGTCTTGCATCTCTAAATCAGAGAGTATAGAAGACACAAAGCCAGCATTGTTCCCGAAGCTGGCAACTGCTGTTGTCGTTCCAACTTCTGTGTGATTGTCACAAAACAGCAGAATTTTGATTTGGTCACAAGTCATGCTGGTCACCAATGGGACAGCTTGCTCAAAAGGGCGACAGAAAAAAGCTCCTTGAAATACACCTTCAGCTAAAAAGTATATTCGCTCATCAATGTAAATTAGTATTATATGCAGACTTATAAATTAACTATAAAGACCAGCTTGATAATAACCTCATACTTCAAAAACTGTGGATGAAGCCAACCCTTAAGCTTAAAGCCTTCGGCAGGTGAAAAAAGAAGATTGATTTTATTTTATTTCCTTCCTCTGTGCCCTATATTTTTGTCTCGACTTCTGCAAGCAGCGTAATTTACCGCTTAGTACTGACTGCAAAAACACTTGTGTATTCCCTTAGATAGAGATACTCCTCCTCACAACTTTTGCGACAATTAAACTAAGAGCAGCTGTTGCATAGGTGGAGCCATGGTAGATAGCAGTGTAAGAATTGTATCTCTAATTCCCAGTGGAACGGAGATTTTAGCAGTACTGGGTTTGACTAATGCAATTGTTGGGCGATCGCACGAATGCGACTACCCCCCAGAAATTCAAGATCGTCCTGTTTGTACCGCAGCACGCTTAAACAGCAATGCCTCTAGCAGCGAGATTCACAATGAGGTTAACAAGTTATTGCAATCTGCTCTTAGTATCTATGAAATTAAAACTGATACTTTAGAGCAATTGCAGCCCACCCACATTGTGACGCAAGACCAGTGTGATGTCTGTGCAGTCAGCTTGCAAGAAGTAGAAAAAGCAGTTGCCAATCTTATCCACAGTTCGCCCCAAATTATTTCTTTACAACCCAATATTCTCCAAGATGTTTGGACTGATATCGAGCGAGTGGGCAACATCTTTGGAGTAGACTCAGCAAAAGTTCTAGAAAACTTAGAAGCTCGTGTCAAAATCTGTCAGCAAAAAATTCAAGGGCTTTCTTTAACAGAACTACCAACTGTTGCCTGTATTGAGTGGACTGATCCTTTGATGGGAGCCGGTAATTGGATTCCTGAATTAGTCAACTTAGCAGGTGGACAAACACTGTTTAGCACCGCAGGGGAGCCATCTGCTTCTTTGCCGTGGGAAACACTAGTAGCGAGCGATCCCGATATTATGATTTTGATGCCTTGCGGTTGGGATTTACATCGTACTCGCCAAGAAGCACAGTTATTAACTCAACGTTCAGAGTGGACAAAACTCAATGCTGCCAAAAGTGGTAAAGTCTACATTACTGATGGTAATTCTTACTTCAACCGTCCAGGGCCACGATTAGTAGATTCCCTAGAAATTTTGGCAGAAATGTTACATCCCGAAATTTTTGATTATGGCTATAAAGGCACAGCTTGGGAATCTTTATCGGCTGATGGAGCGATGGCTTTACCGATTACTTAGTACCGTTACGCAAAATTCAAAATACCTTAGAGTTACTGCTTCTACTCCAAAGAGGCGATCGCATAGCTTGCTTCTTTGGAATTCTAAGGTTGGCGCGTATTCAATGAAAACTCTCTCATCAAGTTGAGCGATGTGATACCTGATTCAGCCATTCAATTAAGGGTCTTAAGGTTCCCGGTAATGCGGCCTCACTCACCGTCACTGTATGTTGCTTTCCCTGGTCTTCCACTGTCAACTTATATTGAAAGCGATCGTACTGAGGGTTAGGGGAAGTAATTTTTTCAGGTAACTTAAATAAATCAGCAGCTTCTACCAGTCGGGGTAGTTCGTTTGCTTCGTTTGGTGGCAAAGTAGCTGTATCAACGGTTGTTTTCTTACTAATTCCAGCAAAGCCGCCCGTCCGTTCAAACGAGATCCGCATTTTTTGCTCTCCGTTGTGCTGTCTAGGGGGAGAAATAAAAAGACTGGGAGATTGTACCTATCATCTTCCAGTTTAACAATAAAGGACAACACAGTGTAAATTCTGAATGATGAATGATGAATTATAAAACTTTTACTCATCTATCATTCATCATTCACTATACTCATACCATAAGTACTCCTACCTTTTGCCAGGCGTTCTGTACAGCTTTCTGTTCTTTACTACCACTACCGTAGAGTTCTCCAGCCACTTTAATGGTTGTGTCGGCAGCTTTTTTAAAATCAGATTTAGCCCGCAGGCGATCGCGTAAACTTATATACCATATCTTGCCAGCTTTTTCCCAAGCATAGCCGCCAATCTCCACTGCTGTTAAATAAAAGGCATAGTTGGGGATTCCTGAGTTGATATGTACTCCACCGTTATCTTCAACACCATTATATTTATCTTTTACATGGGCTGGCTGGGGATCTTTACCAAGTACAGGGTCATCATATGCAGTTCCCGGTGCTTTCATAGAGCGAATACCAACACCTTTGACAGCCGGAGCCAAAAGACCCTCCCCAATGATCCAATCTGCCTCTTGTGCTGTTTGATTTTTGACCTTTTGTTTTACCAAAACACCAAAAACATCAGAAAACGATTCATTTAGCGCGCCTGGCTCGCCGTAATACTGTAATCCTGCTTCATACTGAGTTACACCATGAGTTAGCTCATGTGCAATCACATCAATTGACTTAGTGAAGCGTTGGAATAATTCTCCGTCACCATCACCATAAACCATCTGGTCGCCATTCCAGAAAGCATTGTCGTATTTGATACCATAATGTACGGTAGAGTCTAAACGCAGTCCTTTATCATCAATAGAATTGCGATCAAATATGTGATGAAATAGGTCATAAGTAGCGCCAGCAGCATCATAAGCTTCATTAACTGCTTCATCACTGCTTGGCGGATCACCCTCACCACGTACCAGTGTACCTGGCAGGTATTCAGAATTTTTAGCATCGTAGATAGTACGGCGCTTTACACCTGGAGATGGCGCAAACGAAACAGTACCTACTACATTCCGTCTTCCACGCAGCTGTGCCGAAACATTTAATGTATGAAAAGCCCAGCGACGCTGCTCAGGGTTGCCATTCACGGCGACGGTTTCTAGTATATGTGGTGGGATAATACAACATATAGGGCATCTAGAGTAAACTGGATGTTCACACTTAAATCCAGTTGATTTCTTCTTATTTCGAGCCATCCAAAATATTCTCCTTCGTAAACTAAGTGATGGCAGACAGTGGAGTTACACCCACTTTTTAAAGGAGCAGAAAAATTAACGCAAGTGGCGTGTCCCGATTTTGCCTGGTTTAAAAAACTTTCTACTCTATATTTACGGACGGGTCTGTTGAGAGAGGACAGTAGCCTCATCGTAATTAGTAATTATTAATTCTTAATTCGTAATTAAAGACGAATACGGTTCAGTTAGTGGTATTTGGTTCGGGAAGATTCCCCAGCCCTCCTTTTCTAAGGGGGGGCTTAATTTCCTCGTAATTAAGAATTACAAATTACGACTTATGAATTTTTAAAGGGTATTGTGATATTGGCATATCAAATAGAAACACAAGACAAATTGTGATTCCGCAAATTTCGCCCGAAATCTTTGTCTCATTTAGCAAAACCTCCTTCACAGGCCCAATGGGTTTCTATAATAGGTCTTGCCAAGGATAAATGTGTAATTTATTACTGATTTGTTACTAGAAACTTAAATATCTTCGAGTTGATATGGAGCTTTTTGAGTTAAAAACTAAAATTTAAAATCTGCACAGCCAGCCACCAAAAACCGCCAATCCGTAATATTTCCAAGGTACTGCTACTGTGACAAAACCAGCTTTTGTTAGCATTTGTATATGTGTATCCAAGGAAGCTAACTGGTCTTGGCTGGAGTAACCTTGCGTCACACTTGTACCAACCTTAGCACGTACTTCTGCCAGTGTTTTTCCTTGTTGCGCTGCCCAGTCCTCTCGCGCCGCTTTATATACCTCTGCTAAGACAGGTGATTCTGGTAGTATAGGGTCAGCATTCCAAAAACAGCCACTAGAAATGAGGCTGGCGGCAATTTGTTGAAATAGCTTAAATTTCATCTCATCATTGAGATGGTGAATTGCTAAGGACGATACACAGGCATCAAATTCGCTACCTATATTTAATTTCTCTGGATTATCTGCCCAGTCGCCAAAATCTGCTTCCACACCACTCCACCGATTTTGATATCCAGCTGCTGTGATCTTAGCTTGGG
The DNA here is from genome assembly GCF_059505145.1 of Mojavia sp. Lineage (NCBI taxonomy): Bacteria > Bacillati > Cyanobacteriota > Cyanophyceae > Nostocales > Nostocaceae > Mojavia > Mojavia sp. The sequence goes on from NZ_JCACKA010000074.1 coordinate 118,206, forward strand.
CAAATTGCAGCATTCGGGGCGAGTAATCTAGGGCTACTACTTCAGCATCTGGACAACGGTTGAGTATTTTTAGACTGACTTCACCCGTACCACAGCCTAATTCTAAGATGCGGCGACTTGTGGAAGGTAAACAACGAGTAATTACCTCCAGCATCTCATCGTATCGCGGTAATAGCTGGCGAATTCCTGCATCAAAATCAGCAGTGTTGGCAAATACCTCACCGGGAAATATTTTTTGCATATTGCTAGCATCAGGTTTGGCATCCATTCATCAATCTTAAAGCATCTGATGAAGAACGATATATTGATATTGGTCTTTTTGTACGAGGGCGGTTAATTAAATATTCGCATTATCAGTTGCCGCCAAGCCACAAAAGCAGAATGAAAGATTATTGCGATCGCATTAGCCTTGTTGCATTCTTATTTACGTCTTTGCACGATCAAATATCTCCCTAAACTCCCTTTTCAAAATTCACATTTTCATAAATTAAATCAATCGCACAGCTAAAACCGATGCTTTCTATAGTAATAGAATCTCCAATTGCGTATGGATAATACAGCCACATCCTACCTTCACCACGACGGTAAGATTCAACTGCAATTTTTTCTGATTCAATCAGAATGTATTCTTGCAAATTAGGAATAGTCCGATAAAATGCAAATTTTTCTCCCCTATCTTTAGCTTCCGTACCTAGAGACAAAACTTCAATAATTAGTTTTGGAAATTGAATAAATTTCCGAGCATTTAAATCTCGTGCATCGCAGCTAACTACCACATCAGGGTAGTAGTATGGGCTTTCAAGACTTACTTGCAATTTGACATCTGCAACATTAATTCGACAACCTCTAGAACGCAGATGGGGATACAATGCTCTGTAGAAATTCAGGACAATATCATTGTGGGGAATTGTACCGCCAGTCATGGCAAAGACTTCGCCGTTCACGTATTCGTAGCGACAGTCTTGTAATGGTTCCCAATCGAGGTATTGCTCGATACTCATTTTTTGAGGTTGAGGATTGGCAATCATCGCATCATGACTACAACAAATTATCTTAAACTTCTGCTACCAATCCTATCACCGCTAATTGCGTTGGCGCAGCCCGTCGTAGGCATCGCCTCCGCCCTGATCGTTGGCGCAATCCTTATCCTACTTGCTGGGGCTAATCCCATCGCTGCATACACGGCTTTATTTCAAGAATCCCTCTCTACTTACTTTGGGTTTGGTAACACCCTTACCAAGATGACACCGCTATTGTTCACTAGTTTAGGGGTGTTGGTGGCGTTGCGTGGCAGACAATTTAATATCGGTGGGGAAGGACAAATTTACCTTGGTGCTTTGGGAAGTAGTTTAATTGGGTTGTACGTGCAAGGATTACCTGCTGTAGTTCATATTCCCTTAGCGTTGTTAGTCGGATTTCTTTTTGGTGCAATTTGGGGTTGGATTCCCGGTTATCTTAAAGCAATGCGGGGGGTGAATGAGGTAATTACGACGTTGTTGTTGAACTATATCGCAGTCAATTTAGTTAGCTACCTAGTACAAAATCCTTTGAAAGCACCAGCTGCGCCTAGCCCTTATTCGCCATTAATTGCCAAATCTGCTCAGTTGCCGATTATTTTACCGCAGAGTCTTGCCCATGCGGGGATTTTGCTGGGGTTAATTGCGGCAGGGATTTTATGGGTGTTGTTAGCGCGATCGCCTCTAGGTTACCAAATTACGGCAGTAGGATTTAACCCGATTGCCGCCCGTTACGCCAAAATTTCTGTAGAACGTACCATTATCCTAGTAATGAGTTTAGCAGGTGGTTTAGCTGGGTTGGCTGGTGCTTGTGAGGTAATGGGGTTGAAATATCGGCTATTTGAACAAGTTTCACCGGGTTATGGGTTTGATGCGATCGCGATCGCCTTTTTAAGTCGTGGTAGTGTTTTGGGTGTGGTACTCGCTTCTGTATTTTTTGCCGCGCTTCGTAGTGGTGCGAATGTGATGCAGCGTAGTGCAGGTGTTCCAGTAACCGTAGTTTACGCAATTCAGGGTTTAACGGTGTTGTTTATTGCTATCAGTTTGGCGGTGGAAAGACAGATAAGAGTAAAAACGCAAAGGAGCGCGGAGGTTTAACGCAGAGGTTCGCAAAGACTTCTCTGCGTTCCTCTGCGCTTTCCTTGGTGAACCTCTGCGTTTCAAAATAACTCTATGAATAATCTCAATTTTTTCTCTGATTACCTCGTAGCTACTTTACGTCTAGCTGTACCCTTGGGATTTGCTGCACTAGGCGGATTGTACTCGGAACGTTCGGGGGTGCTGAATATCGCCCTTGAAGGTATGTTGCTCACTGGTGCTTTTACTAGTGCTGCTGCCACCTTTTACACTGGCAATCCCTGGCTTGGTATCCTTGCTGCCTTAATTGCTGGGGGATTGGTAGGGTTACTCCATGCTTTTTTGTGCGTGTCTTTGTGCGTTGATCAATTGGTGTCCGGGTTAGCAATTAATCTTGTTGCAGCTGGGTTAACATCATTTTTAGCCCGGTTGGTATTTAGCGGTAGCAGTACACAGCAATTACCCAGTATTGGGACAATTATCGCTCCCGGTTTTGCCAATATTCCCCTGATTGGGCCGTTGTTATTCCAGCAAGATATTTTTGTATATTTGCTTTTTATTTTAATAATTTTTACTACATACATTTTATTTCAAACCAGTTTTGGCCTAACTTTGCGGGCTGTAGGTGAATCTCCCAAAGCCGCTGATACAGCAGGAATTTCGGTGCTAAGGGTACGTTACATTGCGGTGATAATTAGTGGTTGTCTTGCGAGTTTGGGGGGTGCTTATTTAACTTTGGTACAGGTAAGGTTTTTTGCCGAGGGGATGAGTGCTGGTAAGGGATTTATTGCGATCGCAGCATTAATTTTTGGCAGATGGCATCCTGTAGGTAGTGCTTTGGCTTGTTTGCTGTTTGGTGCTACGGAAGCTTTACAACTACGAATTCAGGCATTAGGTGCAAATATCCCTTACCAATTTCTGATCATGCTACCCTATGCGATCGCTTTGCTAGCATTAGTAGGATTAGCTGGGAAATCTACACCGCCCAAAGCTTTAGGCACTCCCTACTTCGGAGAAAATCGCCACTCAGACTAATTATTTTGTGCCAAACAAGCGATCGCCTGCATCTCCTAACCCTGGAATAATATAGCCATGTTCATCCAGATAGTCATCAATAGCAGCTGTATATATGGGCACATCAGGATGTACTTCGCAAAAATGCTTGATCCCTTCTGGTGCAGCGAGTAAACAGACAAATTTAATTGACAAGGGATTAGTTGATTTCAATCTTTCCACGGCTGCAACCGCAGTATTACCAGTGGCTAACATCGGATCTACAACAAGCATATCTCGCTGCTCCACATCATGGGGAACCTTAAAATAATACTCAATAGGAATCAGGGTTTTTGGGTCGCGGTATAAACCAATATGCCCTACCCTTGCTGATGGGATCAACTCCAACATCCCATCTAAAATTCCCTGTCCCGCCCGCATCACAGAAACTAACACCAGCTTTTTATCAGGCGCAAGTAAGGGTGCATTCATTGAGGCTAGTGGTGTTTGAATCTCTTCATATTTCAGCGGTAAATCCCGCGTTACTTCATAAGCCAACAACAAACTAATTTCTTTGACGAGGTTACGAAATTTCGTTGTGCTGGTTTCAACTTTACGCATCAGCGTTAGTTTGTGCTGAATTAATGGATGTTCGATTAATGTTACTTGATTTTCCATATTAGTTATGAGGATTAGGGATTGGGAATTGGGAGAAGAGGAAAAGGAGCAGGGAGCAGGGGCATGGGAGAGAGTTTTTCTCCCTTGTCCCCTTTTCCCCTTGTCCCCTTTTCCCCTTGTCCCCCAGTCCCCAGTCCCCACTCAAAATACCGTGCCATCACTTTCTATTTGTATGGGGGGTGTACCACCCGTTCTGAGTTCAGCGGCAATTTTACGCCCAGCTGTCCAGGTTCCTCCTTGGAGGATTTTCACTAATGGTAGTTCCTCGGTACTCATACTCAATTTTTCGCGGACTGTAGCAGCAATTCTATCCAACAGAATCACAGTCAAAGCGCGCCATTCAACTATAACTTCTGATGCGACTGAGTGAGATGAGCTTAAAATATCTGAGTTTTTAGCACTGATGAGTCCCAAATCAAGACATAATCCCCCATTGCGATATTCTGGTAATCCAGTGAGGTTATCTAAACCAGTGATTGTTAAACCAAGTTCTTGTAGTGGTTCTAATAAAGAATATGTTAACCACTGAGACAGTTTGTGAAAAGGTACTAAACCATCATCGTCAATAGCTGGGTGAAACCACACATCACCCAAATTCACCCCAGCCACCTCTAATCTGCCGGGCCAAATGTTACTTAGTCCTTCCAGCACTGCACTTAACACCATTGCAGCTGCTAACTGCCCATTTTCTGACTTACTCAACAGATAATTTACTAAATTCCCTGGACGGGGATTTTCTTCTCCAAACAGATGAGGTGAAGAAAGTAGGACTTGTCCTAACTTTTGTAATAATTGCAACCGTCCAGAAACTCCTACTAAGGGATTTTCTGTTTTTACCTGGAATCCAGTTGCTAGTTCTGCTTCAGTTAATATTTGCAATTTTAGAGCATCAGCTTGCAGCAAACCATTACTCGCAAAAGCCCCTTGACAAAACATCTGGAAACTAGCAACGGCCAATCCTTCGGAACGTCCCAACCTTAACCCAGTCTCCTGCTCATCATAATGCCAGCGATCGCCTGCACCTGCATCCAACAACACACTGACAATTGCCAAATCAAACTTAGCAGCAGCTTTCTGTAAGCGAGTTAGCCCCCTTAACTGAGTATCCAACTTAACTAATCGCGGCACACCCCCAGCCTCAAAATGCCGCCAACGGCTATGAAATGGAATTTGCAAATCCGGGTATTCCTCCCGCATCACCTCAATCACATAATCCGCGACTCTTCCCAACTGCGTTAAATCGCAAACAAAATGATTTGATTTTCCCTCACACACCCATGCAAACAACTGTCCACAACGTTCCCGAATCGCCTCTGGGGAACGAAGATAAGCAATTAAAATCCCCTGTTCTCTGTGCGTCCTTTGCGCCTCTGCGGTTCCTTTCTCCACCAATCACCTACCCCACTGCCGATACACCCCAAAAGGATGAAGTTTTATCCTTCTAAAGAACGCCCCTTCACCTCAGCCAAACTATCAACATCTAACACATCTCCAGTGGTATAATAACCAGCCGCTTTCTTCGCCTCAATTTCTACCCGCGCATCTTGGGGAATTAAATCTTCAGGTATTGGTATCCGTTCGACAATTTCAATCCCCGCTTGGGTAATGGCGTTGAACTTCATATTACTCATCGACACCATGCGGTCAATGCGGGTAATACCCAACCAATGCAGCACATCCGGCATTAGTTCTTGAAAGCGCATATCTGGAACTCCCGCCACACATTCTGTACGGGCAAAGTAGGCATCAGCGCGATCGCCTCCTTCTTGACGCTTGCGAGCATTGTAAACTAGAAATTTCGTCACCTCTCCTAAAGCACGACCTTCCTTACGACAGTAGACAATGACACCAACGCCTCCTTCCTGTGCAGTTTGCACACATACTTCAATGCCATGTACAAGATAGGGGCGACAGGTGCAGATATCTGAACCAAAGACATCGGAACCGTTACATTCATCATGTACCCGCACAGCTAGAGGTTTGTTAGGATCGGCGATCGCGGCGATATCACCGACAATATACACCGTCACACCCCCAATCGGTGGTAAAAAGACTTCCAAATCCGAACGTGTCACTAGTTCTGGGAACATTCCCCCGGTTTGCTCAAATAAAGCCCGACGTAAATCTGCTTCTGTAATCCCAAAGCGTTTGGCAATTCCTGGTAAATACCAAACCGGCTCAATTGCAGCCTTAGTGACAACCAAATCACCACCGAGTTTCATAATCTTGCCATCAATTTGCAAGCGCCCTTTGTCTACTGCCTCTTGCAGTTCCGGCATATTAATATGAGCCTGAGTTATGGCGATCGTTGGACGGATATCATAGCCCTGTGCGTAATAAGATGCGAACACCTCACTAGCCACCGCCCCAAAAGGATCAAGGGAAACTATTTTATCAGGGTCTGCCCAACTCGGATACGGGCCAATATGCGCTACCGGGGATGTGTTGGTCAAATCTGCCCGATGATCCGACTGTAAAGCACCGCTAGCTACTGCTAATGCACGATACACTGCATAGCTACCAGAATGAGTACCAATTACATTGCGGTGTGCCTGCTTTGTCAAAGTGGCAATAACTGGGCCACGTTGCATAGCATCCGCTGCTCCCCAATGAATGGGGATTGGTTTAGGCCCAAAGCTACTAGGATGAGATGTTAGAACGATATGCCTGGAAACACTATCGGGTCTTGGCATAGTCAATTTGTTTTTTTGTAATGTTTTTATCAACAATTAGCCAATAGGAGCTTGTCAAGCACCTTAAGTTAGTTTTTATCTTTAAAATTTTTATGTCCTAATGACTAATTTTATATGAATCCATATATTTAATTCAGTACTAATAGTATTACTGAATACAACAAAAATAACACAACAATTGTCAAATTTGCAATTGCAATGAAAGAATTTTAAAGATGACTTTAAAAATGACTAAGTAGAGAATTTTGTGCGAAAGTTGATATAAAGATACAATTACTTAGATCAGATTCATGGATTCTTTATCTATCAATTCCTTACTTAAAGATTTGAAAAACTCCGATGTCACAGTCCGCGAACAGGCAACTAAGAAAATCTGGCGCATCTGGTTTCAGCAGAAAGGAATTTATGGACTGGAGAAGATTGACCACAGCCAGAAGTTACTAGATGCTGGGGAAATTACTGAAGCCGAAACAGTACTGACAAGACTAATCAACGAACAACCAGATTTTGCTGAAGCCTGGAATCGTCGCGCTTTTCTTTACTACAGTATCAGCGATTACAAAAAGTCCTTGGCAGACTGTAAGATGGTTGTTCATCTCAACCCTGTGCATTTTGGCGCACTCCACGGCATGGGTTTATGTTATGCAGCATTGGGTGAGTATGGTGAAGCGATCAAAGCTTTTAAACGCGCTTTAGCAATTCAACCTTATTCCTTGGTGAACCAAAAGCTGATTCTAGAATGTACATTCAGAATCAGCTAAAACACCAATGTCAAAAAAGCATGATCTTGTTCCATGAATCCATCTCCATCCTCATCAACAGCAATTCATCGCCTTAGCCGTCGTCAATTATTTCAATACAGTTCGATTTGTATAGGCAGCAGCATCATTGGCGCTTGTGCTAATAGCAACCAAAAGCCAACCACTAGTTCAGGATTAGATAAAGTCACCTTTGGCACAAATTGGATAGCACAGGCAGAACATGGCGGATTTTACCAGGCTATAGCGGCAGGAATCTATAACGAGTATGGTCTTGATGTCAGTATCAAGATTGGTGGGTCTCAAGTCCCCAACGGTACTCAGTTGTTGATGGGGGTGCGGTAGATTTTTTCATGGGTTATGGCGTTGATGCCATAAACGCGATCGCTCAAGGAATTCCGAAAATCACTGTAGCGGCAATCTTCCAAAAAGACCCCCAGTGTATTATTGCCCATCCCAACAAAGCAATTAAAACCCTTGCCGACCTGAAAGGCAAACCAATTTATATCTCAACTGCTGCCAATGTTACTTATTGGCCTGTTCTCAAAGCTAAGTATGGTTTTACCGATGAGCAAAAACACCCTTATAACTTTAATCCTGCTCCCTTTCTTGCCGACAATCAGCCCAGCAAGGCTATGTAACATCGGAACCCTTCGCAATTGAAAAGCAGGGTGGGTTTAAGCCAGTAGTTTTTTTACTAGCAGATTATGGTTATGAAACATACGCAACTACTATTGAGACAAAAAAAGAACTGATAGAAAAAAGCCCAGATTTAGTACAAAGATTTGTTGATGTTTCAATTAAAGGTTGGTACAATTACTTAGAAAATCCCCAGCCGGCTAATCAATTAATTAAAAAAGAAAATCCCGAAATGACAGATGAACAGCTAGCCTATAGCATTCCTAAACTCGAAGAATATGGAATTGTCATTTCTGGTGCAGCAGAAAAACAAGGCATTAGGGCAATGACTGAGGAACGTTGGCGATCGCTATTCGACAGCATGGTGAATACCGGAATTTCTCAGCCCAATGTTAACTATAAAGATGCTTTTACCTTGCAATTTGTCAATAAAGGAGCAGGGTATTATCAAAATTAAAGTATTGATAAAGGACATCCTAAAATTTATTCTTGGGGATTGAGCCTTCAATTCCTTCAACATACCAATCCATCGCCAATTGTCCCTTATCATCAAGCACTTTACCCTTTGGTACGCGCACTACGCCTTTTTGGTCTTTCATCGGGCCAGCAAAAGGATGGGCAACACCTTGAATAAACTCTTCACGCTTGGCGATTACTAATTGCTGAACATCAGCGGGAATTGTCTGATTCATCGGGGAAATATCTACTATCCCTTGAGCAATACCATACCAAACTTCTTTAGACTTCCATGTGCCATTTATGACAGATAAAGCTGTATCTGTATAGAATTTGCCCCATTTATTAATTGCTGATGTGAGGTGTGCTTTTGCACCAAACTTACTCATATCAGTATTGTAGCCAAAAGCATAAATACCTTTCTCCTCTGCTAGTTGAACAACAGCAGCAGAGTCAGTATGTTGCGTCAATACATCCGCACCTAAATTTACCAAAGCTTGCGCTGCTTCTCTTTCTTTAGCTGGATCGTACCAATTCTGTACCCAAAGTGCCTTGACTTTTGCTTGGGGATTTGTTAATCGCAGTCCTTGGGTGAATGCACCTATTCCCCGTATAACTTCAGGAATTGGATATGCCCCAACAAAACCAATAACATTTGATTTTGTCATTTTGCCAGCAATCATACCAGTTAAGTATCGCGGTTCTTCTAAGCGACCCAAATAAGTGCCGACATTAGCAGCACGTTTATATCCTGTGCAGTGTTCAAATATGATATTAGGAAAATCCTTGGCTACCTTAATTGTTGGATTCATATAGCCAAAGGATGTCGTACAAATTAGTTTGTTCGCTTCTAACGCGAGTTGGCGAATTACCTTCTCCGCATCAGCACCTTCTTTGACATTCTCAATAAAAGTAGTTTTTACCTGATCTTGAAGATTGGCTTCCATTTCTCTACGACCTAAATCATGGGCGTAAGTCCAACCAAAATCACCCACAGGTTCCATATACACAAATCCAACCTTCAGAGGTTCATTTTCCACTACAGACGACACTGAAGGAGAAGCCTCACTTTGTACGTTGGAATTTTTACCCTGAATACAACTAGCCAAGGCAAAACTAGATCCTGCTAAAGTCGCATACTTTAGAAAATTCCGACGATCCATTTTTATCGATTTGAGTTACCTGCTGAAGAATGTTTGTCTAATTGCTAGTAGCGGCAGACACAGTTGAGCATTATCTATTAGCTTAATTTTAGCTTTTTATTTTTATCGTCAACTCACTTAAAAAATAACTGTAAAAATGGTTAATATTATACAAAACCACGAAATTCTTTACTCAAATGTATATTTAAACTTAGATTTTTGATGAAACTATAATCAAAAATTGATGAAGTGTCATCGGTAAGCAAGGATAGGGAAGAATTTATGAAAAGATTCTCAACAGCAGGAATCTACGCAATAGCTTGGTGAGAATCTAGTAATAATATTGGTAAAACTCAACTAAAATATTCAGTTGTTAATTAAATAGCGAGCGCCTAAGAGTAATAAAAAGATTCCATACAGCTTCTTCATTATCTCGTTACTAATAAATGGCTGATTGGCAAACAATGCCCCAAATAGATTGCCAACTACTAGACCAAGCGCAATAATTACAGCGTATTTGATATTGAGATTCCCATTGCGATAGTAAACTGCTGCTCCTAAAATCCCGATTGGTAAGATTTGTGCAGCAATGGAAGTGCCTGTAGCAAATTTCTGCTCCAATCCCATTATTAAAACCATCGCTGGAACCATAATTGCTCCCCCACCGATGCCAAACATACCTCCAGCAACTCCAGCAACTAAACCAATTAGCAATAGTTGGATGAGAATATTAGACATAAAAAATGAACGCTAAATTGCAACCTATAAATTGATTGTATTAGAGAAGATAGATTTAGGGAGCATTCCATGTACACCTTTATGTGGGCTATTCACAACTTGAGTGATGCGAAAATTTACTGCTAAACTACACAATACATATGCATCTTCTGGCGATAAAAAGATAAATCTTTCCAGAAAATTAATCATGTTTTTTAAAGCTACTTCTAAGGCTTCATCTAAAGTTTGACCAAAGCCCATTGTGATGATATCAGTAGGAGTTTCAGCAATTGGTGTTGTCAGATGCAAATCTTTACGCAGGTTGAGTTTGATAGTCCCGTTCATTGAAGTTTCAATGGCGGTGACATTGACTTCGCCATCTCCTTGTGCTGCATGTCCATCACCAATAGAAAATAATGCACCAGGGACAAAAATAGGCAGAAATATCCGAGAACCTGATTGGAGTTCACGGTTATCGATATTACCACCATAAGAACCAGGTGGAATCGAAGTGCGAGACGTTTCTGGAGTGGCGACACCAAGGATACCAAAAAATGGTTTGAGGGGAATTTTGATGCCAGTACCCGCCGGAAATTCTGCAATGTTGTTTTCTAAATCGAGGGGAATGAATCTTAAGGCAGGTTGCTGAAACTGCTGTGGTAAGGCTCCCCAGCCTGTACGAATTGCATTGAAGCCAACTGGGAGACTTGGTGCGATCGCCTCTAATTTTACTTCCAAAACATCGCCTGGTTCTGCACCTCTTACATAAATTGGCCCTGTCAGTAAATGTGGGCCTCCAGCAATTTTGCGTTCTGGTGCTAGATTTTGGCAGATATCAAGAAATTCGCTAGTAAGAAACTTGGGTGGTGCTTTGTCGTAGACATAGTAACCAGTGTAAGTTTCCACCTCAATCGTATCGCCCGAATCAATAGTCAGTGCAGGTTCTAGCAAATACGAAAAACCACCAAGATGAACTGTTTCTCTGGTTGCTTTTAAAATGTGATGATTATTCATACCATCATTTTTATTCAGTATTATTGCTTAAAGTAATGTATTTAATTATTGCAAAACATTTTAATTTTTATCAGAATAGCAACATATTTTCTATTCCAATCTCTTTTGAGTTTGGTTAATTTTGTAGTGTTATACAATTTTGCCTTCGGTTAAAACTGAGCAAATAATAAAAAAGGTTTTGTTCTGCCAAATTTAGTTATATTAAACTTTTCAAATATGACAATTTAGTTCTGCCAGTTTTGCGATCATGTTAATTAAGGTAATTGGCTCAACTGGCTTAGAGACATACATATGAAAGCCTGCTGTTAACGCCTCTGTAGAGTTTGACTCTTTGGCATAAGCTGTTAAGGCAATTGCTGGAATCCGCCCTCCTTGTTCTGGTTCGAGAAGCCTCACTTTACGGATTAGTGCGTAGCCGTCTTCTTCGGGCATTCCAATATCGCTAATCAATATATCTGGTGGAAATTGTTGAATTGCTGAGAGTGCTTCGTGAACTGAAGTAACAGCTCTGACATCAGCTCCAGACTCTTGTAGTGCTATTGCCAAAAAATGACGTGTATCATTGTCGTCATCAACAAGTAGCACTCGTACATTCTTTAGAATTGCTGAGGGTAGTGAGCTAGAAGAATTTGGCTCTGGGGTTTCTTCTGTTTGTTGGGTGGTTTGCTCTTTTATTTCTAAAAGAGGCAACTTCACAGTAAAGGTGGCTCCTTGATTTTCGCCAGGGCTTTCTGCATGGATAGATCCTTTATGCAGTTCTACCAAATGACGGGCGATCGCCAGCCCTAATCCCAGCCCTGTGTGAGTTCTGGTTGTACTGCCGTCAGCTTGACGAAAACGCTCAAAAACATATTGGATAAAGTCTGGCTTGATACCAATACCTGTATCGCTCACCTGGATCTGAGCATAGTTGTTTGCTGTTATTGATTCATTGTCAGTGCTTTGTTCTGGTTCTCGGCCACTGATAATTGATAGCCTAATTTCTACCCGACCGTTTTGGGGTGTGAATTTGATAGCATTGGTGAGTAGATTCCAAACAACTTGCTGCAAGCGGTCTGGATCACCTGAGACGGTGAAAGGTGAGGAAAGATGGATCGCAGGAGAGAAATGACCATTATTGGCCTTGTTACTTGGTTTTTTGTCCCGACTGCTGATGCTCGCTATTTCGGTGGATGCAATCACAAACTCAAATAAAATATTCTTAGCTTCAGCTTGGAGACGCACAGTATCGACTGCGGACTCAATCACCGAGACTAAGTTAACAGGGCAGATATTCAACACTAACTTGCCGCGAATAATGCGAGAGACATCCAAAATGTCTTCTATAAGTTGCTCCTGCAAAAGTGCATTGCGTTCAATTGTTTCCAAAGCACGTGCAGTGGCTTTCTCATCTAATTTGCGATTGCGGAGTAGTTTAGACCAGCCAAGTATTGAGTTTAAAGGTGTGCGGAGTTCGTGAGAAAGAGTAGCTAAAAACTCATCCTTGAGACGGTTTGCTGCTTGCGCCTCTTTAAGCGCTGCTTGGTCACGAATCAATTTAATGTGTTCTTCCTCAGCTTGCTTGCGATCGCTAATGTCTTCTACTGTGCCGACATAACCGATAACTTCGCCTTGATCGGATAGCATCGGTGAGGAACGGAGGTTAACCCAGCGCTCAATTCCTGCGGGAGTTATTAGGCGAAACTCACTATGGTATTCTCTACCTTCACTAGCACAGGCAGACCAATTGGCAAATATTTCATCTCTTTCTTCTGGATGAAGCGATCGCAACCAACCCGTTCCTAAACTTTCCTCTGAAGTAATTCCTAAAATAGTTTGGTAGCGAGGATTAGTGTACGTACATTGTCCCGAAATATCTGTTAAAAAGATGCCCACAGGTGAGCAAGCGCTTAAACTGCGAAACTGTTCTTCGCTTTTTCTCAGATCGGCATTCAAGGCTGCTAATTGTGCTGCTTGTCTTTGCACCTCTGCTGTTTTCTGAAATAAATCAACAAACGCCGCCACTTTAGATTTTAATATTTCTGGCTCAATTGGCTTGAATAAGTAGTCTACTGCTCCTAAGGCATATCCTTTAAATACCATCGACTCATTCGTGCTAAATGCTGTCAGAAAAATTATTGGCGTATGGCGCGATCGCTCACGTTGTCGAATGAGAGTTGCCGTTTCAAATCCATCCATATCTGGCATTTGAACATCAAGCAGAATCACGGCGAAATCTTGATTGAGCAAGCATCTCAGAGCTTGGGCACCCGATGTCGCCCTAACCAGATTCTGACCTAGGCTTTGTAATATTGCCTCTAAGGCCAACAAGTTTTCTGAGTGGTCATCAACCAGGAGAATATTTACTGGTAGTTCGGACGGCATTGTAAGGTACATACTCCTAGGTAGAGTAAATTCAGGTTCTACGCTTTTTTATAGACTTTCAACTTATAATGGCGGTTTTGCTACTATCTCAGGTTGCAAATTTGGCCCTTCTAGGTATATATTGTCGAGCAGCAAGATTTAGTGTAATACAAGCACTTTGCTTACAAAAGCATAGGGAAACAAATTTTGGCTAAGAAGCTAGAGATATCTTTTAGCGGCAGAATTTTGTCTACTATCATAGCGGCGATCGCTGCTGCTGGCATAATCGGGCATTCAGCTGTTGCAGGGTCTTGTACCACGGCTTTACCACCGCGTGCTTTAATTTTTGCTAGTCCTCGTGTACCGTCGTGATTGGCTCCTGTTAACAGTACACCAATCACCTTTTCGGCATAAGCATCGGCTGCTGACTCAAATAGTACATCTATCGAAGGTCTAGTATATGTGACGTTTGCTTCTGTTGAAAGCGCAAAATAAGGACGTACTATAGAACCGTCTCCTCCTTCCACCAATAAATGATAATCAGCAGGAGCCAAGTAAACTGTTCCTGGTAAAATTTCTTCTTTGTCTTCTGCTTCTTTGACATGCAAATTGCTGTAATGGTGCAGCAATTTGCTTAACCCATCCTCGCTATTCGACCGACGGTGTTGTGCTATGGCTACAGGTACGGGGAAGTTTTCTGGTAGCCCTCTGAGCAGAATTGCTAAGGCGTTTAGCCCTCCTAATGATGCACCAATCACGACGAGTTCAAAGTAGGGGCGATTCGCTGTTTCTTTGCCTCTAGACAATTCGTCGGTAGAGCTTCTCACTTCTGACTAACTCCTCATAGTGTTTCTCATATGGTGTGAACTTTAGCGACTCTTGGCGTCCCAAGCCTAAAATTCCAAACCTAATTAAGCTTTCGTACAACAAACTATGCACTTTTTCTTGGAGTGATTTGTTGAAGTAGATCAAGACATTACGGCACAGAATGACATTAAATTCGTTGAAAGAACTATCAGTTGCTAAATTGTGAGGTGAAAAGACGATATTTTCTTTGAGAGATGGGCGAAAAATCGCGTTATCGTAGGCGGCAGTATAATACTCGGAAAAATAGTTTTTACCTCCAGCTTCTAGATAATTTTGAGTATACTGCTGCATCAATTCTAAGGGAAAAATTCCAGCTTTGGCTTTGCGTAATACCATTTCATTCATATCAGTGGCATAGAGCCTGGAACGATGATAAAGTCCTTCTTCTTGCAGCAAAATTGCCATAGAATAAACTTCTTCACCTGTAGAACAACCTGCATGCCAAATGCGAATAAAAGGATAAGTTTTTAATAGCGGCACAACTTTATTTCTAAAGGCAAGATAAAAGCTAGAATCGCGGAACATGGCGGTTACGTGAACCGAGAGGTTAAGTAAAAACCGCTCCATACAATCGCGATCGTGGAGAACTTTTTCTTGCAGTCCAGATATGCTGTCTAATTGCTCTGAACGAATCGTATTCCAAATGCGGCGCTTCATTGAAGCTAGGGCATAATTCCTAAAGTCAAAACCGTAGTAACGGAATATGCCCTCTAGCAGCAATTGAATTTCAATATCTTCTAGATGGGGATTCATCTATATAACCAAACGCGTAATAACGAAAGTAACTGTTCAGTATCAACTGGTTTGGTGATATAGTCGGATGCTCCAGCTTCAATACATTTTTCGCGATCGCCTTGCATGGCTTTAGCGGTAAGTGCAATGATTGGCAACGATTTCAACTGAGCGTTTTGGCGAATTAGGCGTGTTGTTTCGTAACCGTCCATCTCTGGCATCATCACGTCCATTAAAACGACATCAATGTCTGGTGTACTTTGTAACATGGCGATGCCTTCCCTGCCGTTTTCAGCGTATAAAACTTGCATGTGATGGCGCTCTAGCATACTCGTCAGCGCAAAGATGTTACGTACATCGTCGTCTACAATTAGCACCTTTTTACCAGCGAGTAAGTGGTCTCTTGATTGGAGTTGTTCTAATATTTGGCGTGTGGGTGCGGGCAAATTTGCTTGGACGCGGTGCAAGAATAATGCTGTTTCATCGAGGAGACGTTCGGGCGATCGCACGTCTTTGACGATGATGGTATCTGCTATGCGCTTAAGTTCAGTTTCTTGCCCTCTGGTAAGTTCTTGGCCAGTATAAACAATAATCGGTAGCGATTCGCCATTGGGCAGGAGCTTGATCTGCTCGATCAATTCAAAACCGCTCATATCTGGTAGCCCTAAGTCGAGGACAAGACAATCAAAATGCTGTGAGCGAATCGCTTCTAAAGCTTCTGCACCTGTGCTAACAGCAGTGGTAGTGACATCGCTATTGCCCATCAATTCGATAATGCTGTGCCGTTGAGTATCGTTATCTTCAACTACCAGCAGGTTTTTGACTCGACGTTCAATAAAACCTTTGATTTTGGTTAATGCTTCAGATATGGTTTCACTAGTTACAGGCTTTTGCAGATATGCGAGTGCTCCTAGTTGTAAACCACGCTGCCGTCCTTCCTCAACTGTCATGATATGTACGGGAATGTGGCGCGTATTTGGGTCGTGCTTTAAGCGGTCTAAAACTGTCCAACCATCCATTTCTGGCAAGCGGATATCCAACAAAATGGCTGATGGCTGGAATTGCTGTGCCAATGTAAGTCCAGCAGTACCAGTTTGGGCAGTGATCACCTTAAATCCTTGCTCTTGAGCCATCTCAATTAGGATGCGCGCAAAGTTAATATCATCTTCTACAATCAGCAGCACGCGATCGCCATCTACGATATTGGCGCGATCATCATCTAGGAGCGATGAGTGCTGAGAAGCCAGTGCTTGCTGACTAGGAAGTGTTATGTGCTGAGTATTAATTGCTGAGTGCTGAATCTTGGACGGTGCTAAGGTATACTCCGGGCTAGGACTCAAGGCTCGTGGCTCAGAATTAAATTGCGGCAGATAGAACGTAAATGTACTACCTTGACCGGGTTGACTGACAAGTTTAATTTCTCCACCAAAGAGGCGGGCGATTTCACGGCTAATTGACAAGCCTAATCCAGTACCACCATACTTACGACTGGTAGTACCATCGGCTTGCTGAAACGCCTCGAAAATTACTTTTTGTTTATCGGCGGCAATACCAATACCTGTATCACTGACTGCAAAAGCAATAACTAGCTGGGCACGATTGAGGGTATCTTGGTTGAGGCTCCATCCCTGTTTTGCAACTTCAATCTGCAAACGTACCTCTCCTCGCTCTGTAAATTTAAAAGCGTTGGAAAGCAGATTTTTCAGGACTTGTTGTAAGCGCTTGGCATCGGTATAAATGGTTTTTGGCAATTCTGGAGCTAATTCAATTGTAAAAGCCAGTCCTTTGTTCTGAGCTACTTGGCTGAAGGTGCGCTCAGTCTGGTCTTTTAACTCTGTCACCAGCATCTGGGTCATTTCAATTGACATAGTTCCCGATTCAATTTTGGCGAGATCGAGAATGTCATTAATTAACGTTAAAAGGTCAGTACCTGCTGAGTAAATTGTTTGGCTGTACTCTACTTGTTTGGTGGTGAGGTTGCCATCAATGTTATCTGCTAATAGCCTCGCCAAAATCAACAAGCTGTTCAGTGGTGTCCGCAGTTCGTGGGACATATTAGCTAAAAACTCAGACTTGTATTTTGACGAAAGCGCCAATTGTTCGGCTTTTTCTTCCAAAGACCGTCTGGCGTGTTCTATTTCAAGATTTTTATGCTCAACTTCTTTCTTTTGCAACGCCAACATCTCTGCTTTTTCTTCTAATTCGGCATTAGTTTGCTGTAATTCTTCTTGCTGTCTCTTGAGCAAATCTTCAGAAGCTTTGAGTGATTGAGCTTGTTGTTCTAGGCGCTTGTTGGTTTCTCGCAGCTCGTTTTGCTGGGTTTGTAGTTCTTCTGCTAGAGATTGGGATTGCTTGAGCAATTCTTCTGTACGCATTGAAGCTGCGATCGTATTGAGGACGATCGCAATACTTTCGGTGAGTTGATCGAAGAATGTTAAATGAATCTCGCTAAAGCGGCGGAAAGAAGCTAATTCAATTACCGCTGTTACTTGCCCTTCAAATAGTACGGGTAGAACTACAGCATTGAGTGGAGAGGCTTCACCCAGTCCAGAACCAATTTTGACATAATCGCTCGGTACGTCGGTGAGCAGAATGCGCTCTTTTTCTAAAGCACATTGTCCTACCAATCCTTCACCCAAGTAGAAGCGGTTAGCCAAATGTCTACGCTCGCGGTAAGCATAGCTGCTAAGTAGTTTTAAATAAGGGTTATGCTCTAGTGTTTCCATCAGGTAGAATACGCCATGTTGCGCTCCTACCAGAGGTGCTAGTTCCGAGAGAATCAGTTTAGATACGGTTTCCAAGTCTCGCTGACCTTGGAGCATCCGGGTAAACTTGGCGAGGTTAGTTTTTAACCAGTCTTGTTCGGTGTTTTTCTGCGTTGTCTCTCGGAGGTTGGCAATCATCTGGTTGATGTTGTCTTTGAGGATCGCCACTTCTCCTAAAGCTTCAACGGCAATAGAACGAGTTAAATCGCCTTTTGTTACCGCTGTTGCCACTTCTGCGATCGCTCGTAACTGAGTGGTGAGAGTGGCAGCAAGTTCGTTTACGTTGTCGGTCAAATCTTTCCAAGTTCCGGCTGCCCCAGGAACTTTAGCTTGACCGCCTAACTTCCCTTCAATTCCCACTTCCCGCGCCACTGTGGTTACCTGATTTGCGAAAGTGGCAAGGGTGTCAATCATCTCGTTGATTGTCTCTGCTAAGGTTTCAATTTCTCCCTTAGCATCGAGCATTAATTTTCGTTTCAAGTCACCATTAGCAACTGCTGTGACGACTCTGGCGATGCCTCGCACTTGGGCTGTTAAGTTGCCCGCCATTGAGTTCACATTGTCTGTCAAATCTTTCCAAGTACCAGCAACACCTTGGACTTGCGCTTGACCGCCCAGTTTTCCTTCGGTTCCCACTTCCCTGGCAACTCTCGTTACTTCCGATGCAAAGGAACTGAGCTGATCCACCATCGTGTTGATCGTGTCTTTTAGCTCAAGAATTTCGCCTTTAACATCAACAGTAATTTTCTTCGAGAGGTCGCCGTTTGCCACCGCTTTAGTAACTTCGGCAATGTTCCGCACCTGGGCTGTCAGGTTACCCGCCATCGAGTTCACGTTATCTGTCAAATCTTTCCAAGTGCCGGCTACTCCCCTAACGTAAGCTTGCACGCCTAATTTACCTTCGGTTCCCACCTCTCGCGCCACCCGCGTTACTTCTGAGGCGAAGGAGTTAAGCTGATCCACCATCGTGTTGATGGTATTTTTCAACTCCAAGATTTCACCTTTCACATCAACGGTGATTTTCTTCGAGAGGTCGCCATTTGCCACCGCCGTTGTCACTTCGGCAATGTTCCGCACTTGGGCTGTCAAGCTTCCCGCCATGAAGTTCACACTGTCTGTCAAGTCTTTCCACGTACCAGCAACGCCTTTTACCTCTGCTTGTACACCTAATTTTCCTTCGGTTCCCACCTCTCGCGCCACCCTTGTGACTTCTGAGGCGAAGGAGTTAAGCTGATCCACCATCGTGTTGACGGTGTTTTTCAACTCTAAAATTTCACCTTTCACATCTACAGAAATTTTCTTGGAGAGGTCGCCATTTGCCACCGCCGTTGTCACAGCAGCGATGTTTCGTACTTGGGCTGTTAAGCTACCCGCCATGAAGTTCACGCTATCGGTGAGATCCTTCCACGTCCCAGCAACACCGCGCACATCTGCTTGCACACCCAGCTTACCTTCACTACCCACCTCGCGGGCAACTCTTGTTACTTCTGATGCAAAGGAGTTGAGTTGATCCACCATGATATTAATGGTGTTCTTCAACTCCAAAATTTCACCTTTGACTTGGACAGTAATTTTCTTCGAGAGGTCACCATTAGCGATCGCTGTGGCTACTTCCGCGATATTCCGCACTTGGTCAGTGAGGTTACCCGCCATCATATTCACCGCACCAGTCAAATCCTTCCATGTGCCAGCCACACCGCGCACCTCGGCTTGCACGCCCAGTTTCCCTTCGGTTCCCACCTCTCGCGCCACCCGCGTTACTTCTGATGCAAAGGAACTGAGCTGATCCACCATCGTGTTAATGGTATTTTTCAACTCTAAAATTTCGCCTTTAACATCGACGGTGATTTTCTTAGAAAGGTCGCCATTTGCCACCGCCGTTGTGACTTCAGCAATGTTCCGCACTTGGGCTGTTAAGCTTCCCGCCATGAAGTTCACGCTGTCTGTCAAGTCTTTCCACGTACCCGCTACGCCGCGCACTTCTGCTTGCACGCCCAACTTCCCTTCACTGCCCACCTCGCGGGCAACTCGCGTTACTTCTGAAGCGAAGGAGTTGAGTTGATCCACCATTGTATTGATGGTATTTTTCAGCTCTAAAATTTCACCTTTCACATCGACGGTAATTTTTTTGGAAAGGTCACCGGTTGCCACCGCCGTTGTGACTTCGGCAATATTACGCACTTGGGCTGTTAAGCTGCCCGCCATGAAGTTCACGCTGTCTGTCAAGTCTTTCCATGTACCCGCCACACCGCGCACATCCGCTTGTACACCTAACTTTCCTTCACTACCCACCTCGCGGGCAACTCTTGTTACTTCTGAAGCGAAGGAACTAAGTTGATCCACCATGATGTTGATGGTGTTCTTAAGTTCAAAAATTTCGCCTCTGACATCGACAGTGATTTTCTTCGAGAGGTCACCGTTGGCGATCGCTGTGGCAACTTCTGCGATGTTGCGTACCTGTCCGGTAAGATTGCCTGCCATTAAGTTTACATTATCGGTTAAGTCTTTCCACGTACCCGCCACACCACGCACTTCGGCTTGTACGCCTAACTTACCTTCGGTTCCCACTTCTCTGGCAACTCTTGTTACTTCTGATGCAAAAGAATTAAGCTGATCCACCATTGTGTTGATCGTGTTTTTCAGCTCTAAAATTTCACCTTTAACATCGACGGTAATTTTCTTGGAAAGGTCGCCATTTGCCACCGCCGTTGTGACTTCGGCAATATTCCGCACCTGTGCCGTTAAACTACCCGCCATGAAGTTTACACTATCGGTCAAGTCTTTCCACGTACCCGCTACGCCGCGCACTTCCGCTTGACCACCTAATTTACCTTCTGCTCCCACCTCACGGGCAACCCTGGTTACTTCTGATGCAAAGGAGTTAAGTTGATCCACCATGATGTTGACGGTGTTTTTCAACTCTAAAATTTCGCCTTTAACATCAACTGTAACTTTCTTAGAAAGGTCACCATTGGCTACCGCCGTTGTCACTTCAGCAATATTTCTTACTTGGGCTGTCAAATTACCAGCCATCATATTCACTGACTCGGTAAGATCCCTCCAAGTACCTGCTACACCCCGTACTTCTGCTTGCACACCCAACTTACCTTCGGTTCCCACTTCCCTGGCAACTCGTGTTACTTCTGATGCGAAGGAGTTGAGCTGATCCACCATCGTGTTGACGGTGTTCTTGAGTTCTAGAATTTCGCCTTTAACGTTAACTGTAATTTTTTTCGAGAGGTCACCGTTAGCGATCGCTGTGGCAACTTCTGCAATATTCCGCACCTGGCCAGTCAGATTACCTGCCATTAAATTTACGTTATCGGTCAAGTCCTTCCAAGTACCAGCCACGCCGTTTACTTGTGCTTGCACACCCAGCTTACCTTCGGTTCCCACCTCACGAGCAACCCTTGTAACTTCCGATGCAAAGGAGCCGAGCCGATCTACCATTGTGTTGACAATATTGGCAGTTTGGAGAAACTCTCCTTTGAGGGGTCTGCCTTCAATTTCCGGGGCGATCGTTTGGGATAAGTCGCCATTGGCTACAGCTCTAATAACACGAGTAGTTTCTGCTGTCGGCTGAACTAAATCTGTAATTAGGGTATTGACAGAATTAACACAATCTGTCCATGAACCGCGAACATTACCTAGAGAAGCACGTTCAGTAATCTTGCCTTCTTTACCAACTACAGTACCAATCCGCTGAAGTTCAGCCGCCATCCGCTCATTCTGGTCAATAATATCGTTGAGCGTATCGGCTATTTTCCCTGCTATGCCTGTTTGTTCAATAGGCATCCGAGCAGAAAAATCACCTTTTTTAACAGCAGTTAGTGTTCTCAGTAGTTGTTTTAAATCTAGACTATCGCTTTCTCTAGTTAGCTGTTCAGTTGCCATTGCCTGATCCTTAAGAAATTTTTATATTTTTTCTACCCCCAACTTTCTTAGGAGGGTACTGTTAAGTTCATAATTAGCGGTATTTTGCCTGGGGTTCAATTAACCTTATGCTTCTATCCATTAAACAAGGCTGTTGCCACACTTGTTGCAGCCTTACTTAGCCAATGATAGCTTTCGCATCGTCCTTAAGATAGCTGCTTAAAAGATATTTTTCACAGTAAATATTTTCCTAGTTTTATTACCTATTTATTTTGACATATATCCCAAGGGGGAAGATTTTTACGCAACCATGAATATGACTAATATTGCTCTCCTTAACTCAACTAATTTTCCCAAAATTGACCAAATAATTTCAGAAATTATTAAATTGGGCGACTACCATTTCTTTAAAAGAATTCGCGGCTATTACCTCGTTGGTAGTTATGCCGTTGGCGAGGCAGTAGCAACCAGTGACATCGATATAGTAATAGTGTTCAAGGATAAGCAAACTCCAGAGGAAAAACAAAGATTTACATCTTATAAACAAGAATGTCAACAGCAGTGTCCGTTTGCATTGGATCTCATCCCAGTGGATGAAGCACAACTATTGTCTGTTGGTGGGGTGAAATTCCAAACAGCTAGCCTTTTGATGTATGGGGAAGACATTCGGGACTCTGTTCCTCTCAAGGCAGTCGCAGGCCATATCCGTGATTCAATGTTTGGACAGTATCGTTTGTTTGCACAGCTACGCGGTAATCCTCCCCAGTTAACCTTTCCTCTCGGCTATCCTGACCCAGTAGGTGAGTTTTATGGCTATGACCGCCGCTTGATGCATTTGCGCGATGGGGCGAGTCAGAAGGGAATCAAAGATTTGGTAATAAATGTACTTTCCCCAGCAGACGCACTAATTTTACATAAAACTGGTAAGTATATTGGAACCGGAAGCTGGAAGCGCAATTGTGCCACACAATACCGCATTTGGATTAATGACCAGTGGACAGAATTAGTAGAGCAAATTTACGAGTACTGCTGTAGGCGATGGGCTTATTTGATACCAAAAGCGACGGGTGATAGACAGTTGTTACACCACTTGTGCAAGCAGGCGCTAGGTTTTGAAAACCACTTTTTAGAATGCTATAGGTCGTATTTGCTGGAAAAACTACCGCAATCACAACCTTTCGAGCAACTACAATATGTCAAACAACTTGGACAACTCATCTACCCAGGCGATCGCAAACTTGTCACAGTTCTACAAGAATTAGCGCAGAATGGCAATCCTGAACTTCAGCAGGCAGCTGTTCAGACATTGGAATTGTGGCAAAAATCTGAATAGTAACAAAACAAACCACAGATAAACACCGATATTTATCGGTTATTTATCGGTGTTTATTTGAAAATTATTCTGCCTTCATGAAAATATCCTTAACTGCTTAAGGATTGCTGCTACATTACAAGCAATGCCAATAAAAATAGGGTGTGGGGATGTCTGCAATAATTTCAGAGTTTATATCAGAGAAATCTGCGATCGCTTCCCAATTAGTAATCTCAATAGCCTGACAAATAGGGCGTTGCTGAGTGGAAATATGAATTAGTCTCACGCCAAGGCGCAAAGCTAAAAAGAAAAAGAAGACAATCTGTCCAGCATCTTCAAGAGTAAAAATTATAGATTGTGAGCAAACTAATAGCAATTTAATATTAAGTCTGTTGTAATTCATAATTCATAATTATGCTGTAACGTTGCGCTGCTTGCGACATATTAAGTTGAAGCAAGCTCTCCAAACCCAATTTATATCGGACGCTTGGCTTGCTAGGTAACACATTTAATTGACGAATAATTTCAGTAGCTACAGCCTTTGCTAGCAATGGAGGTACAGAGTTACCCACTTGCCGAAAACCGTGCCATTTTGTCATATGAAATCTAAACCAGTCGGGGTAAGAATGCAGGCGTGCTGCTTCTCTTACCGTGATACATCGGGGTGTGAATGGATGAATCGGTCTAGGAGAGGTGAAAGAACCTTTATACTTGTCTGTTCCTGCTCTTAAGGTGTTACAAACACCGCCAGGATGCAGCTTATGAAAACGACTAATGGGTTCTCTTTCTCCTGGAACTGTAGCAGTAAAACGTTCAATAGTTGCAGTTGAGTGTTTTGTGCGAAGACTGGAAGAGAGAATTCGAGAATCAAATTCACGTTCGTAGGAATAATCATTTTCTAAAGTAGCGATGCCGCGAAGTGTCAGAGCATAGTTACTAGGTTTGCCATACTCTGCCACTACCCAATCTCTTACTAATAACTCTGAATAGTTTTCTACTTCGGGAATATCTTTAATTGCGTCCCATACTGTGGGGCCGAACGGTAAAACCAAGGAATTTTGCTGTGTAGAATCGTTAGGCTTTGCGGGTTGCGTAATTGGCTGGGGGTATTTCGGTAATTTAACATCTTCTCTAGCACCAATGAGAAATAATCTCTCACGAGACTGTGGTACTCCATAATAAGCGGCGTTAAGAACTTGGTAATTTTCTTCTACCTGATAACCTTTAATTTTAAACTCGTTAATTAAGGTTTTAAGTATTTGTTTATGTTCACCGACTGTAATACCCCGAACATTTTCCATGACAAAAAATTTCGGTTGTAGCTCCAAAACTAATCGATGAAAGTGAAATACTAAAGAATTGCGCGGATCGTCAAAAGCTCTTTTACCAATAAGCGAAAACCCTTGACAGGGTGGATTATAGTTATTCCACAATGTAAAATTACGTCAAATCAAGGATTTTAGATTTACCTTCTACAAAGTAAGCTAAATCAAGCTATGAAAAATCCAATTTTATATTTATTTAATTATTGGAGATAGTTCTATTTATAAAAAGCTTCAAACAAAAAAGAGACGTGCTTAAATGCACGTCTCTAGGTGATGGAAAATTGGTGTATAAAAAGTAATTATGTATTACGCTACATCTGCAACTAGCAACCCGTTTACAGCAATTATAAAAAGCTGTGCTAATTCAGGGGTGTCGCAACAAGGTCTTTCATCTCTATTACAGGCTTGTGCGACCCATTTGCCTTCAAGGTTCTGATAAAAAGTTCCCAGCAGATGATAGCTATTCCACACTCGATACAGTTCTCCGAGTTCATCTGGTACTGAATCGATCTCAATTTCTGGCGCTATTGTTTCAGCAAGCTGGTCAATGTATTCCTCAAACTCTGATTGAGCCGAGGTTTCGTCATCGAACTCTTCTTGTACAATCATTTAAGTAACCTCATTAACGGGGTTTAAAAGGCGATCGCATACTCTTGCCGGAGGACGATCGCCTTTTTGATGTCATTAAATATTTTAGATACTTTAGTATCTAAAATCAAGAAAAAATATTCAAAACTCTAATTAGTCACTTCGACAGTACTGAGAAAGTCACTTAAAGAAATATCTAATGCAGCACAAACAGCCTCTAATACTTTGGTTGAGACACTTTCGGACTCACCGTACTCTAGTTTCTTGAGATTTTGATGGGAGCATTCCCCTCCCTTAGCTGCAATTTCATCAGCTAGTTTTTGACGTGATTTTTTTCCCCGCAATCGCTTTAAAAGCATTCCTCTGTCTTTGTTCCAAGCAACTGCTACAACATCTGCAACATAAATATACATTCTGGTTTTTTTATCGTCCTTATTGCTCATATAATAGCTACAGCAGTAAACAAATAATAAAATTTTGAGCTACTACAGTTTACAAACTATAAGGATTTGGAGTGAAATTGAGTCTCCTTTAGACAACCTGAATTTTGCGTTGCTGTTGATAAAAATGCGATCGCAAAGTCGATATTGTGATTCCTGCCATAAAGGATTACTGCAATTTCAGCAATTTTAACTTTCACATGTGTTAAAAAAGACTTGATATGAATCTTGTCTTGCGGTGAAAGGGTATGGATGAAGTCGTCAAAAAACTTGCTGCTATCGGATTACCTTGTATTATCTTGGCGGTATTAATGGCGACTACAGGTTTAAAAGATGCCGCTGCTATCACCGCAGCTTTAGCATTCCTGGGAGGTCCAGCAGGGATGGTGGGTGGAATTGCTGTCTTAGGACTAATAGGTTTGATTAGCAATGCTTTGGCAAAAGTAATTCTGGAAGGTTTCTTAACAGGTATTTATAGCCAGAGACGGCAGACTCAATCACATACCAAGCTGTTTAAAGAAATTGATTTTTTGCTATTGTTTGACAGAAACCTTAAAGAAAGGCTCAAAGCTACGGTAAAAACTCACACCAAAAATGTCACTCAAGAGGTAATGGCTATTTTGGAGAATGTCCCTGGTATGACTCCTGCAAACCACAGAGATTTTCAGCGGTCAATTCCCTTCATGAAGCTTACAGACGGGACAGTTGTGAGAACTTGGAAAAACCCCGTTGGTGTTGACCATGCTTTTTTAGGCGATCGCAATGACAGAATGATTTACGGCGGGTTTGTCGGTTGGATTCACAGTGAGGGATTAAACCAGGCATTAACTCGTATTAGAAGAGATTTTACTTAAGGGAGTAGTTATTAGTGGCTCGTGGTCAGAAAAAAACGGAACAGAATAACGGCAATGGGGCGACATTAGGTTTTGAACAAGCTCTGTGGTTAGCTGCGGATAAGCAGCGGGGTCACATGGACGCAGCGGAGTATAAGCACGTTGTCTTAGGGTTGATTTTCCTTAAATATATTTCCGATGCCTTCGGTGAACTTTACGAAATCCTGGCAAAGCAACCCTATGCTGACCCGGAAGACCGCGACGAGTACACGGCAGAAAATGTTTTCTGGGTTCCCAAGGAAGCGCGATGGTCATATTTACAAGCTAATGCCAAACAATCCACTATTGGCAAACTGTTAGATGAGGCGATGGATGCCATTGAGAAGGAGAACCCATCGCTCAAAGGCGTGTTACCCAAGGATTACAATAAGCCAGCTTTAGATAAACAACTGCTGGGAGAACTAATTGACCTAATTAGCAAAATTGGCTTAGGAGATGAAGCAAGCCGTTCTAAAGATATTTTGGGGCGAGTTTACGAGTATTTCCTGGGACAGTTCGCTACTGCGGAAGGAAAGAGAGGCGGACAATTTTATACCCCGCGTTGTGTGGTGCAGTTGTTAGTAGAAATGATTGAACCTTACAAAGGGCGAATTTATGACCCTTGTTGCGGTTCTGGGGGAATGTTCGTGCAGTCGGAGAAGTTTGTCGAAGCGCATGGAGGAAAGATTGGCGATATTTCCATTTATGGGCAAGAGTCAAACCCGACAACTTGGAAACTGTGCAAGATGAATTTGGCAATTCGCGGGATTGACGGCAATATTGGCGATCGCAATGCTGATACTTTTCACAATGACTTGCACAAAGACCTGAAAGCTGATTTTATTCTGGCAAATCCCCCGTTTAACATGAGTGATTGGGGTGGGGAAAGGTTGCGAGAAGATGCCCGTTGGCAGTATGGCACTCCACCCGTAGGTAATGCTAACTATGGTTGGGTACAGCAAATGATTCACCATTTAGCACCAAATGGTATTGCTGGTTTTGTGTTGGCGAATGGTTCGATGAGTTCTAACCAATCAGGGGAAGGTGATATTCGCCAAGCTATTATTGATGCCGATTTGGTCGATTGTATGGTGGCATTGCCAGGGCAGTTATTTTACAACACTCAGATTCCCGCTTGTTTGTGGTTTTTTGCACGAAATAAGAAAAATGGCAAGTTTCGCGATCGCACTGGGGAAACATTATTTATAGATGCGCGGAAGATGGGGGTTTTAATTGATCGTGTACATCGGGAACTGACAGATGAGGAAATAAAATACATTGCCCAAACTTACCATGCTTGGCGTGGTGAGAAAGAAGCGGGTAAATATGAAGATATTCCGGGTTTTTGTAAGAATGCCAAGTTAGAAGAAATTGTTTCACATGGTTATGTTCTCACGCCGGGGCGGTATGTAGGGGCGAAGGAAGTTGAGGATGATGATGAGGGGTTTGAGGAGAGGATGTTGCATTTGACTAAAAAGTTAGAGCAGCAGTTTGAGGCATCGGCGAAGTTAGAAGCATTGATTCGACAAAATTTGGGCGGGTTGTTTTATGACCAATAAACTTTATCGTGATTGGGATATTCGCCCTCTTGGAGAGTTAGGAGAATTTAGAAATGGAGCTAACTTTAATAGAACCCAGTTTGGAGTCGGTTTACCCATAATTAACGTAAAAAACCTTTTTCAAGGTAGATATGCGTCAATTACTGACCTTGATGAATTAAGGGCAGATGCTTTGTCAAATCCAGAATCACTTACGGATCGCAACGATTTAGACGACCAATTATTTAATACTTTTGCTTACTGTTCTGACTTGTTGCGCCAGAACCCAGTCCAAGCTCAAGATAGGGAAAATTTAACCGAACTTCTACAAGTGTCATCTGGTGGCGTTGTCTTTACCACAATTCAAAAATTCGCACCAGAACCAAGACAACAATACCCCGAACTTTCTCCCCGTCGCAACATCGTTGTCATTGCAGATGAAGCACACCGTAGCCAATACGGTTTAGAAGCGCGTGTAGTCACAAATCAAGATGAAAGTGACACGTATCTTGCTTACGGTTTTGCCAAACATTTAAGAGATGCTTTACCTAACGCTTCATTTATTGGCTTTACAGGAACTCCCATAGAATCAACTGATATTAATACACCAGCCATATTTGGTGACTATATTGATATTTACGATATTCAAAGAGCAGTTGAGGATGAAGCCACAGTTCGCATTTATTATGAAGGACGCATGGCGAAACTGGAACTCGAAGAATCAGAACGTCCTCACATTGATCCAGAATTTGAAGAAGTCACCGAAGGTGAGGAACATTCAACCAGAGAACAGTTAAAAATTAAATGGGCAAGATTATCAGCTTTAGTTGGTGCAGAAAAACGCATTGCCCTAGTTGCCAAAGACATAGTAGAGCATTTTGAACGTCGCCAAGAAATTATCGACGGTAAGGCAATGATTGTCTGCATGAGTCGTCAGATTTGCGTCGATTTGTACGATGCAATCATCGAAATTCGCCCTGATTGGCATCATCTCGACGACGACAAAGCAACTCTGAAAGTCGTGATGACTGGTTCCGCAGCAGATCCTCTAGAATTCCAACCCCATATCCGCAATAAATCCAGACGTAAAGCACTAGCAAAGCGATTTAAAAATGAACATGACCCCATGAAATTGGTAATTGTGCGGGATATGTGGCTAACAGGATTTGATGCGCCATGCTTGCATAGCATCTACATAGATAAACCAATGCGTGGTCATGGGTTAATGCAAGCCATAGCCAGAGTTAACCGCGTCTTCAAAGACAAACCAGGCGGTTTAGTTGTGGACTACTTGGGCATTGCTGACCAACTCCGAGCAGCACTGAGAGATTATACTGCTGACAGTCAAGGTCAAACAGGCATTCCTCAAGAACAAGCGATCGCACTTATGCTAGAGAAATACGAAAACGTCACAGCAATGTTAGACGGGTTCGATTATTCGCTGTTCTTTACAGGTACTCCAACCCAGCGTGTCTCCATCATTCCCGCAGCAATGGATCATATTCTCGAACTGGAGGATGGACAACAAGAGTTTATCCAAGCAGTGAACGAATTAGCCAAAGCATTTGCTTTGTGCAGTTCCAGTGATGATGCGATCGCAATTCGGGATGAAGTCGGTTTATTCCAAGCTATTCGTGCTGCTTTTGTTAAGCACACCACCACTGGCGGTAAAAGTCCTGAAGATTTAGATACTGCAATTCGCCAAATTGTCTCGAACGCCGTTGCGAGTGATGAGGTAGTAGATATTTTCGCTGCTGCTGGGGTAAAAAATCCTGATATTTCCATCCTCTCGGATGAATTTTTAGCAGATGTCCGCCAACTACCCCAACGCCACCTAGCATTAGAACTGCTGCACAAATTAATCAACGACGAAATCAAAACGCGATCGCACAGGAACTTGGTACAATCCCGTTCCTTTGCCGAAATGCTAGAACAGACAATTAAAAGATACCAGAACCGCGCCATCGAAACTGCCCAGGTGATGAGCGAATTAATCGAACTAGCAAAGGAAATTCGGGAAGCGACAAAGCGAGGCGAAAACCTGGGGTTATCAGAAGATGAACTAGCTTTTTATGATGCCTTGGATTTAACTGATACCTCAGTCCAAGCATTAGGCGATGATACCCTCAAGGCGATCGCTCGTGACCTTGTAGAGACAGTTCGCCGCAACGTTACCATCGACTGGACACAGAAAGAAAGCGTCAAAGCAAATCTCCGGCGTTTAGTCAAACGCCTACTGCGGAAATATGGCTATCCACCAGAAAAGCAAGAGAAAGCGATGGTGACAGTGCTGCAACAAGCAGAACTACTGTGTAAAGATTGGGCAGCGTGAGGGTGAAAGAGTGCGATCGCAGCACTATGACTAAAATACTTTACTGTTGAGGGCGAATTCCATTTTTCTGGTGCGATCACGTTCCTTACACATAGCATTACTTTTCAAATAATCATGCAGCCAAACACAACTTTGCATGAGCAAATTATCCGCATTAAATTCTACAGTTCACGATTTAGCTACTCTTTGTAATCAGAAAAGTTACCAATACTAGGGTCAAACACCACCTTACAAGTATCTGTTATACCATTTCTATTTTTAGCGACTATTACCTCCATAATCCCTTTATCAATAGTATTTGAGTTGTAATATTCATCTCGATAAAGTAATAATCCTAAGTCCATATCTTGTTCAATGTCGCCAGAGTCTTTAATATCAGCCATAGAAGGACGTTTATTACTTTGACCTTCTACACCACGATTAATTTGAGCCAGAACTACAAATGGGACATTGAAAGTTTTAGCGATATCCTTACAAGCACCACAATATTTACCAATGGCTTGCGCTCTATTGCCTGCTGCTCTATCTCCAAGCTTTTGAATGTAGTCTAATACTACTAATCCTAACTCTCCTCTTTCCGATTCTATTCTACGAAGTGCAGAACGAATTTTAGTAGGAGTTAAGTCACCCGCAGGAGTATCATCAATTATAATGGGCAGTTTACCTAGATTAGATAATCCTTGTACTAAAGAATCATATTCCTCCTCATAAATTTGATTGTGCATGAGCCTTTGGGAGTCAATACCTGTGTGCATAGAGAGGAATCTTTTAGCCAGTTGTTCCTCAGACATCTCTGCACTAAAGAACAATACTGGCTTCTGAATACTGCTTGCAACATAATTAGCCAGATAACAGCCAAACCAGCTTTTACCCATAGATGGTCTAGCAGCAACCACAATCAAGTCTTGTTTAATTAAGCCACCAATGATAGCATCTAAGTCTACTAAACCCGTAAGGTAAGCAGGAGATGAACCTTGCTCTATCTTATTCAAAACATTAGCTAAACACTCATGAATGGGTTTAGGTTGAAATCTAGCTTTCTTGTTAGTTGTGAGATTAAATAGTCTTTGTTCAGATTGCTCAAATACTTGTTCTAATTCAATGCTAGTATCGCATCCTAAATCTACTATTGTATGTCCTACTGCTACTAATTGACGGCGTTGGTATTTATCCATTACTAGTGCCGCGTAATGGTCTATATTTACTGCCGATACTGTACAAGTAACAAGTTGAGATAGTTTATTCTTACCTCCTACCTTTTCTAATAGTTTATGGTCTGCTAGCCAAGTAGAAACAGTCATCAAGTCCGTTTGTTTATTATTTTGATATAGCTCTAAAGTTGCTTTATAAATTTGTTGATTACCATTAGTACAAAAAGCCTCTACAGGAAGAATATCAGCAACTATACTGATAGCATTCGGGTCAAGTAGGATGCCCCCCAGTATGGCTTCTTCTGCTTCTACGTTTCCTAAAAACTGATTACTCTTAGACATTGATAATATCTTTAGTTGGTATACTAAGCTGCCAATAATTTGCAGCTTGTTTCATAGTCATTGATAAAAGTTTGGGATCTCCCAGATCCAAAACATCTTCAGGAGTAGTTGGATTCATTCCCAAACATTTCATAATTTCTGTAGCAATTGCTCTCGCCAATGGTGGCGGAACTGAATTTCCTACCTGTCTCGCACCATGCCATTTTGTGATGTGAAAACGAAACCAATCAGGAAACCCATGTAATCGTGCCATTTCTCGTACAGTAATACAGCGAGGGCTACTGTAATGAATAGGTCTTGGAGAAGTATGTGAGCCATGAGCAGCATCAGTTCCTGCCCTTAAAGTATTAGCTATACCATTTTCTGCCAATTTGAAGAAGTGAGAAACAGGTTCTTTCTTTCCCTGTTCTGTAGCATGAAATCTAGCTCGTGAGATTGGTGAATGATTAGTTCTTATGCTAGAAGTCAAAAGAAAGGGATTCCAATTTCTCCTATAGCCAAAATGCCAGCTACTATCATCTAAACATCTCATTTCTCGCCCATAGTGGCTGGGATTGCTCCATTTCTCCGTTTCAACGCAATCACTATATACTAATTCTTCAAATTCTTCTGCTTCTGGCAAATCTTTGAGGGCATCCCAACAAGATGGAGTAGGAGGTAAGATAGGATTGGCTAACTTTGCAAACAGTGGTTGGCTACATGGAGCAGGATACTCAGGCAAGACACAACCTTTCTTTGCGCCAATTAGAAATAGTCTTTCTCTCTTTTGTGGTATTCCATAATAAGCAGCATTAAGGACTTTCCAGGGTAAACAGATGTGATAATTATTATTACTGAAAGTTTCGATTAACTCATCTAAAAATGATTGATATTTACTAACTGTAAAACCTTTGACGTTTTCAAAAACGAAATAAGAAGGCTTTAGCTCTAAGACTAATCTTATAAAATCTTTTACTAAAAAATTTCTTGGATCGTCTAATACTCGACGACCCATATAGGAGTAACCCTGGCAGGGAGACCCAGAGATAATAATTTCTATATTTTGGTTGCCAATTCCACTTCTTTCTCGAATATCTTTTCCCGATAACTCAGTTATCGAACAAGGTAATACTACGCAATAGGGAAAATTAAACTTATGAACAGCAGCATGAACCGGATCGATTTCAACGGCAGCTTTCACATCAAACCCAGCTTGCTCAAATCCTAAACTTAGCCCTCCCGCACCAGCAAATAGATCTATTGCTATTGGTCTTTTTAGCTTACTCTTCATTCTTTTCGTTAAATAACTTGCTAAGTTGTTTGAGCTTATCGTGAGAAATTAATTTTTTTTGATTATTTTGCATAGCAACTGAAGATTTACTTGATGGTTTAGGTGTAGATTTTTCGGGAATATTAGGTTTTGCTTCATCACGTATCATAGTTAGTAAGCAAGCAGCAGGATTCTCTATATCAGTTTTACTACGATACTCTTGAAAAGCTTCAATTGATAACTTAACTTTATGAGATTCACGACTTGCTATTTCTTGCTTTAGTTTTGAATTCACCTTAATCCCCATTTCGTTAATGAATTGAAAGATATCCGAGTCTTCTAGCTGAATATCAGCAGTATGAACTTCACTGGGTTTAGGTGTATCAGGTGTAGAGGAACTTGTCTCAGGTTTATTTATTCTTAAGGGAATTATCTTTGTCGATGAATCAGCAGAAGCTTTCTCTCGTAACTGCGATCGCAGGCGATCGCACTCATCTCTGAGTTCGTTGATTTCTGCAACATGACCTCTAAGTTTTTCATTCTGGTGCTTGAGTTCCCTAATTTCTGCTTCCAGTTCTCTAATTCTTTGCTTAGAAACTTCATGTAAAGTTTTAAGACTATGGGGTCTTGGGTCTTTTTCTTCTAAGGGATTTAGTTTAGTCTCCTTTTCGTGTTGAAGTTCGTGGATATATGCCTTAATCTCATCCCATTTGTAGAGATAAGAAATAGAACAGCCAGAAACATTTGCAATATTTGCAAATGTTAATGGCTGTTTTTGAGCAAGTATTTCTTGAATTGCTTTTAATACTTGCTCTTTTTTTTGTTCCTTTCTTTGAGCTTGAGTACGACGCAGAACTTCAGCTTGTTTATCGCGATTATGTTTTTTAGCCATGTGCTAAATTTCTTAGTTCTGGTAGCCATTTATCCATTGCTTCTATAGTAGCTTCGGCTTCTTCTTTTGCTAATTCTGCACCTGCTTGTTTAGCTTCAGTTAGTCTTTGTTGTTCTCCTTTATATTGGCGTTCATAGAGAGGTAATTTACCAGTGCTAGGGCGAAAACTGGAACAGCCATAGCATTTGGGGTAAAGATTAACAGGACACGGCGTTTTAGGGTCGAGGGCACAGTGTCCATAAACCACTAAGCGAGGAGCAATTTCGAGATCGAGTTCGTGTGCTTTAGGGTTGTTGAGTAGGCTTTCTGGCAAAGATTGCCAAGGGAGGAACTTGCTATTGGTGTTCATTAAAAGTTCCTGAAAAGGCAAGTCTACTTCTGCTACTTGTTCTCTGGTAGGAGGTGTATAGTTTTGAAAAGTAGTGCTACTTCTAACATGGTCAGCATAAAGTTTAGCAGCTTCAATACCATATTTTACTCGTACTTCTTGTAACCTGTTATGGCGAGTAATTTTACCTGTGAAGTGGGGTCTCTGCCCATTAGCATCACGGATGTCTTCTTTTTCTATCAGTAAACGAATAATGGCTACCATCCTATTATCATTTATAGTTAACGGAGGTGGTATTGGCAAAGGCTTCATAGTAGTAAAATTAGGGTAATTTTTGCTCCTGACATTCCTGAAATGACAAAATAAATGTGTATATTCCAGACCAATTTCTTGTCTTATCCATTGTTGTTGTTCCTCAATTAATTGCCTAATTTCACGGGTAACAGGTACTTGATGCCAACGCTTAGTTTTATGTTGATAGAATTTGATATACCATTTGCTATTTTCCTCTACTAAGCAATCAAAAATTAATTGGCAAATATCTCCTGGACGAGCAGCAGTGTACTCCTGTACCAGGTAATGGCAAGCAATAGGTGCAGGAATTTTCGACAAATGTTCTTTAATAGATGTGCGCGTTAATTCATCCAACCAGTCAGCATCATTTTTTATCTCTTTAAGATAATCACGGCTACGAATTAGGTGTGATGCATCAAGTTCTAACCATTCAAAAAAAGATTTTATGTAGCTTAATTTATGATTGATTGTTTTGTTGTCGCAATTTTTGTAATTATCTAAAAATCTGAGTACAGCTTCGCGACTGATATCAACTGTTTGTTTTATTTTATAAGTGTCTAGAATTTTTCCTAATTGCTTTAAATTTGTTAGAGTATGTCTAACTCCTGATGGTGAAGAATACACTCTAGATTTAAGTAAATATTGAATATATTTTTTAA
The DNA here is from genome assembly GCF_059505145.1 of Mojavia sp. Taxonomy (NCBI): domain Bacteria; kingdom Bacillati; phylum Cyanobacteriota; class Cyanophyceae; order Nostocales; family Nostocaceae; genus Mojavia; species Mojavia sp. Next base: position 153,291 of record NZ_JCACKA010000074.1, read on the forward strand.
CTTCTAATAGATACCATTGCGGCGATATGTTTTGAAAATTAATTGATTCGGGAAAAGGATTATCGTAGAAATGTCTTAAATACCAAATGTCATCCTCAAAACAAAAAGGTAATAATTGACGTTCCGTTGTGCTATTAACCCAGCTTGATGCGGCAGTTGATTGAGGCACAAAGCCAACACCGCAATAGCGACATTCACACTGTTCATATATATTTCTTCTTGTATATATCCATCCTTTTTGCCCATCATGTCCTAATTGAGTACAAAGTGGGTTGGGACATTCTATATCAGAGCGGTATTTGTAAATAAAGGCAGGAACTAGACAAGTCAGAGAGATACGTTTATTGCAGGTATGACAAATAAATCTAAGTTTACATATTGAACTTTCTTTGTAAGAAGTTTTTTTCAGCTTGGTTTTCTGACAATGGGGGCAAATAAATTCGTTTTGATATTCTTTATTCCAATCTACTTCTAATTGTCCATATAAAGTAGGATGAATGGAAATCGTATGGGATATCTGTTGAGTCATTATATTGCCTCCACCTTCAAATTTTGTAGTTTTCCTAAACCTTTTAATCGAACTTTAAGCAAATCTATTAATCGATTAATTTCAGTAATTCTTCTTTCTTGACCTACAGTTTTTGCTTGCTTTAAATCTTGTTGTAAGCTTTCGTAATCAGCCTCTAACTTAGTCTTGTCTTCTAGAGTAACTCGATGGTGATCGCAACTCAGACAGGCATAACGGGACTGGCAATCACCTAACATAGTGGGTCGGTGGCATTCTCCTAGCGGAGTGCTAACTTTCAAAATTTCAGCTAGTTTTTCGTATCTAAGTTTTCTAGGTTTAAAACTACTAACTTGACCATACTTATCGACATAACCTTTAGAATTAGCTTCTTTTTCCAATCGCTCTAAAGAACGCTTACGATAATGTGGCAGCATATCCAAAGAACCATGTCCTAAAACCGCAGCAATATATTCATCTTCTGCGTCACAATAAGCCATGATGCTAGCTTTAGTACGGCGGAAATGATGGGTAGTAAGATGAAATCTATTACCGTGCTTGTCTTTAAGATCTGCTTCTTCTCTAAAATCTTTTAACCAAAGTGCAATTGATATCTTAGATATAATTTCTGATTCATAAACTAATTCTGACTGAAATCTCCCATGATTATTATGGTGTGAAATAACAACTTTACAAAACAATTTATCAAATTGAGAATTAGCACCAAATTCAACATCTAAAAATTTTTGTTGCTCTCGAACTAATTCAGCTACTAAAGGATGAATTTGATAGAACCGCCAGTGTTTACGTTTTTCTATCCAACGCAGCAGATACCAGTTATCACCTTCTTGTTTAAGACATTGGCGAGGCATCCTGATCATTTCTACGATGCGACATCCCAAAACAAGCTGGAGTCTAAATAACCTTTCTAGTTGTGGTGGGAAAAGATCAAAATTTTTGTAAATTTGATAAAGGACTTCTTCTGGAATTGTCTCTAATTTAGGATTTTCTTTTTGAATTTTAAAAGCAGTGTAAGTTAATTTCAACCATCCTTCATCAGACCATAATCTGACTGCATAGGCTATACATTGTTGACGAGCTTTTGTCATTCTTTGAGCTACATACTCTCGCAATATATTATTAGTTAAATCTTCTGGATGACTATACCCTTTAGCCATCAAAAACTCATCCAATTGTTTTAAGTAAGTGATTCGATGCCTAATATTATCCAATGCTCTTTTTTGTCTAAAGGTTGCTAAAACGGTTAATTTCGTCAACAACTTAAGCCAAGGTAATGAAAAACCCTTAAAATAAAGATTTTTTTGTATAGCCAATTTACGTTCTTCTTCTGTGTAACTAAGTTCTTCAAGAGACCAAATATCTCTCTCGAAAAAAGGAAGACATAGCCATTTTGGACCCAATTCCGAATTTGCTATTTTTTCTTTTAAGACTTCTAGAGGTAACATAATTATTTTGACTCATCTGCTGATAAATAAACATCTAGACTCATTTCATTCAGTACATGAGAATAGATATCTTTAGTAGTCACAATCGAACTATGCCCCAATAGTTGCTGTACGTAGTGATCGGCATAACCAGCTTGGAGCATTCTAGTAGCGAAAGTATGTCTGAACAAATGAGGATGTACCTCAATTCCTGTTCTATCTTTGAGTTGATAAAACAGACTATTTAACCTTGCACTGGTCATGGGTTTTCCAACATACTTGCTATCCAAATTAACGAACAGCATCCCATGTCCGAGTTTTTCTGCTTCTGGGGGATATTCTTCTAATAGATAAGCATGAAAAGTTTCTTGAACCGCCTCTCTGTTATGAAGGACTGGTATTTCTCTTTCTGTGCCTTTAGCTATTGCACCATTGGGATTATTGTCCCGCCTTACAACTCTAATTCTTCCTCTAGTATCAAAGTCTTGTACGTCTACTAAATGTAAGCCTAATAGTTCTCCCCTCCGCATTCCCGTTTCTCTCAGTAGCATGACTAACAGCCTATCTCTGTAGCTGTAACAGGCATTTGCTAGTTGACCTACTTGTTCGTCGGTCAGACAACCAGGGAAGATTTTTGGCTCTTTTACTTTAATCCGTTTGCGTTTTTCTGGGGTGCTTTTAACTATGCCCCGTAAGAAACCACCTCGTTTGCCCCATCCATGAACCAATTTGGTAAAAAGCTTTTCGTCAATCCTACCTTCTACAATGTGGAATTCATAGAGTCCTTGTATAGCTGTAACTGCTTGATTGACTGTTTTTGGGCTACGTTTGGAAACAATTTCCCGTACTTCTTCGGAGATGACTTCTACTTCGCCACCAAGGAGATACCAGTTAACAAAATCAGCCAGTTCTTGGAGTCCTACATCTTGCCAGTTAAGAGATTTATATTCTAGCCACTGCCAGAAATCTACTAATCGGCAAGCATAAGTGTTAACGGTGTTAGCTGCTAATTGACGCTTACGGCAGTAGTTTAAGTATCGCTGGATGGGTTCTATTGGCAAGCATGTGTCTGTGTCAAATACGCAGCAAAATCTTTCCTCTGTTTGAGGATCAATTGCTCTTTCTAGGCTTATCACTTTCTACTTTGTGGAAGATTTAATAGAGTAACTCTACCATGAAGATTAGCCTACTTGTTGTTATTTTTTCTAAATTGTGGAATATAAAATTGTTGTTGTTATAAGGTGAGCCACAAATTACTACATCAATGTCGCGATCGCCAATCTCGGATCGCTTTCTAATCTCTTCCCCTGTTGTTTCCACAACGCTTTGACATAGCACTGTCCAGAAAGGAAAGTTAAATTCGTGGATAGCACAATGGATAGGGTCAATTTCCACAGATGCAAGGACATCAAAGCCAGCTTGTTCAAAACCAAGGGTCATGCCACCCGCACCAGCGAACAAGTCAACTGCAATTGGCCGTAATTCGTAATTCATAATTCGTAATTCGTAATTCGTAATTAAGACCTACTGCAAAAACCTTGCTAAAAGAATTCCATTTGCTATCTTACTCCTGAAACAATACATCCTTTCCCAACTGGGCACTCACAACTGGGCACTATTTGAGCATTTGCAAAATTTCTTGAGCAGCGCGATCGCATACTCCGACTTCTCCTAAACACTGCCGCATTTCTTGATAATCTGCCAGAGTTTGCTGTTGGCGATCGCGGTTAAGTAGTAATTCCATCACCGCTTGGGTAATATTCTCCGGTGTTGCTTGCTCTTGTAAGAACTCTGGCACAATTGGCTTCATCACCACTAAATTAACTGGTGATGCAAAGGGTATAGAACCCCTTAAGATTTTACGGGCAATCCAAGCAGTAATCGGATTCAGGCGATAGGCAACCACTTGCGGTACGTTTAACAAAGCAAGTTCTAGGTTGACTGTGCCTGATTTGGTAATGGCAAAATCAGCAGCGGCAAAAACTTCTTTTTGTTGACCTGATAAAACTGTAGCTTGTAGAGCGTAATGCTTAATTGCTTTTTCAATTGGCTGTCTGTACTCTTCTAGAGACAAAGGTATCCAGAAATGAACCTCTGGTAATTTCGCTTGAATAGTTTGTGCAGCTTGAAAAATGACTGGTAAAAGATATTTTAATTCTTGGTGGCGAGAAGCAGGTAAAAGAGCGATCGCCAGAGACTCTGGTGAAATACCCAATTTAGCGCGGGCTTCGTGGCGACTAGGAGCGTCTTGCATCCGGTCAACAAGAGGATGCCCTACCCAAGTCACTTTGGCTCCTTGTTGGCTAAAATAACGCGCTTCTTCTGGGAAAATTGCCAAAAGTTTATTTGTAAAGCCAACAATTCGGTTAGTATTACGCAGGTTAACTGACCACACCCACTCCTGCGGAGCTATGTAATATACTACTGGTACGTGTGGCAGATGCTGTTGCATATAAGTGCCAATGCCCAGATTTGGACTCATGTAGTCGATTAGCAGCACTAGGTCAGGTGGATATTGTTTGAGGTGGGCGATCGCTTGTCGCTGTACTTTCAGAGTTGGTACAACAAAAGGCAGGGCTTCTAATAGACCCATTGAGCCAATACCACTCGTATTACCCAGTATGGTCGCCCCTGCCTTTGCCATTTTTTCTCCGCCCAGCGCCGCAATTTCTAATTCCCAGCCAGCAGCCACAGCTTGACGCTTCAGCGCTGCAATCAGCATCGAACCTTGCAAATCGCCAGACACTTCGCCAGTGCTGATAAATATCCGCATTTGGTAATCGGTGATAAAAAATAAGGAACAGAAAATTAGCAATAGAGAATGATGAATGATGAATAGCAAATTAATTCATCATTCATAACTCCTAACTAACTCAAGACTCATCACTTGCGCTCGGTTTACCCTTTCCAGGAATTAAACCACGTCTTCCTGGCATCTTAGAAAGTAGCAGAAAGCGACGCAGATGTTGTAGCTGTTCAGTATCGCCAAGCAATTCTAACTGTTCCAAAGCCTCTGTAAAAGTTAAATTAGAGCGATAGAGAATGCGGAAGGCTTTTTTGAGGATTTGTAAATCGCTTGGGTTCATACCAGAGCGTTTTAACCCCACAAGGTTGAGGGTTCGTACTCGTGCAGGATTGCCCTCCACAAGCATATATGGCGGTACATCTCGGTCAATACGTGCCATGCCTCCTACCATTGCATGTCTACCAATATGTACAAATTGATGAACTCCTAAAACCCCACCGAGCCTAGCGCGTGATTCTATGTGGACATGACCCGCTAGCGCTACTGAGTTGGGAATTATTACATGATCTTCAATAACACAGTTATGAGCCACATGGACATAAGCCATCAGTAGATTGTTGCTGCCAATCACTGTTGCTTGTCCAGCACCGGTGGCGCGGTTAATAGTGACGTACTCACGTATTTGATTATTGTCACCAATTTTGACCCAGGTAGGTTCTCCCACATATTTGAGATCCTGGGGTTCCATGCCGATAGCTGCTCCTGGAAAAATTTGATTTCGCGCCCCAATTTCGCAGGGCCCTTCTAGCACTACATGAGCGCCAATTATACTTTCAGGGCCAACTTTGACATGCGCTCCAATCACAGCATAGGCACCGACTTGCACTGTTGGGTGAAGTTCCGAGTTAGGATGAATTACAGCAGTTGGGTGAATAAGCGTCTTCAAGGGTGAATCTCCGAACTGTCTTGAGTGCTGAACGTTTAAGTATTCGGTTACCGAAAATAAGTATTCAGTTACCGAAAGTGTCGGGCGAAGCAAGTTGTGTGTGAGGGCGGCGAAATTAAGAAATTATAAAATGCTATTGTGGCTGATTGGTTTTACTGCTATCCTTTTTCAGGTCAAAGTAAAGGCACTTCACGGCTGTGCCTGTACCACAAGAGCAAATTTTTAATTTATTAGGGAAAACATCAGTTCGCCTTCAGCAGCAATCTGACCGTCGACTTCAGCACGACCTTGCATTTTACCGAAACGACGTTGTTTAACCCACAACAGTTCCACGGTCATGATCAGCTGATCGCCTGGAACTACTTGGCGACGGAAACGGACTTTATCGATACCAACAAAAACGAATAGTCCACCTTCAAACTCTGGTAGCTGCGTCATAACTACGCCGCCTACTTGTGCCATTGCTTCTACAATTAGCACTCCTGGCATCAGTGGACGCTCTGGAAAATGACCTTGAAAATGGGGTTCATTGACAGTGACATTTTTAACGCCCACTGCTCGTTTCCCTGGAACATAGTCAATAATCCGGTCTACAAGTAAAAAAGGATAGCGGTGGGGTAGCAGTTGTTGAATTTCTTCTGTGAAGAAAGTTGTTTTTATCTCTGGTGTGTTATTGGTTTCATTGTTAGCTTGAGGTTCGGTAGATGCAGGTGCAACCGCATTGATAGTATCAGCTTCAGTGAGGATTGACATTGGCTGTGTGATAGATTTTGAATCTGGAATTGATGTAGATGTGCGTTGAAAACCTTGAAGATTTGAAATTTTGGATTGAATTCAAAATTTCAAATCTAAAATTTTCTGTGCCAGTTGAATGTGTAAATTGTGGCTGGCCTTATACGCTAAGAAATGAGCAACAGGAAATTTTCCTAGTAAACTCAAATCTCCTACTAAATCCAAGATCTTATGACGTACTGGTTCATTTGCAAATCTTAATGGTGGATTGATCCAACCTTCAGGGCCGCAAACGAGTGCATTATCCAAGCTCCCACCCTTGATTAAACCGGATTGCTGTAAATGTTCAATTTGATGCAGCAAACCAAAGGTGCGGGCTGGAGCAATTTCCATAGCGAAGCTAGCAGCAGCTTTTTCTAGGTCAGCACTTAGTGACCAACTATGCCATTGGTTACCAATAGCAGACAGGTCAAAGTCAATACCATAGCTAAAGCGGGTTTCTGGTGCTGGGAGGGCACAAGCAAAGGCATCGCCTTGATAAACCCAAATTGGCTCTTGAATAGTGAGGGCTACTTCACCGTCAGTGACTGGTTGTGATAACAAGCCAACTTGAGCGATGCTTTCTGCCCATAGCCTCGCCGAACCATCCATCAGTGGTAGTTCCGGGCCATCAATTTCAATCCGGGCGTTATCCACCCCTATAGCAGCAAGAGATGCTAACAAATGTTCTACGGTGCGAATGCACGCCACGCCTTTACCCAGCTCAGTTGAAAGCACAGTTTGACTAACTGCTGCAACTTGTGCCGGAATAATTGGCGAATCTGGTAAATCTACTCGCACAAAGTAGCGCCCACTACCCACCTCGGCTGGTAATATCCGAACGTGGGTACTCACACCACTATGCAGCCCCACACCGGTTTTGGTGATTTCTGCTGCTAAAGTGTGTTGTTGCATAGGCAAAATCCTCGAACTGCACCTAGAAATGTTACTAATATCTGAACAGTATTGAGGTAAAAGTCAAAATTGGCAAGATAACGCGGAAATAGATTGGTTAATAGTCAGCAGTCGTTAGCAACTGACGCACAACTAACAATCTAAAACCTTTCGCCAATGCCAAAATTGATGCGGCTGTCACCGTCATCGTTGATACCGTAGTCAATGCGAATTGGCCCTAGTGGTGATTGCACACGAACGCCAAGACCGTAGCCATAGCCAGTACCATTTTTGTTGAGGATCTCAGCAGCCCTAGTACTAGTTCCGAGATCGCTACCAAAATCAAAAAATAATGCGCCGCTAACTACCGAGAAAACTGGGAAGCGATACTCAACTGAAGCTTGCACATAACTGCGGGCGCTGGTTAATGTTCCTTCTTCATAACCACGGACAGAGTTACTTCCACCTAAGGTAAAGGCTTCATAGGGAGGTAAGTCACCTAAAACAGTTCCGCCTTGCAAGTTAAAAGCGAGAGTTTGTGGGCCTTTAGCCAAACTAATTAACTGTATGGGTAAATACTGGCTGTAACTACCGCGTAACCTGGTAAGGAAAATATTACCTTGTCCTACTGGCACTGATTGATCGACGCCAAAACGGAGATAAGAACCGCTAGTAGGTTGCAAGGGGTTATTACGGCGATCGCGTTGCGCTCCTAGTTGGAATAGCAATAAATCATCATTACCTGTCCCAGATTGAGTCAAGGGAATTATTTCTGTAGGCTGTCCATCCCTGAAGATTGTTCCTTGGCTTCTGCTGTTGCCATCAGCATCTTTAGTGGAAACACGTTGATACTGCAAACCAGCTGAGGCTGTCCATTCAGAATTTTCGTAGGGATTGGCAGAAAGGGGACGAGTAAAGGTGACACCGCCACCTAAACGGACAACACGAGGGCGATCGCCATCTGTTGCATCTGGTGCGAAAGTCTCAATATTTTCATCTTTGCCATCAAAAATCAACGAAATTGAACGGCGACGGAAAATATTAGCTGTGTAGGAAGTCCGGTAAGGATCTCCCGCAATCCAAGGATCGGTAAAGCGTAGGTCAAACAGCAGTTCCCGCTGACCTACTTGTAACTCTGCTCCCAGTCTTTGGTTTCTGCCATTGAGGTTTTGCTGCTGATAACTAATGGTACCGAATAATCCACTGGCAGAACTAATCCCTGCACCTGCGGCAATAGAACCGCTATTGCGTTCAGCCACATTCACTACTACATCTACTTTGCTGGGGTCGCTACCAGGGTCTAAGGAGATATTCACATCTTCAAAGATTCCCAGCCCATATACTCTTTGTAAGTCTCTTTGTACTGTGTTGCGGTTAAAGACTTGTCCTGGCTTCAACTGCAATTCTCGCGTGATTATATATTCCTGTGTCCGTCCGCGAATTGGTTGTCCCTTTTCGTCTGTTTCCTGACCTTCTTTACTGCGGAACCGGACTCTAATGTCTTCTACTACCCCTTCAGCTACTAGTAGGGTAACAACTCCATTTTCCGAGACTTGGGGCGCTCCGATCACATTGGCCAGCACATAACCTTGGTCTTGATACCGCTTGGTTAACTGCTTGATACTTTCCTGCAAGTCACGCAAGTTGAGAATCCTACCATACTGATCGCGAAAAACTTCATCAGCAGTATTTTGAGGCAGTACAGAGGCAACACCAGTGCCGGGATTAGCTTGAATTTGTACTTTGGTGAGGATGGGGTTAGGCTGAACGACAAAACTCACCCGCACCCCTAAAGGTGTATCTTCTGGCACTGCCTGGACATTGGAGAAAAAGCCAGTACCAAAGATGGCATTAATATCTTCTTGTAGTTGAGAACGAGTGGTTGTCCTTCCCGGTTGGGTACGAATCACTTTGTAAATTTGGTTTTCCAAATCTGGTGTCAGTTGCCCTGTTTGGGTTCTTACTGCCACTTCCGATACCAGCACACGCGGTTCGGTCGTTTCTGGAGTTGTTTCTGGAGTTGCGGGAAATACAGGTTCTCCCACAGGGGGGTTGACATTCTCTTGAGATGGAGCATTACCAGGAGATGGGGAAGGTAATGGTTGCTGAATACCTGGGGGCGGAATGTCAGGAGCTGGAGTTGGTTGGGGATTAGGCTGTGTGGTTCCTGGAGAAACTTGTGCAGTTATTGGCTTTGTCGCGCTTGGCAGTATGACATTTGCTGTCGTAGTCGCTGCTGATTGATTTGGAAACGCCACAACATTTGCCACGCTTGGCAGTATGACATTTGCTGTCGTAGTCGCTGCTGATTGATTTGGAAACGCCCCAACATTAGGAGACTGAAGACCCTCCAAGACCGCAGCCCCAGTTGACTCAGCGCTAGAACTAATATGATTCTCAGGCTGTTGATTTGTTGTCGGTACGATGACCGCTGCTGTTTGTTTGAAACTGTTAGCGGTTTGTGCATTTGCACTCAACGGCCCACCTAAAGGCGCTGCAATTGCTACCGCTGCCACCAATACGGGAGATAAACGCATTTTCTTTACATTCCTGTTCAAGTCCACACACCATCACAAAGCAATAATGCTTGCTGCAAAAGGTAAGAATCAAAAATGATATTTTTACCTTTTAAATTTAATTTTGACTTTCTACTGCTTGTAAGACTCTTTGTAAAACCTCCTGGTAGGCATTTTCGATGTTTCCTAAGTCCCGGCGGAATCTGTCTTTGTCCATTACCCGGCGATTAACGTCCTCTTCTGCTGTGTCCCACAACCTACACGTGTCGGGGCTAATTTCATCAGCTAAAAGCACCTGCTCGTTTGAGTCCAAGCCAAACTCTAGTTTGAAGTCTACTAGTGTAATTCCGCAACTCTGCCAAAAGCCTCTGAGAAATTCGTTAATTTGCAATGCTAGATGAGTAATGGTATCAACTTGTTCCGGAGTGGCTAATTCCAGCAGGTAGAGGCGATCGCGTGTCAACAGAGGATCTCCTAATTGGTCATTTTTGTAATAAAACTCCACTAAAGGCTGTTTCAATATTGTGCCCAATGGCAGCCCTGTTTGTTGACACAGACTGCCTGCTGCAATATTTCTCACAACTACTTCTATTGGCAAAATCTTTACCGCCTTCACCCGCATTTGATGTGGGGCAGGGCTGTCAATAAAGTGAGTTTTGATACCCTGTGCTTCCAACTGCTGAAATAGTTTGCTAGAAATGCTACAATTAATATTACCCTTACCTATGATACTGCCACGTTTCTGGGCATTAAAGGCAGTGGCATCGTCTTTGAAATCAGCCAATAAAACTTCAGGATCATCCGTTTTATAGAGGATTTTTGCTTTGCCTTCGTATAACTTGGGATAGACAGACATGGTAGTAGGTACAAGTAAGAGGTGATGGGCAAGTTTTATCTTTTGAGGCTAAACCATTTTATCTTTAGTTATTGGCGATTAGCCATGAGTCATTGATCAGTAGGCAAATACTGTAGGTTAATACAGAAAATTTACAGATAGAAGATAAACAAGCAAAGTCATCTTTAGCACACAGCAATTTTTCATAAAATAGGCTTTTTTAAACAATAAATATAGAAATTGTTTTTGCTTGGAGTAAAGTATTGAAAATAAAAAAGCTAGTATATATTAATACGTTGATAAAATTAAATCTGAGTAGGATTAGTAAAAATTCCCATTGCAGCAATTAATGAAAGAAGCTCAACTGAATTGGCGATTAGGAACAGATGAAGCTATGCGCTTTTGGCATAAGGGAAGTGACATACTTGATAAAGCTTGCTGTTCAACAATTCTCGGCTTTAATTATTTTTTTCAATTTTTGTATTGACAAATTTACCCACAGCCATTAAACAAGAGTGGTTAAATAATCTAATTACTCCCTGCTTGACAAAATAGACATTAAGGTGAGTACTGATTAAGCTTCGGAATATCAACACAGGGGGGAATCGAATAATGGAGAAAAATACAGTGAGCAAAGATGATTTTCTCTATCCTCGTGGTCGCTACTACGGTCAGGTAAAGCCTGAAAACTTGGTTTTCAATGCGAATCTACAGGAATTTGCTCAAAAAGTAAGTTATATCTGTAACTTAGAAACAGGCGGAAAACTACCGCCAGATGAAGCGTATGAGCAAATAAAGGATCTTTGGAAACAGTTGAAACGCTCTAAGAAACAACTAAGAATCGGTGAAGATGCTTTCAAAGATGACCAAGAAGATTCTGAAGGTGGAAGCTAAGGAAGATGGAGCAAGTAAGGGACTTCCAAGTAAAAAAATATTCCATCGCTTTGATGGCAGGGGAGCAGGGAGCAGGGGGAGGGAAAGCCGTTTTGAAGGAGTAAAATTAGATAATTTATTTTTTGGAGTTCCCTAAATATCAACAATAAATGAAATGGGTTTTGGCTTTTAACAAGTATTCTTTTTCATTCTCTCATTCGCAAAATGCCTGGATTTTTTGAGAAATAGTTGATTTACTTGGTTATTTAACATTTATTGTCCAAACACCATCCCAAGAATCTGGGGGTGGTGTTTTTTGATAATTGTACGCGCGTTCTAGGTGGATATCTACAGCGTAGTCTTTGGGGTGAATGCGCTGGGCTGCTTCAAAGCAAGCGATCGCGTGTTGGAAGTTACGTGATAAATAAGCAATACGTCCAGACTGGTAATAGAATAAAAACTCTTGAGTGGCGTCATCTAGGGGAGTAGTGCGATCGCCAATTAACTCGTAGATATTAACTGCTTGATATTTACCTTTGACCCGAATTTTATCTAACTGACGCGCCCAAATGCGATCGCTGCATAACTGATAAGTAAATTCACTTAAGATAATGTCACAGCCATATTCCTTCGTTACACCTTCCAAGCGCGAACTTAAATTTACCCCATCGCCAATTACGGTGTAATCCATCCGTTTGTGAGAACCGATATTACCCGAAACTACTTCTCCCGAACTGATACCGATACCAATATGAATTTGTGGCTGTGCTTGAATAATTCGCCGTTGGTTAAATTCCGCCAATCTGAGACGCATATCTAATGCTGACTGTACCGCTCTCCAAGCATGATTTTCCGTCAACGGTAAGGGCGCGCCAAACACTGCCATTAAAGCATCACCAATAAACTTATCTAAAGTACCCTCAAAGTTAAATACAGCCTCCACCATCGTTTCAAAATACTGATTGAGCAACCTTACCACCTCTGCTGCACCGAGATTTTCTGTCAGCGTCGTATAGCCACGGATATCAGAAAATAAAATAGTAACGTCCTTGCGCTCACCTACCATTAAAGTATCTTCCCCCAAAGCCATAACTTGCTCGGCAACATGGGGTGTAAGATAACGGGACATGGTATTTTTCATCCGTTTTTCCCGGCTGATATCTTCCAGCACTACCAAACCACCCCGCACTCCACCTTCTGGGTTAGTTAGGGGATTAACAGTGAGATTGATGCTGCGTTCTAATTTTTGCACCTCACTAGCACTCAAAAAGTTTAACTGGGGAGTTAGGGGTTGATTCCAGGGAATGAAAAAATCTGGATTAGTGCGATCGCGGACTGCCAAAATATAGTGCTGAGTCTTGATCTCTAAATCTTGAGTTTCACTTATTACTCGGTACTCAAGATTTTTGACTTGATAAACTCCCACAGTCAAACTTTGTTCTGGAACATAATGTTTAGCACCTGTTTTCAAACTATCTTCCAGCCGCATTTGCAAATTTTCAATGGGCACAACCTCCCAAACTAAGCGACCAAGCAAATTTTTTTCCCACAACAGCTTATGAGTTTTGGTATTAGCCTCTCTTACAGGAAAACCAAGTAATTCCAGTGCTGCATCATTAATTGTGACAATTCTACCTTTCATATCCGTAGAAATTACAGCATCAGACAAACTTTGTAGAATGTCTTTTTGATACTGTTTTTCTAACAGCACATTTTCAAACAAGCGGGCATTTTCCAAAGCAATTCCTGCCTGGATATTAAAAGCTCGCATAAATTCTTCATCGGAGGCGGTAAAACTGCTTTGTTGTTTATTAATTAACTGTGTAACGCCAATCAATTCATTTGCAGAATTAAACACTGGCAAACACAGGATATTCCGAGTTACATAGCCAGTCTTTTTATCTGTAGTTGGATCAAAACGGGGGTCTTTGTAAGCATCAGGGATATTCACCGCTTGGCCAGTCGAGGCTACATAACCGACAATGCCACGATTCGAGGACATACGGATTTCTATCAACTTATTGCCGTCTACCGCAGCCACTTTCGTCCAAAGTTCGCCCATTTCTTTACGATACAAGAACAGTGTGCTGCGGTCTGCTTGCATTAATATCCGGGCTTGCTCCATTACTATTTGCAAAGTTGCTTCTAAATCTAAACTTTGTCCCAGTGTCTGAGTTGCCCGTAAAAGCGCCGTTGCGCCCCGCTGATTACGAGCTGCTACATAGAAAGATTGGCAACTTTCTAAAATAATGCCGATAGAAGAGGCAAAGTCCCGAAATCGCTCCTCATCATCTTGGTTAAAAGGAATATCTGCTGCTTTATTTGCCAGTTGTACTACCGCTACCGTTTGGTTTTTACTACTTATAACTGGCATACACAAAAGATTGCGGATTTTATAGCCCATTTGTTTTTCTAATTCTGGGCTAAATAGGGGATGAGTAGAAGTTTCTGATATATTCAAATATTGACCTGTGCTGGCAACATGACCAGGAATGCCAACGGTAATAGGAGTACGAATTTCTAAGAATTTTTGGCTATTATCTTGAGGCAATTTTGACCACAATTGACCTTTATCATGGTCTACTAAAAAAATTGCTGTATGCTCGGCTTGGAGAATTTGACCGATTTTGAGCGTGATAGCTTCTAGCACTTTTTCCAGCATAGTTTCTAGAGCTTCATTATTGATCAGATCAATTGCTCTGAGAAATTGCTGAAACTCAGCAGTAATAAAGTCGAGTAAGCAAATAAATTCGTTAACAGAAAGCTCTTCAACACGACTTAGTAACGCCTGGGTACGATTAACTTGAGTTATTTCAGTTAATGCAGCCAAGATGCTACCAGGGTTAGGGAGTGTCATGATGACTGGGGAATGGGGATTGGGGGTTGGGGAATGGGGGTTGGGGATTGGGGAATGGGGAATCGGGTTGGGGGTGTGATATTCAAAACCCTCACCCCTTACTCCCTTACATCCAGTTCTTACGTACTTAGATGGCTGTTGTCAATTTTTGAGAAAACAGCACCTTTTGATAATAATCCTGTAGCTGGCGGGTGGCATTTGCCCATCCCCACCTCTCAGCTTCCCTACGAGCATTTTGACGGATTAGCTCACGTTCTTGTTTCTGCTGTAAGAGACGAACAGTAGCTGTTATTGCTCCTTGAATATCTGCTGTTGGCTCAAAAAGATAACCATTTACCCCATCTGTGACAATATCAGGAATTCCTCCAGAACGGGCGGCTACTACTGGACAACCAGCCGCCATTGCTTCTAGTAGCACTAATCCTAGTGTCTCTGTACGGGAAGGAAAGATAAAGGCATCAGCACTAGCAAAGGCAGAACCTAACTCTTGCCCAATGAGATAGCCCACAAAATGGGTGTTTGTGCCAGCAAAATGTTTTTCTAATGCTTGGCGGTGAGGGCCATCTCCTACCAATGCCAACCGCGCTTCTGGAATTGCCTCTAAAATCGGTTTGATCCGCTCAATTTCTTTTTCGGCAGAAAGACGCCCGACATAGAGTAGCAAAGGGCTTTCAGGGTGATTTTGTGAGAGACGCGATCGCATCTCGGCACTAGCCAAATTAGGATGAAATAATTCGGTATCCACCCCGCGTTGCCATAAATCAACTCGTTCAATGCCGTGTGCTGTTAATTCCTCTACCATTGCTGTGGAGGTGCAAAGGTTCAAGGCTGCTTGATTATGTCCGCTCTTCAGTAATTCCCACAGTAAGCCTTCTAGCATTTGCAAGCCGTAATGCTGGAGATATTGCGGTAAGTGCGTATGATAAGATGCTACTAAAGGAATTTTCAGGATCTTGCTATAAAATATACCAGCCAATCCTAAAACTGCTGGATTGACGACATGGATAATATCTGGTTGAAACTCTTCTAAGGCATAACCAATGGCTGGCCGGGGCAGAGCCATTTTCAACTCTGGATACAATGGTAAAGGAAACCCGGAGACACCATAAACTTTGGCTCCTTTATGTTCGGTGATGCCACCATCAGGGGCAATCACTAAAACTTGGTTTCCATGACGCTGTAGATGGTCAACGGTGTGACGCAGGCGGGTCACAATGCCGTCAACCTTAGGCAGAAAGGTTTCGGTGAATAGGGCAATTTTCATGAAAAACTATTCAGTCCAGGCAGATAATCCCAGCTTTGTTTGCATTTTGGTATCACACCCAGAGTAAACCGTCTCCTGTGGCGTAATCAATTCTGCACAGTCAGACTTAATGTTTTGTCGTTGCTGTTGCACAAAGTCCGAAATATCTTCGATGTTCATAATCCAATCTTTGGCGTAAGCTCATCCCACCCCGGCATGAGTGGGATTTTGCGGACATGGGGCATGGGGAATAGGGCATGGGGAAGAAGCTACCAATATCCTATGACCAATCCTCGAAGCGACGGGGCGACTATCCCTCTCCACCCATCTTGGCGATGGAGTTTCCTGTCGCTTTATATAAACAACAATTGACTGGTCATCATATTGCGCTAGGATATGACGACCAGTTTTTGACCAGCGACTTACTTGACTTAAATAAGGTTCTGTTATTAGCCGCACAAAGACTTGACTTTATTTTCTATGCCAAGAGACTTTGGGCAGAATTTGCTTATTATCAACTCGTTTCTGATACTTGATAGCAAAGTTTAACAGAGAATCAAGTAGAGAATCAGAGAGATAGTGAGGCTGTAAACCTAAATCAAGCAATTTGGTGTTTTTAGCATTGAAGTAATGTTCTTCTTTCTCAACTCTGGGATTATCAAGGTGATTGACTTCTACATTCAATCCCATTGCGTTCCCGGCTTTTTTCACCATGGTTGCCAATTCGCCAACGCTGAATAGTTCGGTAAATTGGTTAAATACACGGAATTCACCTGGTTGAGCAGGATTAGCGATCGCTAGTTCCACACACCGCACTGTATCCCGAATATCTAAAAATCCGCGGGTTTGTCCGCCTTTACCGTAGACAGTAAGGGGATGACCAATAGCTGCTTGAATACAGAAGCGGTTGAGTGCTGTACCAAACACCCCATCGTAATCAAGGCGGTTGATCAACATTTCGTCCATTCCCGTTTCTTCGGTTAAGACGCCATAAACTACACCTTGATTCAAGTCTGTGGCTCGCAAGCCCCAAATTCGACAAGCAAAGTGGATATTATGGCTGTCATGGACTTTGCTAAGGTGATACATTGAGCCTGGCTGTTTGGGATAAGGCAATGTATCTTTACGCCCATTGTGTTCAATGGTGATGTAGCCTTCTTCGATGTCGATGTTGGGTGTGCCGTATTCACCCATTGTCCCCAACTTCACTAGATGACAGTCTGGGAAATCTTCCCGCATGGCATACAGGAGATTTAAAGTGCCAACTACGTTATTGACCTGGGTAAGAACTGCATGTTCGCGGTCAATCATCGAAAATGGCGCAGAACGCTGTTCGCCAAAATGTACTATGGCACTTGGTTGGAATTTGTGCAGCGCTTTATTGAGGAATTCGTAATTAGTAATATCCCCAACAAACAAGTCTATGGATTTGCCAGTCAAATCGTACCAGCGCTGGAGACGTTGCTGAATTGGCGCGATCGGAGTTAGAGTTTCGACACCTAGCTCGTTATCCCAGTGTCGCCGCACTAAACTATCCAAAATCCCGACTTCATAACCTTGATTGGAAAGATAAAGAGCAGTTGCCCAACCACAATACCCATCGCCACCAATAACCAGGACTTTCATTTTTACCAGTTTTCACTCGCTGTTAGCTAAATCTATCAGGTTTGTGTCCCCTCTCAACCACCAAAAGGGAGATACTAGTAAATAATTCAGTTGTTAGTCGTGAAAAATACAAGTGCTGAGTCCTGAGTTGTGGGTGCTGAGTCATGAGTTGCGAGTGCTGAGTCCTGAGTTGTGAGTGTTGAGTTCTGAGTCATGAAGTGAACACAATTCTCATCTGTGAGGTTTTTATCGGAAGCGGCGGGAAACTCCACCCACAAGGGGATGGAGTTTTTTATTACTTAGCACTTCATTAGCGCCTCTGCACCCAGTAAATGCCGCGCCCTTTGTGAGCAGTCTTTTAACTCAGGACTCTTAATTAATTGGGAATTTTGTACTGGTAGGCAATGTAGGAAAACAAACGATAGTAATCTGAAAATTTTTGGCTCTGGCTTCGTCCCTGCCAATAATATTTGACTTGACCCTGAGTTAGTGTTAGGGTCATCGAGCTTACTTGGGGCCCGACTTCCACAACCATGACCCCAGATACTCCTTGAGCAGTTTTAAAGTTAGGATTTACCGTTATTTTTGCTTCGGGATTTTGGCTGATGGAATCTGCTAGCCGATTACCTGCCCACGAGCGAATCTCTACAGAGCTTGTTTGTGGTGGTATAAAAGCAACCCCATCATCATTGTCTGGTGGTGGTAAGGCAGTCCAATTGCTCGGATAGGGAAACTCAAAGTTATATCGGGAATTACTATAAGTCTTCCAAGTTAAACTAGAGGAATTAAAACTAGGCGCACTACACCCCCAGAGCATAATGAATAAGGCGATCGCTCTACCAAAGCTATGGGTATTACGAGAAATTTTTCGCCTTAAACTACAGGTTTTGACCGTAGCAGTAGACATTATTACACCTAGCTAATAATTCTCTAAAAAGAGTTTTACTTTATACTTAATACTTGCTTTCAGTATATCGAGATTTTATCTGAACCGCTCGCATCCAGTAGATAAGATATAATCAAGAAAAAGAAAAAGATATTACTGGGGCTAAAGCCAAAGCCTCTACTTTAAAAAAGTTTCAAAGAAAAGTTTCAACTATGCCACACGTGGCTTTATACTAAAGATTTTTATATACCATCTAACCTATAGCCGCTTCTGTCTTTATAAGGAAGCTAAATATTTAGAACCTGATAACATAATCGCTATTTTCTGTAGAACGACCTTAGCGATCGCTTTTTAGTTTTGAAAGCAAATTTTATATGCAGACACTTGAACAAAAGTCAACCAAAAGAGCCTGGGCAGGCGCGATCGCCAAACCTGCTACAGAATTTCCCCTTACCCAATTACCTATTCTTTCTGGTAGCATCCCTCAAGGCTTACAGGGGACACTTTATCGCAATGGCCCCGCACGACTAGAACGTGGTGGCGTCCACATGGGGCATTGGTTTGATGGCGATGGAGCAATTCTGGCTGTGAATTTTACCGATGCAGGAGCCACGGGAGTTTATCGTTACGTGCAAACTGCTGGTTATCAAGAAGAAGCAGCAGCAGGTAAATTGCTTTACGGTAACTATGGCATGACCGCACCAGGGCCAATTTGGAATCAATGGCGTAAACCAGTAAAGAATGCTGCCAATACCTCTGTTTTGGCACTTCCAGATAAACTATTGGCATTATGGGAAGGTGGTAAACCCCACGCCCTCGATTTACAAACTTTAGAAACTTGGGGCGAGGATGATTTAGGCGGGTTAACCGCAGGCTTAAGTTATTCTGCTCATGACAAATGCGACCCTCAGACAGGGGAAATTTTTAATTTTGGCATTAGCCCCGGAAAAAATGCGACACTGAATATTTACAAAAGCAATTCTACTGGCAAGATTATCCAAAAAGCCGCATACCAGCTAGATGGAGTGCCACTAGTACATGATTTTGTCCTAGCAGGACAGTACCTTGTGTTTTTCGTTCCTCCAGTGCGGATGAATGTTCTACCCATGCTAGTAGGGATGAGCAACTATAGTGATTCGCTGAAGTGGCAACCGGAAATAGGGACTCAAGTTTTGGTGATTGACCGCGAAACTTTATCTTTAGTAAGCCGTGGGCAAACTGAAGCTTGGTATCAATGGCATTTTGCTAACGGTTATGTAGATGCTAACGGCTCAGTAATTGTGGATATTGCTCGGTATGAAGACTTTCAAACCAACCAATATCTCAAAGAAGTAGGCACAGGTGAGACTCACACTCCTGCTAAAAGTACACTAACGCGAGTCCATTTGAACCCGCAAACGGGCAAAGTTACGGAAATTCAACAACTATTAGACCGACATTGTGAATTTCCAGGTGTACCACAGCAAAATGTTGGGCAAGCCTCACGGTACACATATATGTCTTCATTCCGCCAAGAATCAGATATTAGCCAAGAAATATTAAACACGATCGCTCGCTTCGATCACTCCACCGAAACTTTTACCGAAGCAGATTTAGGGGAAAATCGTTATTGCTCCGAACCTATCCACGTTCAAAATGCCCAAAATTCTGAGCAAAGTTGGGTGGTAACTGTTGTCTATGACGGTAATACTCATAGTAGTGAAGTTTGGGTATACGATAGCGATCGCCTGGATGAAAAACCCGTTTGCAAACTAGGATTGCCCAGCGTCATTCCCCCTAGCTTTCACGGCACATGGAAACCAGCATAAAGTACAATATCTCCCTTTCCCTTTAACGCCTAGCGATCGCAAAATCACACTTACGATATGTATTCCTCTTCAAATACAAAACCATGTAGTCTTTTGCTGCTCGTGGGGCTAAAGGGAGCTGGCAAGACGTTTATCGGTAGTGTTTTGGAGAAATATTTAGATGTAAAATTCTTACGGGTTGAACCTATATTCCTTGAAGTGATGCGGCTAGAGCCAGAATTGCAAGCAATTGCTCTTGAGAAACGAGGGTTCCAAATTGTATTAGCAAAACTGGATGAGTTAGCTCAACTGCATTCCACACTGTGCATTGAGTCCACAGGAACAGCCCATACTTTCTCAGAGTTGCTACTAGCTTTGCGACAAGGATTCCGTGTGTTCGTCATCCACATACAGGCTCCACTAAGTACCTGCATAGAACGAGTCATGAGCAGAGATGCATCAGTTCACATTCCTGTTTCAGATCACAGATTGAGAGAAATTAACGAGCGTGCATTGCAGGTTGAACTTCCTTGGGATTTGAAAATTGATAATTCAGAGTTTCAGGATGAGACTGTCATTGTTGAATCCGTAAAAGAGCTTTTACAACGCTAATCTCAGATGCTATGACAGCAGCCTAACACTTCAGCACAGCAGAACGTTTGTTGTTGCAGCGGTATAACAAATCATAAGTGCGAAAATTACTGATATGAGTTAGCAAATAAGTGAATTAAGAATGTAATTTGCCGTTTGCTTGCGGAAAACACCAAAATGAGTGCGTGATCTACCGAAATGAGAAAGTCAAAAGGCATTTTGCTTACGGAAAACACCAAAATGAGAAAGCCAAAAGGCATTTTGAGAAAGTCAAATGGCATTTTACTTGCGGAAAACACCAAAATGAGAAAGTCAAAAGGCATTTTGAGAAAGTCAAATGGCATTTTGCTTGCGGAAAACACCAAAATGAGAAAGTCAAAAGGCATTTTGAGAAAGTCAAATGGCATTTTAAGTAAGCAATTAGGCATTTTGAAAACTTAATTAAACAAAATGTGAAACTAATATGCCATTTTGCTTATTAAAATCAAGTTTATGTATTTTTTGATGTAGTAAGCAGTTATGGCGATCACAAAAATCTAAAAACTAAGGTATAGCTGAAAACAGAATCAACCTGTGGATGGGTAAAAGATAGATTGCGATCGCCTAGTTTGAGTTGTAGGCGATCGCTTGAAGGTTGGCTTGATGTTGCTAACAGTCTTCATACAGTTGAGTCAACTTCAGCAAAAAGAGTACGATAATGATAAGTATTTAATTTTATCTGTGTCAGCAAAGGACATCTTTCACGAAGCAGTCAAGCAAGCTCTACAAAAAGAGCAGTGGGTAATTACAGATGATCCACTCAAATTTAAATTTGGTAACGTCAACTTTCAAGTAGATTTGGGTGCAGAAAGACTGGTTGCAGCCGAGAGAGCAGATGAGAAAATAGCAGTTGAGATCAAGAGCTTTTTGAACCCTTCTGCAATTACAGATTTCTACGCTGCTTTAGGTCAATTCCTCAGTTATCGGCTGGTGCTGGAAGCGACCGAGCCAGAGCGAGTATTATATTTAGCAGTTCCAGTAGATGCCTATGGGACTTTCTTTCAACTTGATTTCACGCAGATAGCATTACAAAAATATCAAGTTTTGTTAGTTGTCTACGACCCGGTGAATGAGGTGATTGTGCAATGGACAAAATAGCTAAATATCGAGAGTACATTCAGACCTTGCTCACTCGTTATGCCAGTGACGATGTTTCAGATGAGCAGGTGGAAGCTCAACTTATTTTTGATACAGAGCGAGATCATTATCAGTGGATGAATGTCGGTTGGCAAAAATTTGATCGCATTTATCGATGTGTAATGCATTTTGACATTAAAAACGGAAAAATATGGCTTCAGCAGAACTTAACAGATCAGAATCCTGCTGAGGAGTTAGTTAAGATGGGTGTTCCCAAAGATGACATTGTTTTGGGATTGCAGCCTCCGTATAAAAGGCAGTACACAGATTACGGCGTTGCTTAAAGAATAGCCATATTTACAGTAGGAGTGTAGTGCGTTGCGCGAGCGCCAGTGCATCCTACTAATTAATTGAAATCGACTTGATCCATGATGCAGTGACTAGTTGTGGCGATCGCTTATTGGCGAGACACAACCCATAAGGCTAGACTTAGCGAAGCGCGATCGTCAGAGCAACATTTTCATCCAGATGAAAGCGAATTTGCTCACTCATTCCTCAACTGTCTAAGTTTCTCTTTGAGACGTGAGGGATGATTTTGCTTCAGTACCTCAACTAACTCATCCTCTTCTGCTGTGCGGCGATCAATCTCGTCTCGGAGATCGAAGTAATAAGCCATTGCTGCATAAATAGATGCTAGTGACAGGTCATACTTACCAGCAATCTCTACCAAGGAATATCCTAGCTTTAAATGCATCATCGCCACGTCTTCTACAGCAATGCGAGTACCGATAATGCAGGGCTTCCCACTCCGCACCTCAGAAGCGATCGCAATATGCTCCCGACTGACTAACTGCATTGATGAATCTTCCAGGCCTGTTCCATTATTTAATAATATACAGTTGTCCTGGCTCTGACAAAGTTATATATGGAACCAGACTAGCAGAATCGCTGTTTGAGCAAGCTGGGCGATCGCTAACCAGCAGGTATTTTTGCAGAAAGCGATTTTCCCGATGCAGTGACTAGTCGTGGCGATCGCAAAAATCTAAAATTTAAACTGGCTGCGATCGGCGTTTGGTTAGGAGATGGGTTTGGCTCAATCCTTTTGCTGCTATTGATGAGTAAAAGGAATAAATGCTATCTCAGTGATATCTTTAACGAGATGCACTGCCTTAACGCCATAAGTTAGAGGTGATTGTAGCTTAAGAATCAAACAAAATGGTTTTTTATTACCGAATTTTTGCCTTAAATAACTATCGTAATTTTTATTCAAATAGTGAACGGCTCCCCGATTACCTTTTGATGTCTGCCCACAAATTAAGATTACAGGATAAGAATCAGACTCTGGATAAAATCTTGCCAAAATAGCGTGTTCATCCTTATTGTTTACGAATCTATACTTTTTTTCTTTCGTAACAAACGCAATATTATCAGGATCATCAGGCATATAAGGATTAATATAAATGCCTTGAAGAAAGTTTTCTAAATGAACTTTAGTTCTCTCATTAGAATCGGGCCCTCCTATACAGAATTCGGTTGTTTCTCCTGCGGGTTCCAATATGCGATCAAAACGTGCAATGACTAACTTGCCATGAATTTCAGCTACGAGCTTTGCAATCTCAATCAATGTTTCCACATCTCCATGCGTCACCGAATTCTGATTGCGAGGATCATGATTTATAACTAAAAGACAATTTTCTTTAGGAGAAATACCAAAAAAAGCAGACTTTCGATTTAGGATCTGGGATGCTCGTATTTTTCCCCACAGCCAAACAACGACAGCAGTTACGACACTTGTGACGATGCCAACTGTAAAATTCTCAATGACTGATGGAGTTATTAATCCTCTCACTGGCAATCTCGTGCTAACTTAACCTTAAACACTAACAGATTAAACTATTTTTTGTATTTGATGGAATTAGCAACTGAAAGTGCTTCTAATGGGAGCAATGAAGCATTGACAGAGCTAAAAATTTGCTCGTGAGTGCTTGACATGAATTTATAACTTGAAGAAGCTTCAGATTTTGTATTATGTCAATTCCTCAGTTATGGCCTAGCACTGGAAGCGACTGAGCCAGAGCGAGTATTATATTTAGCAGTTACGAATTACGAATTTTTTTAAGGGCTTCGTACAATAATTTATATCGGTTAAACCCTGCTTCGTACACAGAATTTACTTGCGGCTGTACCACATTGCTATCCTGTGGCAATATCTTGAATGCAGCTTCTAAATTAGGATATGCACCAACCCCCACCATTGCTAAAATCGCTGCACCGTAAGCGGCTCCTTCTTCGGCTTTGGGTGCAATGAGTTCTGTTTGCAAAATATCTGCCAAAATTCGTAGCCAAATGTTGGATCGTGCGCCTCCGCCTGTTGCTAATAGTTGATGTACGGGAGCAATCGCACTAATTATCTCCAATGCTTCTCGCAAGCTAAATGCTACACCTTCCAGCACAGCACGAGTTATATCTGCCTGGGTGTGAGCTAATGACAGATTCACTAAAGCACCGCGCGCATCTGGATCGAGGTGGGGACTGCGTTCTCCTGCGAGGTGGGGCAAAAATAAAACACCACGCGCACCAGGTAAAGAATCCTCTGCCAGATCCATCAATTCGGTGTAGGATATCTGCGGTGCAAATGTATCTCTATACCAACGCAGAGATCCACCTGCTGCTAGCGTCACTCCCAAGAGATGATAGCCACCATCAACATGACAGAATAAATGCACTCGACCTTGGGGATCGGGAATTAGGCGATCGCATGGTGCAAAGATAACTCCTGATGTGCCAATACTCAAACTACCCCGGTTGAGGTTGCTTGATGAAATACCTAAACCAATTGCTGCTGCTGCATTGTCGCCTCCGCCTGCAATCACAGGTAATCCGGCTGGTAGTCCCACACGGGTAGCAATTTCTGATTTCAATCGTCCGGCGATCGCAGTAGACTCGACTACTGGGGGGAAAAATCCTGGATTAATATCAAGAGCATGGAGAATATCTGTATCCCATTGCCGATTTGCCAAGTTCAAACACCCAATACCAGAAGCATCAGAGGGTTCTGTCACTGACTCGCCAGTTAGCACATATCCTAGATAATCTTTTGGCAAAAAAATCTGCCACAGCCGAGCATAAGCATCCGGTTCTTCAGTCCGCAACCATACAAGCTTCGGCAGTTGAAATCCAGTAATTGCAGGGTTTCCAGTACGCTGAATCAACTCCTGATGGGGAATGGCGGCTTCAATCTCAGCAACGGCTTTACCTGTGCGCTGGTCATTCCACAAAATTGCTGGTCTAATTGCTTTTCCCTCTGCATCAAGAGGAACCATACCATGCATTTGTCCAGATAAACCGAGGGCGATCACTTGGTGTCCATCTAGCTGTTGAGTAACATCAGATAAAGCATCCAAACTAGCTTCCACCCAATCCGATGAATTCTGTTCTGTCCAACCGGGTTGTGGAGTTAACAGGGGATAACTTCTCGTAGTCTGAGCGATAATTTTTCCTTGCAGGTCAACCGCGATCGCTCTTACTCCTCCTGTACCTAAATCTAAGCCAACTACAACGTCAGTCAATTGCTCCCTCCCAAATTCTGAATAATGTTCGGCGAGCTTAGTGTATTTTTACTATGTCAATCTTATCTAACCTTGAGTATGCTCAATCAGAGATAAGCTTTCAGGATAAAATACTTTGGCGATCGCCTTTTACATCCCAAGTTTTATGCTTTGAACTCGGAGTTTCGACCTTTTTACTCGGCTGTTCGAGTTTGGAACTCAAAGTTTCGACCTTTTTGCTCAGTCGTTCGAGTTCAGAACTCGGAGTTTCGACCTTTTTGCTCGGTCGTTCGAGTTCAGAACTCGGA